>CAYWIC010000103.1:0-18809 GCA_964458115.1 uncultured Anaerolineales bacterium | reverse complement strand
AAACTTTTGCTGTTTTGAGGAGGGTCTAGCACCCTTTTTGCAGTAGAGTCCATGAAGAAATTCGACGGACTGATCGATACAACGCCACTGAAAGACCTGGTAAAAGACGATCTCATCAAAGACAACATCCGCAACTCCCCCATCGACCTCAGCGCCTGCACGATAAACCTTGCCGACGGAAAAGCCGTGTACGGTAAGAACAAGGATACTCAAATTCTGGAATACATCATCGCCAGCACGGTCATCCCGATCATGATGCCAACCCATGTGATCCAACACGTCCCCTATGTGGATGGAGGCGTCCGTGAGGTAGCCCCACTGAAGCAGGCATTAGATGAGGGTGCGCGGGAAGTGGTTTGCATCCTGTGTCAACCCGAGATCCTCGGCACGGAAAGCATCAACCATGGCAATCTGCTGGAATTCAGCGACCGGCTGATGGAAATCGTCACCAATGAGCTCGTCAACAACGATCTGAAAGTATTTCGCAAGACGAAGGAATTGCTCGAGAATAACATCCGTGTGGGACATCTGAAGGACAAACAAATAGCGAACTTAATCACCATCCGGCCAGATAAACCCTTGGCCATCGACCTGGAAAAATTCACGCCGCAAGACATCGAAGATCAGATCGAACTGGGGCGTGAGGCTGCGAAAAAGAAATTGGCCCAAGAGAAGCCCGGTTGGTATCAACCGCCTCCGTCATAACCCCACACAAAACAAGAAACCTTTAGGCAAGCTGCTGGTTCATCAAGATAGGAAAAAGTCCTGCGACTTGACCCCGGGTCGCAGGGCTTTCTTGAAACAAATCCTTGCTCTGTCACTTCACAGTTGTCGCCTTACGTAGATCGTTCATGAAATCATCCAGATCTTCGAAGACACCCGGGAAGTGATCTGCTTCCTCGTCCTTATTTTTGAAGATCGCCCCGAATTC
The DNA here is from genome assembly GCA_964458115.1 of uncultured Anaerolineales bacterium. GTDB lineage: Bacteria > Chloroflexota > Anaerolineae > Anaerolineales > UBA11858 > NIOZ-UU35. The sequence goes on along the minus strand of CAYWIC010000103.1, from coordinate 17,878 downwards.
CAGTCTTTTGGAAACATCCCCATCCTTCCCATCGAGAACTTGGTTTAACAACATTTCTTTCTTCTTGAACATCGTTTCATTTTTATCATATTCTTTCTTCTTTTTGTCTAATTCAACAGCTTGAATTACTCCCACATTGAGCGTATCCTTCAAGAGTTGTCTTTGTTCTTCGAGAAGCACTTTTTCATCATTGTCCTGAGATTTTAGTATCTTGATGCCAATCTCGTTTATGCTGATTACGATATTGGAAATTTTCTCATTCAACTGGTCAAGTTCAATCCGAATCCCCTTGGCCTTGGTTTGTTGAGATTCTTTTTCCTGCTGGAAATATTTCGCCAAATCTCGCAGGGTGTGTTCGACGATCACCTCGCCAAGCAGCCTCTGCATTTCGAATTGATCGTGATCGAAGAACTGGTCGGCCGTCGTAGGGTGAGGGAACTTATCTTTGTTCATCTCCCAATATTGCCTGATTGAAAGGGGTTCATCCCCGGTGATCACGGGTTTGATATAGACCAACCAGCCGGTTTGCTTCTCAAGTTCAACCATTTCCCCCTTGTTTTCTAACACCATTTTGGGGTAGCTTATCTTCCCAATAACACAATGCCTGAGCGAGCAGCCATTCTTGATATCTCCCAAATCTTTTTCCAGAGGTTTCAATGCTTTGACATCGATATCGACATCAATACCTAAATCTGTTTTGACAAGCTGGAGCACCTGGTACAAGCTCTCACATTGACCCTTTGGGTCTCCGCTGGCATCCCCAGCGATGATGACCTGGCAGCGACGCTGGAAGAGCGGGTAGAGCGCCGCATTGTCCATTACGAAAGCTCCATCCGATAGATTTACCAGATTTTTGCGTTCGTGGGCTTTGCCGCGCAATTCATCCCAAAGGTAAGCAGGCCAAAATACATTTCTTTCCAGTTCATCTACCACATTACCTTTTGCAAGAGATTTCCCACTTTTATCTCCATACAGCTTTGGATTCACCATCCACAAACCCAGACGCAAATTCAGGAATGTGGCCATGAAAGCCTGGGCAAAAAAGGTGTGAAACCCCATCGAAGAGGAAACCGCTGCACCCGATAATGCGATACCCCGCGCATATTTGGTGATAGCAGTTAGGCGGTATTTTCCTGCTTCGATATAGCCGGTAATGTCCGAACCGATATATTTCCTGGAAAAGATAAAGTGCAGGGCTTTTCTGTCGCTATACTTGAGATGCCAGCTCCCAGGGATATTCATGGCCGTCTGGACAATGTGGTAGGGGGCCGAGCTGCCGTCCGGATTGAGATTATGCACTTTCAGAAACCGGTCATCACGAACTGTGTAACTGACGCCATCACTATCTTCGACTTCTGTTTTCATAAAAACTTCCCCGACGCGATCACGGAAGAAGAAATGCAGGGATTCGATGTTAAAATCCACCCGCCAACCAATTAGTAGAAAGACAACCAATGCCCCCATTCCCAGGGCCATCGTCAGGGCATGATTACCATGATTGATATCGTCAATCACCGACTCGAAGAAGAAGATCGTCGAGAAATTGAACACCAGCACCAACAGCCCTAGAACGATATTGCGGATCCCTGGTGTCAGGTCGGTGATTTTCTTGACCCAGGTAGATGGTTCATTTTCACCCAATCTTGCCAGATAGGCCGCATAACCACCAGAGATGATCGCTGTCAACAAGGATGAGGTTCGGGTCTGTTCATCTACTGTGGAGAAGTATTGGGGTATGGTGACCAGGTTCAGTGCCAGGGCAACCACAAAACTGTATTGACTCAATCCCTGTCCGGTGGCAAATACGCTGCGCATGGCGGGGTTCGACCAGAGGCTGAGCTTAAAAATACCTCGCCTGTCCGAACCACTCACAGTTCTCCGCAGATTAAAAATTCCCAAGATTTTATTGCCAAGCATATTCCCTAAAATATAGATTGGAATGATCCAGATCCAAAAGATGTTCGGACCCCCAGCAACCTCATCGATGGGGTGACAGCGCAAGAAGATGACCGTCAGCATCCCAATCCCAAGGAACAAACCTGCATAAATCCGCACGAACAAACGATCGAAGTGTTCATAAGGGGCAATGCCCCCTTCTGCCCAGTCCTTGCTTTCGAGCGATTTCTTGAGAAAGCCAAATAGATAGAATGTCCATGAACCAAAAAGCAATCCAAACCACACCCAGTAAAAAGCTGCCAATCCCTGCCCTCCGAGTGCGGGATCCCAACATTCAATTGCCAGGGCCAATCCAACAACAATGAATATTGAGTAGGCAATGAACGCAAAGCTGCTGATCGACTCCCGGACTTTATCTACTTCGGCCGATATTTTTTCAGACCCACCAGAACCATTGAGTTTGGCATCGCGGTTGATATTGAACCAGTAGAAATTTCCCACGCGGCCCCAATATATCAGGCTAAACAGCGTGCCAATTACCAGGGCAACCGCATAAGTTCCCCATGGGATCGGGAAGCTGGCTGGCTCGGCAATGGGATCAGGATGGGTAGGATAGTTCCCGATGATCATCCCAATGGTTTGGAAAACTTCGGGGGTGCTTTCCGATGAATCTGTCTCGGTGGGCGAGACGGTTGGCGTTGGGGTTGGCGAAGTCACATAGTCAATATCCAGGGAAGTCTCACCTTCATCCACATTCAAGACCAGTGTCAGATTCTCGTCCGCTTGCTCCGCAGTATCTTCTTCTGCCGGGGTCTGTTCGAAGGTCGCAGGAAACTCATCTATGATCGCAGGGGATAAAGTCGCGGTTGATAGATAGTGTAAAGAGGCGAATCCCAACAGCACGGATAAGAACAAGACCAGCGTAAAGAATACGCGTGATAGACCTGCGCCAAACAAGCGCAGTGTATCGCGGGATATCCAGCCAACACGGGGTGCTAGGTAATTGCCGCGATCTCTAAAATATGCCAGTTGTGTGTTCAACCCCAGTTTGTGGGATACACCTTTATATTTTTTGTAATTCTGCGCAACTTTTTCCCCAGCTAATTCGTCTTGAGAAAACTCGCCCGTATCGAAGGCTTTGATCTCAGGGTTGAAGGGGAATTTCTCCCATTGCGTGTCGAAGTGAAATGGTTTTTCTAGCCGCTGCTCATATTTTTCGTAGATCTCTTTTTGTCTGTCTTTTAATCTATTTGCGTCCACATCAGGCGAATTTTCTCGATAATTATTCTCGAGTTCGATCAATTCTTCGATTTCATTTTGGATCTCTGCTGCTTCCCTATTCTCCTTGGAGATTGTCTCCTTCAAGATATCCAGTTTTTCGACTAAAGTTAGTTTTTCCTTGGATAACAGGGTTGTCAGGGCAGAAGCCGGGAAACAACCCCCAGAAACGCTGGTCAAATAATCCACCCAGGAAAGGATGCCATATTTTGAGAGACCCTGCTGAAAACCCAGGTTGAACGAGCCAGAACGAATCCCCCCCCCGGAATGAGTTAGTCCTATGGGCCGTCTTTGGTTGGGTTTGTCTGCTTCCAATCCTGCCGGTAATGCCAAAGCAGGCATCGGATCTCGCGTATGCTTCGATGCGGCCTTTCTCCTTTCGTTCACATAGTCGAATTCAGCTTCCTCGATTACGTCATTTATGAATCCAACCTTGTTGTGGGGGGATACATAATCCCATGTATCTTCGGAAATACTGCTTTCTCCACTTTTTTCCAACTTTGTATTGCCTTTACTTTCTTTTGTTTTGGTATTGCGTTTACGCAGCCAGTCGTTGAGTAAAATTCCAATCGTTACCAGGGAAATCAACAGAAATGCGTATTTCAAGAAATGGAACACCAGCACGATGGGTGTAAGATGGGCTGGAAACACATCCAGATTCCCTGTAATGATCAACGCCCGGAACATATCCATTTGCAGGATATTTTCGAGAATATCCATTCCCCCAGCCAACCAGGGCATTCCCAGTAACAATTTCCCCGGATCATCGATCCATTTATTCAACCAGACTTGAAATCTGGAATTTTCCTGCCGTTGGTTTGACTGCTCTTCTTTGCTTGAACTTTCTTGCGGTTGGGTTGACTGCTCTTTTTTGGTTGATTTGATGTTAGTCAATAAATAAATCAAACTGAAGATAAGAGCCGGATATATCAAGGCAAACACCGATTCGACACTCATTTTGGTCAGATAAGATTCGGAGACTTTTACATGTGCCTTGGATGAATAGGATGATACGCTCTCTGCACCCTCAGCCTGTTCTGCTTGAATTTTCCAACACTCGATGGCTTGGAAATCATTTCCAAAAACTCTTTGCCAAATGCCAGGCTCGGGGCAATTCGCCGTCTCGCTCTGGAATTCCAGGTTGATAGAGGCCATCCAAAGTATGGATAGGGCTGCCAATATTAACAACACCACTGCTGTAATTCCAGAAGCCCATATAGAGATGGTGCCATATTTGTCGATTTCCCACGATTTTGAGGTCTTCTTCAGATGGAAAACGCTGAGGGTAATTGCCCTTACGACAATGATGATCGAATAAGCAATGAACGCAATCTTGATCGTCGAAAAAATATACGCCAGTGTGACCAGACCTTGATCTATCGCCGTGATCTTGCCTGCTTCCCCAGCCAACCGCAAGATCGTGCTGTGAGTGGCGTTTTCCAGGTAATCGAAAACTGCGCCGATGAACGGCAGTACCACCAACCACCTGGCTTTATCCTTCTGGATTTTGTAGACGAAGTAAATCAGCGCCGCGAGCAACCCTGCATAGAAGAGGGGAAAGAGACCGTCGGCGCCGCTGAGCAATTCGGTGTACCGCTGCTGCACGATCTTGATCGCCGAAGCCGGCATCGCATCCAGCAAGGGTTTCCAATTTTCTCCGGCAATATCATGCAGGCGTTCGCCTGTATTCAATCGCAGAACAAGTTCTCCATCAATTACTTCATAGAGTTTATTGGACCCCAGCGCTTTTATCATCTCATCGAAGTTTTCCGAGCGAGTTTCTATACTCCAGACGTATTCTACCCATTGAAGGACAATATATTCGAAGGTGCCCTCGGTGGATGTGCGCTGTAGTTCGACATGTCCAGGGTACAACTCCGTTTCATCCGCACCAAAGTTCATAAAGTTCTCTGGACAAGGCTCTCCATTAAATTGACAGAGTCCCAGTGAGAATCCATAATCGAAAAGTGCAAACAAAACTACCAGCAGAAAAATAATTCCCAAACCACCAACAACAGGCTTTACCCAATTATCTCCATTTCCTTTTCCATTTTCATTTTTATTTTCTTTATCCATTTCATCTCCTTGGGGAGTTACCCTCTCAAACTCTAGCCTCATGAATTAGCCAACAGCATCAGGAATCTCAACCACTCGTCCACAGAAAAATGGTTTCATTGTCGTCACAAATATCGATCTTCCTGAGCTACCTGAAGATGGGCCGATAACCAGATCAGTTGGACGACCCAATCCCTCGACTATCGTGACTGGCGGAAGCCAATTCTCCGAATCTGCTCTGGCCAGCTGAATGATTTTCCCCGATCCAAAACAAGCCACAAGAACGTCACCATTTTCCAGGCAGATCAACCCGTCTGGAAGGTTCCCAAATAGCCGATGTCCACCCTTACCCAGCGGTTCTAGATGTGAAATTTCAGCCATGGGGGAAATCGAGACTTTGCGGATCCCACCCTCTTTCGTAGCAGCAACGATCAGATTGATATCACTTGTAGATCTATCGATATCGACACCGTTTGGTGTGATCATGGGCGTGAGGATGATGTCAGCATGTTGATCGTCAATTGAAACCTTTCCCACATACCCAGGCAAATTCAACAACGGCAAAAATCCCCCGATCAATCTTTCGTATGTGTAAAAAACAGCACTTGTATCCTTGTGGAATACGATGCCATTTGGCTTTTTGGGGATATTTCTTTCGAACCACATCGACCCTGGTTGATCAGCAACGGCTTTGAGTTCTTCGAAATCAAATGGCAATCGCGCCTTAAATTCGTCCTGGTCAAAAATATCTAATGAACACCCGACGATCTTTGGGATTATGCCCGTCTTGCCTTTAACCTCAATGCCAAAATAAATGAAATTCTTTTCCTGGTCAATGCTAATACCATGACCACTCTTTAATTTAGAAATTAGATTTTCACCAGCGTCTAAGTTAAGAGTTTGTTTAGAGGTACGCGAGAATCGGTACAGCGTTCCTTCAGAGGCATCCGATATATAGATGCTACCCTTTCTATCTATATCGATAGATTCGGGAAAAACGCAAAACTTTTTTGAGAATTGGGGTTTATTATGGGTTGCTGACATCCAACCTTACTTTCTTGATAAGCATACCCATTCATGATGTTTTCAGAGCTGAGAGTATTCTGATAATTCAATTATAACATTGCATAAGTAATTTTTCATGATTTTAACATCTCCGTAGAGATCTTTACGAATTACGTTCCTCATCAACGAAATTAATTCAAATTACCACACCCACATTACCCGCTAAATCGCATAAAAGGCTTGACAAGTGCTGCGGAATCTGCTATTATATTGTCAGTCCACCCGGTTTAGCGGGTATATCGAATGAAATAGGAGCAAATTATGGCCAATCTTGAGTTGATCGCCCCCCAGAAAATCGCTACGTTCAGGTTTTCTAAAGCCCCCGTGCACAATCTGTTGTGCAGCCTATTCTTGCTCAATGACGAAAAAGATGAGTTTTCAGATTGGGTAAACAAAATGATCGAAGGGCTAACGCATGATCAACTAAAAGAGAACAAAATGCTCACTGGAATTGCCTCCCGGTTTCTCGACGGTCATAACTGGGAAAGCTTTCCTGCCTGGCTGGACGCGATGGAGGCACGCGACCCGCAAGAAATGCAGGATTGGTTGATTGAGGATTTCTTGAAAGTCTCTGCAGAAATCATGGGTGTACCTTCAGAGGAACTCCCTTCCCCAGCAGAGATCATGACTGATGATGAGTTTTATCTAGCCACATACCAAAAGGTTTACGAGAGGAAAGGCTACGAGTTTGATCGTGACTACCACCAAAAGGAGTATCACCTTCTCTCTGATCCCGGCGTGTCGAAAGATAAGATCATCACCTATCTGCGCCGGGTGTGGAGTGACCATCTTGAAGATGAGTGGGAGCGCATCCAGCCCATGCTAGAAGACTCGATCAAAGCCTTCCAAACCCTGGATTTCTCTGGTATGTCCACCGAAGAGGCCCTCTTGAGAATTACCGGTAGGGACCAGATGCCTCAAATCTGGGAACATTGGATCGCGACGGCTGAAGAGGTGGTCATCATCCCCTCTGCACACATTGGGCCATTTTTGATGACCATGGACAAAACTGAAAGCACAGTCTGGTTGGTGGTGAGGGCACGCATCCCTGAGGGAGCAGGAATCACTTCACCCACGCTAACCCGCTCTGAACTGCTGATGCGTTTGTCCGCACTATCGAACGATACCCGCCTAAGAATCTTAGAATTAATATATAGTAAAGGTGAAAGTAATGCTTCTGATATTCAAAATGATTTAGAATTGACCCAGTCTGCCACTTCTAGGCATCTCACACAACTCTTTGCAACGGGCTTTTTACAACAACGGCGGCTGGAGGGCGTCAAACACTACAGCATCAATTATGATCGCATACACGATACTGCAGACGCTTTAGTAGGCTATTTGGAACATTAGTAAATTGGAGAGTGAACAGTGTTGAAAGACAGGTTGCTTGTTCTCGATCTGGTCGAAGATGGCAAGATCTCAGTTCCCGAAGCTGTGGAGCTGATCGAGTCTATCAAAATCGATGAGCCGAGCAATGGTTCCAGCGATGACTGGCAGAACGAAAACGAGATCGTAATCCATTTGTATATTGAGTAGATTTATTCGTCCCAACCCCCTTCAGAGGAAGGGGAGACTTAGAAAAAATATGGTGCCAGCTTCGCTGGCACCATATTTTTTGTGATATTGCTAAGGGTTTACTTTTTTACCTTTTCAAACACCAGCCAGGGTGGGAGATGCTGAAAACCCAATTCAAGGTTGAGTTTATAGCCTGGGTCGCCCTCGAAGGCATCATCCAGGATGTATGTAGCGCCATTCTGATGCGCATAATCGATGGTTCTGAGTTTGAGAGCTAACTCGATATTTTTGCGCTGGTGACTGGGGATCACCCAGGTGAGGTCAGCTTGCACGGTTCTCTCGTCTTGGCGAGTGAGACCGCTAATGCCCACTAACTGGTTGCCATCGACTGCGAAGAAGAAGGCTTCGGGAATAATTGCTGGATGCTGAATATCATTCTCAAATTTCTCCAGCGACCTGCGCACTGGCGGCTCATCCGAGGGCATATCTTGCAGGATTTCCCATTCCAGATCCCACCACTTGCGCAGCCAGTCTGGATCGCTGTGGCACAGTTCCGCCAGAGAAAGGAAAGAAATTCCCAAAGAATTCATTTCATTGGCGATGGATTCGTAGTGCGAATCATCGAAAGTCAACAGATCTAATGCGAAGAGCGGCTCTTGCATTTTGAGTGTAAAGCCACGATTCTCTAAGAATCGGATTGCGTCAGACTCGCTTTCCCGCGCCCGGGCTTTGAGGGTCTTAGGGGAATGTCCTTCAAGATCCGCGAGCAAGAGCTTATAGAGATCCGAGCCGATCCCCTGCCCTCGGAACTCTGGATCGACATCGATCAGGATATCGAAAACACCTGTGGCAGGATACCAGATCGATTGCCCATAAGTACCATAAGCAACAATCTGGCCATCGATTTCTGCTACCAGGCGCTGATGGGAGCCCGGATTGTGGATGGCATCGCAGTGCCTGATGGCATCGGCGATCAGGGTTTGGCCTTCTTGATCCTCGCTCAAAAGCGAAGCTAAAGCCTTATATTCAGACTCGGTTTCTTCGAATAGACGTATGGTATGCATGGTATTTACCTTTCACAATTATTGTCTTGTAGATACTGTTGATCCTGAACGCGGATCAACGCTGATCAAATAATCAGCGCATTTCTACAGATATCTGCGTTCGCTTACATGATATGTGAAAGGTCAGTTCGTCATGGGTGCTTCTCCTTCGTTTGTCGGATCGTGCGCCCGTAAAGTGGAACTACAGGTAGGATCAACATTGCTGAAGCTGTCAGGGCTGCGCGAATAGAACGCAGATTGCCTAGCGCGCCGACGATTGGACCTCCGATCATCTGTCCAAAGGCATCGAGTTGCGCCGTCATAGAGAGCATCGTGGCGCGGACTTTGGATTCGATGTGTTTGTTGATCCAGGTATCGATGAGTGGCCCAGTCACCCCGCGGGCGCTATCGATGAGCAGAGTGGCCAGGATCGCCAGATAGAAATCCCGTGACCATGCAAAGGCCAACAAGCCTAACGAAATCAGCCCATAGATGCCGCTCAACAAGCGAGCGACTTTGACATGATCTGTTGTATCCAGCCGCCTTCTGACTGCTTCGGTAGCCCCTAATCCAAGGAATAATCCTATCACCCTCATCAATGCAAACCACGAGACGATGGGGTCGCCTCCCCACGGTAACAGAGGAAACGAAAACTGCGAAATGAAGTGGGCCTCTGTAAGACGGTCGTAGCCTTCGCTGTACAAACCGACAAAGACAGCGATGACGACAAAGGTCATCAAGACCGGTTTAGCGCGCGCGAGCTGAATACCGCCTTTGAAGGTAGTAAGCATTTCGTTCCACGTATTCCGTTCTTTCTTGGAAATAGGCTGAAAGCCCTTTTCTGGCATTGTCAAAAGGCGGAATATTCCCAGGATGAGGAAGATCACGCCTCCAACAATGATAGGCAGGCGATAGCTGAAATTTCCCAACAGCACAAAAAAGGGAATGCCTAAAAGACTACCAACGCGGCGGAACTGGGAGGCACGCAAGTACACGGGTCCAACGTAGTCTGCGCCGACTTCGTCTGCTATCCAGGCTGAGTGCGCGCCGCTGATGAAGGTCCAGGCGGTGCCCCAGATCACTTGGGCCAGCAGCACAATCCCAAATAAGGGTAAGGTCGCTTCCACCAGGAAACCAATCCCAAACATAAAAGTGCCAATGATCACCGATAGACGTCGTGAATAAACATCGGCCACGACCCCGGTAGGGATTTCAAAGATGAAGGTTGTCACCTCTAAGGTGGTGCCTACCAAGACCAACTGCAATGGGCTCAGGCCCACTGTTTGCACGCGGTACAACTGATTGGCCGCAAACACGATCGAGAATATCAACCCTTCGATGAAGAGAGAGATCCAATAGACCAATCTGGCGTCAAGTTTTTTCATATTTATAAATGATCAAGTAGAGACGCAGCATGCTGCGTCTCTACAAATCACGAACATAGTTCTTCATAGATTTGGGTGTAATTCTTGTAGCGAAGCTCCGAAATCAAACCATTGAAAACAGCATCTTTGACAGCACATTGCGCTTCAACGATGTGGCTGCAATCGGAGAAATGGCAGCCTCCGAGATGAGTGACCATCTCAGGATACCATTCTGCTAACTGCGCCTGTTTGATGCCCACCAACCCGAAATCGCGGATCCCAGGGGTGTCGATGACCAATCCTCCATTCTCTAACTTCCAAAGGCTGGATTGGGTAGTGGTATGCCGCCCCTGCCCGGTAAAGGTGCCACGCTGAGTTACCTTTCCAATGCGCAAATCGAGACTGGGCTGGATGGCAGTCAACAGGGAAGATTTGCCCACACCGGAAAGTCCAGCCAATACCGATGTATTCCCTTCGAGCAACGCTTTCAGTTCATCAATCCCCTGGCCATTTCCGGCACTGGTTAGAAGCAGATGGAATCCCAAATCTCGATAGGGCGAAAGTGTAGCTTGAAACTCGGCCTGATCTTCAACCAGGTCGATCTTGTTGACACAGATCACCGCCTCGAGCTGATTGCGTTGCGCGGCGATCAGGTAGCGATCGATCAGCGCTGGCCAGATATTGGGCTCGCGCCAGGAGGCCACAATCAAGACTCGGTCGATGTTAGCAACTACGATCTGTTGTGATGAGCTTGACTTGCCCACATCGGGCCGATATGGTCGGGCCAAGACACTCCGTCGAGGCAGCACTCGCTCCACCACGCCGCGCTGGTCACCATTGAGAGTGATGTGAACCTGATCGCCGACAGCTACGACATTGGTATACCCGGTATCTTGAGATTTCAAACTGCCGCGGATATCGCACAAGAGCGGGGAGGCGCCATTGTGGATATCGACGCGGCACATCCCTGAGCTGACCTCTACGACCAGGCCGGGAACTTCAGGACGGGAACCTGAAGAGGGTACCAGACCCTTGGGTATTGACGAACCCTGGGACTCAGCGACCCTCTCAGAATTCCCGCCTGAACGCCCATCCAAAGCCCGGCGCTCGACATCGCGTCGACGCTCGGCATCACCGCGCGGCATAATCCTCTCATCAGCGGGATAATCCAGATCATCCCACTCCTCCCAAGAATCAGGGATCCACTCTTTGTGGCGAGGTTTCTTGATCTTTTCTTTTTGGCCGGATTTCCGGCGCGTATTCCGCAATTTTTGCTTACGGATATGCTTTTGCATATCCTTCGTATAATTTGCTACTTGCTTCTGTTTATCGTCCATTGTAATACTCTTGGTATCGCAGAGAACGCTCCTCATATGTGGAAAACCATTCTCGAATTGTATGTTTCAGACGACGGCGATTGCCGTCCATTAATATTCGCAGCGACCGCTCATCCTTGCCGTTCTTGGGGGCGGATGCGGTCTGGTCTTCGCAGGTATCGATATAGATTTCTATGTTGTACATCATCCACCTCCTTTCAGGGTAGATATCGACAATACTTAAGCGCGCGCGTATAGAGCTTGCGACGAAGCGAAAGCGCGCCCGAAATTAAATAATTCAGCCACGGGTGTTCCCGTGGCCGCTAGATTGTAATTAGACAGGAAAATGCTGAGCGATCTCTCAGCAGGCGGTCACGAGGCGCACTTCGCAGATTACTTTTTCTCTATTCACTTTTGCCATAGGGTACGCCTCCTTTTCAAAGTTTTTTGGCTAATAAATGCCAACGGGGAGAAGCTTATCACAAGGCGATGAGAGAGTCAAGGATATTATTCAAAAATGAGCTGTGATGGGAGTTTGTCCCCATCACAGCTCATTTTTGTGGAATTTTCAGATTGATGGGGCTTGACAGCCCAGATCTTATTCGATAATATTCAAATTAGATATTATTCTAATTAGACAAGGATCGAATTATGACCGAAAATGAAATGTCTACCCTACTTCAATTCTTCAAAGCGCTTGCCAACGAAAACCGGCTAAAAATATTGGGTGTTCTGGCACAGCGCGAATGCAGCGTCGAAGAGCTGGCGACTCTGCTAAACCTAAAAGCTCCTACCGTATCTCATCACTTGGGCAAATTGAAAGAGCTTAACCTAGTGGCTATGCGCACAGACGGTAATGATCACTTATACCGCCTGGACGTAGATAGCCTGCACAGCATGTCGAAAAATGTGTTCGCTTCGATCACTACGGAAAAAGTCGTCAACCTGGCTGAAGATGTCGAATATGAAGCTTGGGAGCGCAAAGTGCTGGAAACGTTTCTCGATGGCGATCAGGTGATCACTCTCCCCGCTGGCTACAAGAAACGTCTGGTACTGCTCAAATGGATGGTCAATTTCTTCGAGGAGGACAGGAAGTATAGCGAGCAAGAGGTCAATGAGATCATCCAAAAGCATTACGAAGATTCGGCAACCTTTCGGCGGGGCTTCATTAGTAATGGGTTGATGGAGCGTGAAGGGGGCGGCGGGCACTACTGGCGCATCCCCTGGAAGATGCCCTCCTTAAAAGGATAGTGGCGGCTTTGCCGCCACTATCCTTTTAAGGTTAGAACATCATCGCGTTGACTTTATCAATTGTCTCGCGTCGAGGGCGGATGCGATCGGGGGTCAGCCGGTTGAGGGGTTCATCAGGCAAGTTATACAGATCGAACAAGGATTGTTGCTCAGTATCGATGTAAATCAGACCAGTTATCAATTCTTGCTTCATGTTGGCATCTTCCAACATGCACAGGATCGTCGAGCGGTCAGTGGGATCGTAATCGGACTCTAACTTTCGCAACATGATGCGCGAGCCATCGTGCATATCGACCTCTTTAGACTCACCAGCCTCATAATCCACCATGATATCCTCGGCCAGGGGCACATAGGAGAGATCGTGCAAGGCGACCTCATGGTTCTTACCCCAGGCGTAGGAGTGGTGGGCGTCATCCTGGTTGTTGAAAGTCACACATGGACTGATGATATCCAGCACCGCAATTCCGCGGTGACTGAGGGCCGCTTTGAGCAGTTCGCGTACCTGTTTGGGGTCCCCGGCGAAGGAGCGCGCCACAAAGGTCGCCCGTCCCACAACGGCCTCCCAGACGATGTCGATGGGCATATAGGGATTTTGTCCATGCCCTTTGAGCGCCAGACCTTCTTCTGCCGTGGCGGAAAACTGACCTTTTGTGAGGCCATAGACTCCGTTATTGGCAACGATATAGACCATCGGCAGATTACGCCGCATGACGTGCTTGAATTGCCCCATTCCGATGCTGATCGTATCACCATCCCCGCTCATGGCAATGCCCGTCAATGAGGTATCCGAAAAGAGGGCGCCTGTAGCCAGAGAGGGCATGCGCCCATGCAGGCCATTGAAGCCAAAGGAGCGCTCGAGGAAATAGGTCGGTGACTTGCTGGAACAACCAATCCCGCTGAACTTGACGATATCCTCGGGGAGGATATTCAAATCGAAACAGGCAGTGATGATCTGGCTATTAATTGAGTTATGTCCACAGCCCTGGCAAAGGGTGGTAGGTGCGCCGCGGTAGTCGGCCTTGGTTAGATTAACTAAGTTTACTTTTGCCATCTTATTTGCGCTCCTGGTCCAATATCGCATCTTTGATCCAGCTTGCCGAGAGGGGCAAGCCATCATTGTGCGTGAGGGATTTTAAATTTACGGCACTTTCAGGCACTTCCAGAGACAAGATCGCATGCAACTGTCCATCTCGATTCATTTCGATCACATACACTCGCTGGTGATCCCTAATGAACTCCGCGACCTCATCCCCAATGGGCAACGCCCGCAAGCGCAGATAATCGATCGCAAGCCCGCTTTCATCCAGGTAGTCAAGAGCCTCGCGCACCGCCGGATCGGTGGAACCAAAGGCAATTACACCTATGTCTGCACCCGTATGTTTGATAATATCCGGCTTGGGCATCATCGGACGGGCATTTTCGAACTTAAGCAGCAGGCGGTCCATGCCTTTCACCCAATCATCGGGGTCTTCGCTGTAATTGGCATAGTCATCGTGGCCAGTGCCTCGGGCGAAGTACCCGCTACGAGGATTGCGGTTACCAGGCAGGGTACGGTACGGAATTCCATCGCCATCGATGTCGAGATATCGCCCCCAATTCTCCAGATCGTCGAAATCCTCCTCCCAGAGCACTTTGCCGCGATCGATTTCTTCATCGGGATACTCAAAGGGCTCGGTCATCCACTGGTTCATACCCATATCTAGATCGCTCAACACAAGCACCGGTGTCTGCAAGCGTTCTGCCAGGTCAAAAGCCCGCCAACCAAACTCGAAACATTCGTTGACCGATCCGGGAAGTAGGACAATGTGCTTGGTATCCCCGTGTCCCAGGTAATAGGACAGGTTGATATCACCCTGAGATGTTCGTGTCGGCAGTCCGGTGCTGGGGCCCATGCGCTGGACATTCCAGATCACCACCGGGGTTTCAGCATAATACGCCATGCTGGCGTACTCGGTCATCAGGCTGATGCCAGGTCCCGAGGTCGAGGTCATCGAACGCAACCCCCCCCAACCTGCGCCAATAGCCATCCCGATAGCAGCCAGCTCGTCTTCTGCCTGAACTACGGCATATGAATTTTTGCCCGTCTCAGGGTCTGTGCGCAGCATGGGTAAATACTCATTGCAGGATTCAGCCAGACTTGAAGCCGGTGTGATCGGATACCATGATACGAACTGCACACCACCATAGATCGACCCTAGGGCACCCGCGGTATTGCCGCTGGCCATGATACAGCCTTCGGTTGAATTCATCGCTTCGAGGGAAAAAGGATCTCTCTTGGTCAAGTTCTCGGATGCCCACTCAGCTGCGCGTACGATAACGTCGAAATTCAAGGCAATGGGTTTTTCCTTACCCTTAAAGTGGAAATCTAGCGCGGCCTTGATATATTCAGTATCGATCCCTACCATCTGTGCTAATACGCCCACATACACCATGTTGGCGACGTAGGTGCGCAAGGCTGCTGGCGCATCGGACTCGCGGGTCAGTTGCTTGACTGGCATCGGGTAGGCAACAATATCTTCACGAGTAATAGCCTGCTTGATATCGTCAGCATAGAAGAAAACCCCTCCGGGTACCAACTCGGCCTGATCTTTGGCGAACGTCGCGGCGTTCATCGCCACGATGATCTCGGTGGTCTCGCTGCGTGCCAAATAACCATCTTTGCTAATGCGGATGGTGTACCAGGTCGGAAGCCCCTGGATATTCGACGGGAACAGGTTCTTCCCAGATACAGGGATCCCCATCTTGAACAGCGCCCGCAGCAACGTCAGGTTGGATGTCTGACTGCCCGACCCATTGACTGTGGCGACTGAGATGGAAAAATCGTTCACCACAGGGTCACTCGTCAGAACCTGATCAGATTTGATTTTGGTTTCTACAGTTGACATAAATCTCCTTGAAATGAATTGTCATTGCGAGTGTAGAACTCAAAGCAATCTCCCATTTTTTATGATTGAGATTGCTTCGGCCCAAATCAGGCTTCGCAATGACACATGACGTATTTATTTCATCCCAAAAAGGGATATTCGGATTACCATTCAGGTGATTCTGAACCCAAACGGTGATACAGCAAATCGGTGTGATCAACTAAAGCCCGATACCCGGCATCGAAATCCCCCTCGCAGATCGCATCGACCATTTGTTGGTGATAGTTCCAAACCTCTTTCAAGTAATCATAATCTGCGTAGACGTTCAAGCCCACTGCTTCATAGGCCTCCCAATATGCCTCCAGGATACCCAGTACGAAGGGATTGCTCAACCGTCTGTAAATTGATAGGTGGAATTCGCGGTGCTCCTCATGTGGGATACGAATAGGAGTGCCGCGCATTTTTGCCCAGGCTTCGGCCATCAAATTGCGTAAATGAGCGTGGTCCTCGGGGGTCAAAGCTTCAGTTGCCTGATGCCAGAAACACATTTCGATATGCCTGCGTAGTGTTGAAAAGGAATCGAAATTTGTCCGGTCAACTTCGATGGCATAGGCCAGTGACTGCCATACGGCGGGCAGGAATCTATAGGGTAATCGGCGGATGCCAGTGCGTGGCTTGACATCCACAAAGCCCAGTGCTTTGGCAACCTCTAACTGCTCGCGCAAGCGCGCGACACTGATATCCAACTCAGCGCTAAGAGTGCTCATGGCAGGAAGTTGGTCATCGTCCGGCTGAGAATTCAGGTTATCGGCCAGGTATTGAAAGAATTCTGATGGATTGCGCCAATAGCTCATTGTTCACCTGCTTGACCCTCGCGCCGCGCCCCAATCCCAAAGGCGTATTCCCTTATTGAATAGTGGATGCGTAGCAGGGGTGCTATATCTCAGATTAATCGTATGAATGCATTTTAACATGGCAAGGTAAGTGGGTCAAGAAAGCAAAAAATCAAATGTATGAGGTAATAACGCCGCATGCATCTGTTTTGTTAGTTGTCTTCAACTGCGAAAGTCGCGATTGGATTCTTAGTTGAGTCCCTCGAGAACTTCTTCCAGCGTCAGGGCCTGGCCGCGGACCTGGGCGTCAGCAACAACTCTGGCAGGCAGCCCAGCAGCCATAGTAGAGATTTGTTTCAGAGCCCGATCCTTTGTATGTTGCCGCCCAAAAGGATAGTGTGTTATGAAGGCAAACAATTCCAAGGCGCGCTGCTTTTCCCCCATCCGCGCGAAGAGCGCTCCGAATTCGAGTAAACCAAACAGTATGACGTCTAGCGCCCCCATTTTGGCAGCCTTACGCAAGCCCTGTGATAAATATTCGTGCGCTGCTTGTTCTTCGCCTACCGCCAGGACCGCGCTCCCCAGACCGCACAGCGCACGGGCGACACCTCGGCGATCAATTTGGTCTTGGGCAAGCGTTAACGACTCCTGATAATACTGATTGGCCTCAGCGGGTTTTCCCAGGGTCGCATAAACATCACCCAGGCTGGCCAACGCAGAAACAACGCGCCTTGAATCACTGGTTTGGCGAAAGATTTCAAGTCCCTGATTAAGTAGCTCAATGGCTTCTTGATAATTTTCTTCATAGTAAGCAGACTGTCCTAGATAAAGCTTCACCAACCCCACTCCATGTCGGTCGTCAATTTCTTCCCGCAGACGCAAACTCTCCTGATATCGATGTCGAGCCGCAGAATATTTTCCCAGAGCCATCAGGGTCACACCGAAATTGCTGAGTGCCATCGCAATTGCTTCCGTATCACCACCATCCATCGCCATAGCCAGGCTTTCTTCAAAGTAATCTTTGGCTGCTGAATAATCTCCGCTCAGCGAGACTGCAGAACCAATATTGTTCAAAGTTAGGGCTACTCTTTTTTCATCGCCAATACTTTTGTATATTGAAAGAATCTCTGCCATCATCCGATGAGACTCGGATGTCTCGCCCAAATCTTTAGCAATAAAGGCCAAGACAGTTAGAGAGAATGCTCTTTCCTCTTCATCGTTCCAATGACGAGCGATTGAAAGACTTTCTCGCGACAGTACCCTGCT
Organism: uncultured Anaerolineales bacterium; assembly: GCA_964458115.1. Lineage (GTDB taxonomy): Bacteria > Chloroflexota > Anaerolineae > Anaerolineales > UBA11858 > NIOZ-UU35. Next base: position 129 of record CAYWIC010000103.1, on the reverse strand, counting down.
TTCAGGATACAACCCAAGGATTTGATAAAAGGCTCCTTGGCGTGCCAATAGCCGCCCAACAACAATACTATTTGGATGCTGATTGACTGACAAATCTCAGGAGGGTTTCCCTGATTGAGATGGGAAAAG
>CAYWIC010000102.1:0-18841 GCA_964458115.1 uncultured Anaerolineales bacterium | reverse complement strand
TTTTTGTTGCTCAACGCTTCTGTTTTGCCTGAGTTACTGCAGTAGAGTCATAGAAGGAATACACAAGAAAACGAGAAAACATTCCTGATTTGCCACTTTCCCTTTACCTAGGAGCAATCATAACAGATGTAGGAGTATGGGGCCTGCGGCGCAGGCCCCATACTCCTACATCTACCTTTATCCGGCAAAACTTGGCGTGACCATAGTACTATCACCTCTCTCTATACAACTACAAAAATCTGATGCTATAATAGAACGTATGCTCTGTATACAGTAGCGACAACTTCCCCATTGGCAGGCATCCTCATGACCACCGGCTTCGACTACATCTTCGATAACCTGTTCCCCACTCGCAGGGGAGCTCCCCCAACCTTTCCAGTTCCAGTTGACGGGGAAGTCTTGGCGATGCTGGAAGAAATAGCCCACGACCAGCAAGTCAGTATGGAAGATTTGGCTGCGGAATTATTCAAGAAAGCCGTCAACGAGCGCTACCAGGTCAGCAATCAAAATGTGGGCTATTGGGAGAGCCTCTCGCGGCGCCAGCAAGAAGTCGCTGCGCTGGCCTGCCTGGATTACACCAATGCCGAAATCGCTCAAAAGCTGGATATCTCTTTGGAGACAGTCAAAACCCACATGAAGGAGATCCTGCGCAAATTCAATGTGCGCGGCCGCCACCAACTGCGCTACACCCTCCGCAAGTGGGACTTCAGCAAGTTCGACGAACAAGCTACAGGCTGAAGCCTATCTGGGTCTCGGCAGATCCCCCACCCCCATATGTGCATCCCCCATAGAGTTACCCCTTAAATCACTCCCTAAGGGGATTGTTAGAATCGCCCCGTTCGGCTATCTTGGGGGCATGAAACTTCCAAGCGACCTGCCGCGCGGTCAAATCTACCGTATTGCCAAAGAGCATTCTTTCCACCTGACCGTCGATTTAGCACTGACTTCTGGAGTCCGCCTGTTGGTCTGTGGCAACCGCCTGCCTTTCTACGATATCGCCTATGAACTGGCCCGACGTGTCGGGCAGCGCTATGAGATGATCCTGAAAGAGCAGATCACCTTCTCCCGCGCCGAAACCTGTACCCAATTGGTGGATTTCCTCGAAGAGCTGGATGCCCAGGCGACCCCGTTGTTGGTCAGTGATCTTCTGGCCCGGTTCTACGACGAGGCCGTTCACCAGGCCGATCGCCGCGTCGACGAACTCTTCTTCACCTGTCAGGTCGAGCTTCAACGCCTGAGCCAGGACTGCCTGGTATTTCTCAGCGCCGATGCCCGCCCCCCGCTGGAACGCCTGGGGCATGTCCTGGCCAGGGTCACACACGAAAAATAGAGGCTTTGCCCCAAGTCCCTATTTTTCGCGCTACTTTTAGCATCATGGGCCACACATTGCCACCTTTCTCCCAACAATTCAAACTCGAGCGCAGCACCTTCAGCGAGATGCGCCGGGCACTATTGCTGCGCGACGACAAGGCCCTCTTCGACGAGCTGTGGAACAAGGCCGAGTTCCACGTGCCCGCAGCGGAGAAGGCCAAGCATCCCCTGCCCATCACCAGCATCCTGCTATGCATGAACCTGGAGCAAGAAAAGGGCATTTACCAACTGGAGGGTAAAGTGCTGGCTCAGAGCCAGCGCATCCAAAAGCTCGAAGAGAGGCTCGAGGCCGGGGAAGCAGAGAAGATCATGCTGAAGGGCGAAATCGAATCCCTGCATTGGGAGATCGAGCAGCTCAGAACCAGCCTGCGCGCCGAACTGCTAGAAATCCTGTATCCCAGCTATGTGCCGTGATGCACATCGTGCAGAGCTGACCGGCTGGCTGTTCTCGGTCTATCCCGATAAAGCAGCCGGGGCCGTGATCTGGCTGATCGGTGAAGATGGGGGGCGCCAGCGACTGTGCCAGCCCTACCAGACCGCTTTCTACCTGGCGGCGCGCCAGCGCAGGCGTCTGCAGGGAGTCTATCAATATCTGACAGAAAAGAAAAACCCGCCCGAAATGCTCTTCACCCCCAAGCGCGACCTTTTCAAAGGCATCCGGCAAGTGCTGGAAATCGAGGCTTCAGACCCCATCACCCAGGGGCACATCTTCTACGACGTAAAAAAGCGCTTCAAGGGCATCCAATACTACAACGCCAATATCCCTTTCTCCGTGCGCTATGGCGGCGAGACCGGCGCCTTCCCCATGGCCAAATGTCATATAGTGCTGGACGATCAAGGCCTGGTAGAGAGCATCGACGTCTTAGACAGCCCCTGGGATCTAAGCTACGACTTGCCCGCGCTGCGCCTGCTACGAATCGAGCCAGATACCGACCCCACGTACACACCACCTAGTCTGTTGAGTCTCCAATGCGGCGATGCCATGTGGCAACTGGAAATCCAGGATGAGCGTGAGTTGCTAGTGAAGATCATCAACATAGTAGAGAATTGCGACCCGGATGTGATCCTGGCCGCCCACGGCGATGCCTGGCTTTTCCCCACCTTGAGGGAGATCGCTGAAAAACACCACATTGACTTCAACCCCAACCGAGACAAATCGAAACAAGCCCTGGTCAAAGACGAACTGACCTACCACAGCTACGGCCAGGTGCACTACCGCGCCGCGCAGACCTTGCTCTTCGGTCGCTGGCACGTCGATCCGGGCAACGCCGCCATGACCGGCGGCTTTAGCCTGCATGCTGCCATCGAGATGGCACGCGTCAGCGGCGTGGATGTGCAAATCGCCGCTCGCAACAGCCCAGGGGCCGGTTTCACGGCCATGCAGGTCCGGCAGGCCCTGCGCTGGGGTGCGCTGGTGCCGCTCAAGAAGCGTCAGACCGAACCATTCCGTCCACTAATGGCCCTGAACGATTCCGACGGCGGAGGGTTGAACTACCATCCCGTTGTCGGCCTGCACCGTCACGTGGCCGAGTTGGATTTCTTTTCCATGTATCCCTCCATCATGGCCAATTGGAACATCAGCGGCGAAACTGCTGGGGAAACCGGGACTGCGGTAGCCCGCGTTCCCCGCAGCGGGATGCCCATCAACCAGGACGTACCCGGCCTGGTTGCCACCATTCTCAAACCGCTGTTGGAGAAACGCCGTCTGGCCAAAGCCATGCTGCGGGCGATCTCCCAGGACGATCCCCAGAGGGAGCAACTGCAAGGCTCCATCGATGGCTTGAAGTGGTTGGGGTATGTCTCCTTTGGCTACCAGGGCCATGCCCACAACCTGTACGGACGCATTCTGGCGCATGAGGCCATCTGCGCCATTGGACGGGAGATGCTGGTGCGCGCCATCGAAGCTTCACAGGATTTCGGCTTCGAGGTGCTGGATGCCAACACCGATTCAGTCTTCGTACAAAAAGAAGGCCACTCACAACCCGAAGATTTCCAGCCGCTCATCGAAGAGATCCGCCAGCGCACCGGGCTGATCATCGAGCTAGAGGGTATCTTTCAATGGCTAGCCTTCCTGCCATCCAAAATGAACCCGCGCATCGGCGCGTCGAACCGTTACTTCGGCAAATTCTATAATGGCGATCTCAAAGTACGCGGCATGGCTCAGCGTAGGGCCGACTCACCCCTATGGGTTAGCAACATCGAGCGCCAGATCATATCCGAGCTGGCCGGCGAACCTCGAACTGAGCGACTCGAAGAACACATCCCTGAGATATTGGCGATCATCTACCAGCATGTGGCCGATCTCTATGCCGAGCGAGTGTCCCTGGAAGATCTGGTCACCCGCAAGCGGCTCTCCAGAGAGCCAGAAGAGTACAAGGGCAAGTCCGATTCCGCCAAGGCTGCCACCCAATTGCGGAACGCAGGTATCGACGTGCGCGTGGGCCAGCGCATCCCTATGCTATATGTCAAAGGGGAGAGACCGGGCGTCCTGGCCTGGGGCTTGGCAGAGCCGCCCCACTGGAGTCAAATCGACAAGGCACGGTACCGCGACCTGCTGATCCGCACCGTCTACCAGGTATTGCAACCGTTGGGCATGAAAGAGACCGATCTCACCAGTTTGGTGATTGGTGGTGGGCGTCAACTTGAGTTGTGGCCCGAGGAGCAGTGGGATATCGAAGAGGAGGACTCCACCCTGGCAGATGATTTGTTTGGACCCTTCTTGATCAAGTAGTAGCCTAACATTATCACTAGAAAAAATGGTGTCGGGGTATTCTGTGAAGGCTAATTCCCATCTATCACCTGTATTTGTTACAGGATTGCAAGTATTTGCACAACAAGAATAATACTTTATAATGTCGATGTTTACCGATATTATCTGAATTTGTTTACAGAAGCTCACTCCCATGGTGAAATTAGCAGATTGGGGTATGGGGCATGCTCCGCACGCCCCATACCCCAATCTGGACTTCACCAATTGCACAAAGAAAGGAAAAACCCATGTCGAAAACCCAAAATGGTTACCTGATCATCGCAGACATCACTGGGTATACGGCATTCCTCAGCGGGTCCGAATTAGAGCACGCCGAAGACAGCCTAAGGGCATTGATCGATCTACTCATCGAGCACACGAAAGTGCCGCTGATGATTTCGCGCTTAGAAGGCGATGCCGTAATCAGTTACGCTGATAAGCGCAGCATTCTTCAAGGTCAGACGTTGGTCGAAATGATGGAGGCTACCTATGTGGCTTTCAAGCGCGCCATCGAATTGATGGTGCTCAACACAACCTGCACCTGCAATGCCTGCCGCAATATCCCCAATCTTGACCTTAAGTTCTTCGTCCACTATGGCACCTATATGCTCCAAGAACTGCCCTCCTACACCGAATTGATCGGCACCGATGTCAACACGGTTCATCGCCTCACCAAAAACACCATCAGAGAGAAAACCAACATAGAGGCCTATGTGGCCTACAGCCAGGCGGCTGTCGATGCACTAGGAATTCAGGAATTAGCAGATACCATGACCGCCCATACAGAGGTATATGAGCATATTGGCGCGGTCAATATGTTTGTGCAGGATATGGGTGCAGTTTGGGAGCGAAGAAAAGAGGGCAGCCGTATCCTGGTGCAACCCGAGGATGCAATTATCACTTGTGAATATGAATATCCGTTGGCCCCCATGTTGATGTGGGATTATGTGACCAAACCGGAATACAAAGCTATTCTTTCTCGTTCAGATTCCGCCAACCTTGATAGAAAGGGCAACAATCGTACGGGTTTAGATTCATCCTATATATGCGCCCACGGGAAGGACATTACTCCGCAAACCATTGTAGACTGGCAACCTTTCGAGCAGTATACCGTCAGCACTCCGATCATGATGGGCGTTTCCACGTTCTGGACAACGCGCTTGGAAGCGTCGGAAAATGGAACCAAAATCACCCTTTTGGCTGGAGAGCTACAAGGTGGTAACAGATTCGCCCGATGGTTTTTGAAGGCCATGACGAAAAAGATTGCAATAAGAAATACCATCCAAGGATTCGAGGAATTGGGCAGGAAAATTGAAAAGGAAATCGAAGAGGGGACTGTATTTCAGCCCAACGCAGCGGCAGTGGAGTTTTCCCCCGAGGCGATCCGGGCAGCCATCGCAGAGAGCTTGGCTTCATAAATGGAAGAACTTACAAACTTGACGGGTAAATTCGAAATCGATCCGATTGATCAAATCCTACTCACGCGCTAAAATTGATATCTATGGAAACTCCTTTTAACACGCTTTGGGCTGCTATCTTGGTGGGGGCATTATTAATGATCATTGGTTTGTTATACCTTCGCTTGCAGCGCAAACGTGCGATCATTCTAAAAGAGCATATCGAAGAGGCTCGGGAAGCTGCTGAAGTAGCCAATATCGTAAAAAGAGAGTTTCTTTCCAATGTCAGCCACGAACTGCGCACACCGTTGAATTCACTCCTAAGCATTACCTTCCTGGCTGAAGATACAGAATTGTCCGCATTCGATGCGGAAATGTTAGAGAAATTGAAGTCTGCCACAAACAAGCTCAAAACCATCATCGATACGATCCTAGATTTCAGTAGCTTGCAAAATGGGGAACTCGAACTAGTCGAGGCAACCTTCGATCTCGATCAATTGCTTTCAGATCTGGCCAATGAATGTGCTCTCAAGGCATCCGAAAAGGGTTTGCAGATCACATTCAATGCCGACCCCAATGTTCCCAGACAATTGATTGGTGACAATGAGCGGTTGCGACAAGTGCTCGGCCATCTCACCGAAAATGCCATCAAATTCAGCGGGGAAGGCCAAATCGAAGTTTCCGTCGTGGTGGTCGAGCAGCAAAACGACAGAGCGACCCTGAAATTCGCGGTCAGTGATACCGGAATCGGAATGACAGAAGAAGACATAGACAAAATATTTCAACCCTTCACCCAGTTAGATGGCTCCACAACACGCAAGTATGGCGGATTGGGGATGGGCTTGATATTGAGCAAACAAATAATCGAGATGATGGGGGGGAGATTTCACGTGGATAGCTTACCAGGAGAGGGGAGCACTTTTTCTTTCGAGATAGAATTGAATGTCCCTGAAGATGCGGCTGAACAGAGATTCAGCCCTGAGTTGGCTCATGAAAACCCAGAGAATGATCCTGCTCCCCAGGCTAATGATGAGGGAATGTCCCTGAATCTCGATACTCTTACCGACGATTTCCAGGAATTGGCCAATCGTCTGCAAACCAACGATTCTCTGGCATTGAGCATTCTAAACGGTTTGAGAAAGAAAATCCCTACGTCCAAGATACAACCGCAGCTGAAGGAATTAGAAAGACTGATTACGCTCTACGAATTCGATGAGGCTTTAAAGAGCCTGTCTGCTCTGGGTAATGAGATTGGTATACCGCCAGAATCAATAATCCAAGACTCCGGGGCGGAAGATCACCTCACTTCAGAATCTTGAACTCCGGGCACCCCCCTCAATTTAAAGAAATCATATAGTGGACCACACCTTCCCAACCGAAAAGGTGGATTGGTGTCTGAGCGAAACCCCCACTTCACAATGATCGTTTTGCGGGATCTGTAAACCGTTACCTTTTTGATACCTTAGCGACCATTTAATTCTCTATAATGTATAACAACCGTTGGCTCTCCTAGATTCAACTGGACGAATCCCAGTGAAGTCAGCAATTCCAATGTCCTTTGGGAAATCAATAATTCATCCCATTAGAGCCATTTCCATTCAATGTAACCTATCATTCTCCAGGAGCTCAGATGGTACTTAATATCGAATCAAGCGACGACAAGATTGCCACAATCTTAGTAGTTGATGACAATGTCATGAATCGGGAGTTAGCCACAGATTTCCTGGGGGACGCAGGATATCCAGTTTTACAAGCAGAAAATGGGGAACAAGCCCTGGAATTGCTCGATAACAATCATTCCATTGATGTAATTCTCTTAGATATCATGATGCCGGGGCTGAATGGATATGAGACCTGCAAACGCATAAAAGAACATAACCTCTGGAGACTTATCCCAGTGGTGATGTTGACGGCTTTAACGGATGTTAGCAGCCGCGTGACAGCGCTGGAATCTGGGGCAGATGATATTCTCAGCAAACCCTTTGAAGAAGAAGAATTGCTCGCACGCGTTAAAACATCTGTGCAAGTTAAAAAACTCCACGATCAATTGGAAGATACTGAAAGTATTCTGTTCGCACTGGCAAATGTTGTCGAGGTTAAGGATGAATACACCGACCATCACCTCAAACGCATGGCTCAATATTCTCAGCGTTTGGCTCGATTAGCAAGCCTGTCAACAACAGATCAACGCTATGTTCGATTTGGTGGAATTCTGCACGATATCGGCAAAGTGGGAATCAGCGATATGATCCTACGTAAGCCTGGCAAGTTGACATCGGAAGAATATGAAATCATCAAAGAGCATTCCGCGTTGGGAGAACAAATTGTGCAGCCAATGCGCTTTGGGGAACAAGTCGGCCCTATCGTGCGCAGTCACCATGAACGCTGGGATGGAGGTGGCTATCCAGATGGCCTCTTAGGTGAGGATACCCCAATAGGAGCGCGTATCATAACTCTTTGCGACACTTTCGACGCCATGACCAGTGACCGCCCTTACCGGAAAGCTCTCCCCGATGAAGTCGCCATCGATGAACTCAAGAAACACGCTGGAGTTCAGTTTGATCCCAATCTTGTCGATATTTTCGTGAAGAATCTTGTTGAGATCCGTAGGGAAGAGAACAATGGCTTACACAAGTAAACCGCTGAACAAGGCTATCGATTCGCACAATACAGTGTTAGTCGCAGACGATGATGCCGTAATCCTTTCAATGCTGATGGACAAATTGCAATTTAAAGGATATCGGGTGATCAGTGCGAGTGATGGCGAGCAGGCTTTAGAACTGATCAAAGAACACCAGCCCCGCGTGGTGGTCCTGGATTGGATTATGCCAAAACTTGATGGCCTGAGCATTTGCCGCCAGGTCAGGTCTGATTCTCGTCTGTCACATATTCGTGTGATCGTCCTCACCGCCCGAGGGCAGGATAGCGATCTTTTAGAAGCCCAAGAAGCTGGCGCTGATTTGATCCTTATCAAGCCGGTCAGTTTGCGAGTCCTGGTACAGCACATCAATTCATTTTTTTTGGATGCCTCACTCCAGACGAATGGGCATCTCGAGAACCAGAAGAGGACATAAGATGCCGTCAGCGATGGGATTTCACGAAGAGTTCGGTCAGAGAACTGACCCTGGAAATTTTGAAATAATTCTCTGGAATAAGGAGCGGCATAATGAGTAAAAGCATCCTGGCAATTGATGACTCGAACAGCGTCCGAAATATCATTGAATTTGCCCTAAAATCTCGCGGCTATAACGTTACCTCAGCGATCGATGGGCAAACCGCCTTGAAGCTGATCGAGGACAGCCAATTTGACCTGGTCGTCCTGGACATACACATGCCCATCTTGGACGGTTTGTCGCTCCTAAAAATTGTACGCGAACTCCCAGATGGCGCCGCACTCCCAATCCTGGTGCTTACTACCGAGGGCCAAGAAGCTGACCGTGATCGCGCTTTAGCCCTCGGTGCTACAGATTATTTGGTCAAACCTTTCAAACCTACCGAGTTGCTGGATCGAGTAGAAAAGCTACTTGGATAAGGCGAGGAAAAATGTCTCAGACAATAGAACAAAACAACGAGCACACCATGCAAGCTCTGGTTGAACTATTGGCTGTACTGAACCAATTATCAGATCAACCTGCGCCAATTGCTGAATGTCTCGATCTGGTTGTCCAGGCGTTTAACTTCGCTGGGGGCGCGCTCTATTTACTCGAAGAACATAGTACCTCGCTTGCGTTGGCTGCATCGAGCGCTCACACTTCACAATTTAATAAGGTTGCTAATCAGATACCGACTTCAAGTTCTACTCTTTTACGAGCTCTGGAAAAGCGACAGGCCATACTGATCGAGGATAAACGCAAACTCCCACGCACCCTCGCTCGGGCAATAAAAGCCGAAAATTGGGATGAGATTCTCATCACGCCCCTGTATTCAGGATTAGATACCCTGGGTTTGATATGTCTAGGTATGTCCAGGCCCTCCGAATGGATTCCTGAAAACTTACCCATGCTGACCACCTTTGGCCAGCAAATCGGACTGGTTCTTCAAAACACTTTCCTGCGAGATGGATTGACCCGCAGTGAAAATCAATTCCATACCTATTCACTATCAATGCACCGCAGAAACATTCAGATGCAATTAGCGGTGGAATCAGCCAGTCTGATCAGCACAATCCGCGATCCCCAGACGCTATTGCAGCATACAGCGAACATTATCAAAGAGAAATTCAATTTTTACTATGTAGGGATATTCCTTGTCGACGAAGATAGGGAATTTGCAGTTTTACGGGCTGGGACTGGAAAAGCGGGGGAGCGTCTATTAGATGAAGAGCACAAATTAAGAATCGACCTTCCTTCAATGATAAGTTGGTGTATCACCCACTGCCAACCGCGCATAGCTCAACAAGCTCAGGATGACGATATCCGCTTTGTAAACCCACATCTACCAGAAACGCGTGCAGAAATGAGTCTCCCTTTGGTAATCAACGGCGAGTCGCGCGGTGCATTGACCGTACAGAGCACCAATCCAGGCGCTTTTTTGGAAGAAGATATCCAGGTAATGGTCGCTGTTGCAGACCAACTGGCCATTGCCCTAGAGAACAGCAAACTCATCAAAACCGTAAACCAAAATCTAGCCGAGATTTCCAGGCGAAACGAATTGATCCAGGCCCTAAATGCGGTCTCGGCGCGCCTTCAAACCACGTTGGATTCCGAAGAAGTCATCCATCTCTTAGGAGAAGAGCTCAATAAGATAGGCTTGAGCTGCCTAATAGGGCAGCTCGAGGGGGACGAAATTGCCATCAAACATATTTTCCCCACTCACACTTCTCCAAGAAAAATTGAGAGATTCCTTAAAATTACATTATCCAACCTGTGTATCAAATCCACTCTGTTCCCGCCGATTGAAAGCGAAGGCACAAAAAAATACGCCTTCTTCCTATCAGAGGTCTGGGGGTTGGCCGAGAAATTATTACCAGGAATTACTTTGCCCTTATTCAATCGAGCCACTCGTATGGCATTTGGTGTGGAGAATCCACCGGCAATATATCTCCCCCTGGTTGTCGAAGATCGTGCACTGGGAATACTAAGTATCATTGGCGAAGATCTTGAAGAAAGCGACCTCTCCATATTTTCTGTGTTCGCCTCCCAGGTCGCTGCTTCTCTCGAGATCGCTGATCTTCACACGCAGCTCAGGGAACAACGCCAAGGTGAGCAAGCTGCACTATTGCAGCTCTCCCAAGCTCTATTGGCTGCACTTGACCCTATTACGATCGCGGAAATCGCAGTCCAATCTGTGGCCGAGGCTTTGAACGTAACCATGGTCAGTCTGATGACTCCCCAGGAAGCTGACCATCCCAAACATTTAGTTTTACAAGCGAGTGTAGGTGGAAGTGTTGAACAAATTAACCGCTTCATGCTACCGATTGGCAAGGGATCTGGATCGGAATACGTTTTTGAACGTGGGGAACCCTTAGTTTTCAATGATCTGGAGAGCGAGAACCGTTTTGACATTCCCGACGACATCCGCTCGATGGGGTTGACAGCTGGCATGGTCGTTCCCATGCGAGCTGTCAATCAGGTCATTGGCGTTATCGGTGTCGCTTGCCAGAGACAACAAACTTTTGACAAAGATGATCAACGCTTGTTAACGTTGATCGCCAACACCACCGCACAGGCATTAGAACGGGCGCGCCTATTTCAGGAAGAACAAGTGCAACACGCGGCCTTAGTTCGTTCGACCGAATTCATCAATGCCCTCAGCCGAGTGGCGGCACAAATCCAAAATACTACGCAACTCGAGCAGGTGTTCGATGTCTTAGGCCGTGAATTCACCAATTTGGACTTAGTAGTTCTTGCAGCAATGTTCGCCGAGGATGGGTCCCTGAGAGTGCGGTTCACAAGTCTGGAAATACCCTTTGTTCAACAAGCTGAAAAGCTTATCAAGCAAAAGACGGCAGGCTTCGAGATCAACGCAAAAAATTTCATACTCTACAGGAATATTGTTGAAGAACAGGAGATTGTTTTTGCTCGGGGAGCAGAATTTGTTGAAATAACCAGGTCAGCTTTCCCCAAGCTATCGCGCCCTGCATTGAAACACCTTTTGAAAACGATCAAAGTCGACGAATCATCTTCTGTCTTTTACCTTCCCTTACAGGCTGAAGACAACAATCTTGGTATGCTGGTGCTGTGGGGATCTCGACTCCAGGAGGGAGATGTGACTGCTGCGCAAGCTTTCTCCAGCCAGCTTGCAATTGCAATTCAAAACACGCTCTTATATGAACAGGTTCAGGAACATGCACAACTACTCGAACATCGCGTTGCCAAACGCACAGATGAATTTAATATTGAACTGAGGGAACGCAAACGGGCTGAGGATGCCTTACAAGAGAATATCCATCGTCTGGAGTTGCTAAATACAGTATCGAGCAAGTTGGCCACCACATTGGATGTAAATGAATTATCAAAAGAAATTATCGAAGATGTAAAAAGAGCCCTGGGGGTTGCAAGTGCATTTATTGGTCTAGTGGAATATGACGTATTAGATATCGTGATCATTAGCAATGAGGACAAGGAAACACCTCTGAGTAAACTGAGTTTTGTAATTGGTGAAGAGAGTATTACAGGGTGGGTTGTCACACACAATGAAGGTGTGCTGATTTCTGATACCAGAAAGGATACGCGTTTTATCCGCCAACCTGGTTTCCACCCAACGCAGTCAGAACTGGTTGTTCCGATCAGGATCGCCGATTCCGTGTTTGGTATCTTGGGAATCGGTTCTGAACAACCAGATGAATTCGATATGAGTGATTTAAATTTGCTTCAGTCAATTGCAGACCAGTTCGCTCTGGCGCTAGAGAATGCCAGATCCTACCAGAGAGCCCGGACACAACGCGACGAAGCGGCAAAAGTCGCAGAAATCTTCTTTGAGCAAACTAATCAGGTTGTGGGAATCAATCGGATCGTGACAGCATTACAGGGAGCTAGAACATTATGTGATGCCGCTCAATTGTTACTGGAACATTTACAAAAAGAATTCAACATCGAACGGAGCATCCTTTGGGTGATCGAAGAAGAAAGCCTCAGCTTATCTGCTTTAAACGGGCTGTCATCTGACGCAAATAGTTTATCGATTGCCAAGTTAGAGGCCTGTCCAGCCATCAATCAAGCCTGGCGGGAAAGCATGTCTATCCAACGCTCTCAGTTCGAAGGCCAGGCATTCATTGATCGAATTTTTATCGAATGGTTGATCTTGCCCATTCAAGCATATGGAGAGGTTCTAGGATTACTAGTCCTCGAACAAGGTCCTTTAGATGGAGACACCTTAAATATCATTGTCAACCAGGCTGGTCTTGGTTTGGCTTCAGCACGCTCGTATGAGAAGTTACAAAAACAAGCCAGACAACTGGCTCAAACCAACATCGATATTCAACGCGCAACCCAGGCCAAAACCGACTTTATGAACCGCATGAGCCATGAGCTCCGCACCCCGTTGAATGCAATCCTTGGATTTTCGAGATTGTTAATCAAAGAGCATACTGGTCCACTCAACAGCCGCCAGCAACGCTATGTAGAAAACATCCTCAGCAGCAGTATGCACCAATTAGCACTGGTCAATGACATACTCGATTTGGCCAAGGTCGAGGCAGGCAAAATTGAGCTGTATTTCGAAAAACTCTCATTGGCACAAGTATTTGAAAATGTTTGTGAAATGGTTTTTCCACAGGCTGATTCGAAGAGCATTGCCATACATATCGAAACTCCGGATCCAACGACTGCTATCAATGGAGATCCAATCCGCTTTCGTCAAATCCTACTCAATCTGCTCTCCAATGCCATTAAATTTACCCCCACCGACGGACGGGTCGCCATCGAATATTCAATGACGAATCGTCATTTGTTGTTGAAAAACCATCCAACGATCAGCCATCGCTGTTCTTCAGAGATCGACATGTGGATCTTGATCGCAATTTCTGACTCTGGAATTGGCATCAAAGAGGAGGATTACCCCAAGGTTTTTGCTGAATTTGAGCAGATCGACAGCTCGTTAGCGCGCTCAGAAAATGGCACCGGCTTAGGCCTGGCACTTAGCAAGCATTTAGTCGAAGCCCACGGTGGAATAATTTGGTTCGAGAGTGTGGTTGGAGAGGGTACCACATTCTATCTCGTGTATCCCGCAATTATGGAATGAAACTCAAGCTTTCAAAGAGCACAGAGAGCTCAGTCGTTTATTTGAATGGTCGGTAGGAGAATACTTATGAAAAACAAGAACATCCTAATCGTAGAAGACGAGGTTATCGTCGCTAAAGATATTCAGAACCGATTAGGGGCGATGAATTATTCTATACCCGCAATCGCGACTTCGGGCAAAGAAGCGATACAAAAAGCCGCAGAGATGCCCATCGATCTCGTATTAATGGACATTAAGTTGCGCGGAAAAATGGACGGAATTGAAGCGGCTCAAGAAATTCAATCTCGTTTTGATATTCCGGTGATCTACATGACCGCTTACTCCGATGAGGCTACCTTGCAACGAGCCCGGATCACTGAACCCTTCGGCTACATCGTGAAGCCAGTCAAGGATCGAGAGCTTCATGCCAGCATCGAGATGGCGCTCTACAAACACCAGGCCGAGAAAGAATTATTAAAACAGCGTGATCTGGCTGAATCCATGCGTAAGATTGCCGAACAGCGGTTAGAGCGCATTCAATCTCTGCGTGCAGTCGCCATGATCGTAGGAGGCGCCTTTGATGTACGTGCTACTCTCGATGCCTTTCTCGATCAAATCACAACTAACCTAAATGCTGATGCTGCGACGGCATTATTGCTCAATCCTAAATCCAAGATGCTGGAATATATTGCCGGACGCGGCTTTCCGTTGCATACCATCAATCGATCTGAGCTTTGGCTCAATGAGAGCTTGGCCGGCCGTGCGGCAATTGAACGACGCATTATAGAAATAAAAAACTGGATACCTGGGTCATCAAACATCGATTTCCAATCGATACTTTCCAATCTCCAACTTGAGGAAATTGCATCGTATCACGCTGTGCCTCTCATCGTCCGTCATCAAGTCAAAGGCGTCTTCGAAATCTTCCACCGCAAGCCCTTTGATATCAGTGATGAGTGGGCGGAATTCATAGACATGCTGAGTCTGGAGGCAGCTATCGCGGTTGACAATGCGCGCCTCATGTCGGAATTACAAAATGCAAACACTGGACTGAATTTGGCTTTTCTAGCTACCCTTGAAGCCTGGGCAAAAACATTGGACGAACGGGAGAAAGCAGCACCTAGCAAAACCCTTTCGCTGGCCAATCTCACAATGTGTCTCGCCCGGGCATTGGGAGTCGAGGGAGACAAACTTGTCCACATTCGCTGCGGAGCGCTGCTGCATGATATCGGAAATATGATTATTCCCGAGGAGATCCTTCTCAAGGCCGGCGATTTGACAGATAGCGAATGGGAGATCGTGCGTCAACATCCCACTAATGCTCACCGCATGCTTTCTAATATTGACTATCTATCCCCAGCTCTAGATATTCCCTACTGCCACCATGAGAAATGGGACGGGAGCGGATACCCGAGAGGATTGGAAGGTGAGCAGATTCCATTGGCAGCGCGTATCTTCGCTGTGACAGATGTCTGGGATGCTCTGAACACAGATCGCCCCTATCGCGATGCCTGGCCGCAGGAGAAGATCCTGGCACACATCAAAAAGCAGGCAGGGTCACATTTTGATCCAGATGTAATGAATGTATTTCTGCGACTCATCAAAGAGGAAAACAATCTTAGATGAGAGCGTAGTTTGGGTATCGTCATCGCCAAAATCATTGGACTATCAGTACCAGATATGGAGAGACAAATGGCAAGTGCAAATATTCTTATTGTAGAAGACGAAGCCATTGTTGCATTGGATTTGGAAAATCGTCTGGAAGGGATGGGGTATCAAATTGCAGGAAAGGTTACCAACGGAAAGGATACCCTTGAAAAAATAGCTGAATCTAATCCCAGTTTGGTGCTGATGGATATAAAATTAGCTGGCGAAATGGATGGGATCACAGCGGCCCAATTGATCCGAGAACGCTGGGGAATCCCGGTAATATTCCTGACCGCCTACTCTGATGAGGCCACATTGCGACGAGCCAGGATTTCTGAGCCATTTGGTTACATCATAAAGCCTGTCAAGGATCGAGAATTACATGCCACCATCGAGATGGGCATTTACAAACATAAGGTTGAAAATGAACTGCATCAATACAGACAGGAATTGGAGCGACGCGTCGAAGAACGAACTGCTGACCTAGTGGAAACTACGAAGAAGTTAGAATTTGCTTTACAAGTGAAGACCTCGTTTATGCAACTTATGAGCCATGAGCTACGAACTCCATTGAACGCTGTACTCGGTTTCTCAGAAATGCTATCATTGCAAAGAGCCGGTTCTTTGACAGAGAAACAAGCGCGCTATGTGGAAAGCATCCATTCGAGTGGAGTACGGCTATTAGAAATGGTCAACAATGTTCTCGAACTAACGGAAATTGCCAGTGGCGAAATGGTATTGACACCCACGACATTCCTCATATCAGACCTCCTTGCAGGTGCAATATCTCAGTTTTCCAAACACGCGCAAGCGAAGAACATCCAACTTGACAAAAAGATCTCAGATCCCACGCTCACTATCACCGCGGATGCAGGACGTCTGGAACGCATCCTGCAAATATTACTCGACAACGCCATTAAATTCACGCTGGAAAATGGGCATGTGACGATTTCCACATTTTGTAACTCTGCCGGAGATATTGAAATTACTGTTTCAGATAATGGTATTGGGATTGGGAAGGCTGATCAGGAAGTGATCTTTAAAATATTTGAGCAGGCAGGAGAACCACTGACGCGTACCCAAGAAGGAAGCGGATTAGGCTTGGCATTGGCAAAAGGCTTGGTCGAACTTCATAATGGGCGCATATGGTTCGAAAGCCAGGGTGTACCAGGAAAAGGGTCTCAATTCCATGTAGCCCTACCAGGACAACGATAGGTGACAAAATGGAAACCAGCCGGATACTGATTGTTGAAGACGATCCCGATAGTAGCGAGCTTTTGAAAGAGTTACTAGAAATTGAAGGATTTCTCAATCTGCAGGTCGCACCGAATGGGAATATGGCGTTATCCTTCGTTGCTGAGGACGCACCTGACCTGATCTTGTTAGATGTGATGATGCCTGGGATGAGTGGCTTCGAGGTCTGCCAACGCTTGAAGGAGAACCCCGAAACCTCATCTATCCCCATAATTCTGGTTACCGCCCTAAAGGATCGCGCCAATCGGTTGCAAGGCTTACAAGCTGGCGCTGACGATTTCATCACCAAACCCATCGACGAACCTGAATTGCTAGCTCGCACGCGCTCGTTATTACATACAAAACGCCTGCGCGACGACCTGGTCAGGGCGATGGAGGAGAAAATCGAATTCATTGGGCAGGTATCTCACGAACTCCGCACCCCTCTCTTCGCGATCACTGGGCTGACCGAAATGCTTTTGGATGGCGAGGTTGAAGACCCCGATCGAGTTCAACATTATATCCGCACAATCCACGAACAGTCAGGTTTTCTAGCCAGATTAGTGGATGATCTACTCGACTTATCACGCTTCGAACGCGGCAAACACTTCCTGAAAGAGAAACATTTCTATATCGAATCTTTTTTGGAAGATACAATCACGCTGATGCAGCCACGCGCCCAAGCCCGTTCAATCAGCTTGAGTTTGAATGTAAAATCGCCTGACATGATCATCATGGCAGATGAAGGCCGCCTGCGCCAGGTGGTGATTAACCTGCTAACTAATTCTCTGCGTTACAACGATCCAGGCGGCTGGGTGCGATTGAGCGCAGAGAAAGAAATGCAGTGGGGCGTCATTGAAGTTGAAGACAATGGTTGGGGAATTTCCGCAGCAGAGCTGCCACACATCTTCGAGCGATTCTACCGTGGTGAAAATGCTCATGTTTTCAGTGAGCAACGCGGATCTGGCTTGGGTTTAGCTTTGGCCCAAGAGATCGTACGAGCCCATGGCGGGAAGATAACTGCTGACAGTTCTGGCGTTTCCGGTGAGGGTAGCACTTTTCGAGTATATTTTCCCCTCGAGGAGGTCGAATGAGCGAACATATATTAGTTGTCGAAGACGATATGGCAGTGATCGATATGCTGCGCGATTCTTTGAATCATGCAGGATATCAAGTTGCTGTTGCTCAAGATGGCCGTCAAGCCCTCGAGAAATTGAAAGAATTCCACTTCGACTTGGTCATTTTGGATGTAATCATGCCGAGATTGAATGGGTGGGAAACCTTACGCAAAATACGGAAAACATCTAGCATTCCTGTATTGATGCTAACTGGCCGTGATACTGAGGTAGATCAAATACAAGGTTTGGAGTTAGGCGCGGACGATTACATAACAAAACCATCCAGCGTAGCTGTGATTAGGGCCAGAGTCCGGGCAGCCTTACGCCGTGCGAAACAGCCTCGCTCAAGCAATGGCTCTATTCTCACCTTCAACAATGGAGCTCTTGTGGTCGATCAACAAAGAGAAGAAGTGTTGATTGAGGGGCAGCCTGTCATCCTCACTCCCACCGAATTCCGTCTGCTGATTTATTTGATCTCCAATATTGGACAAGCCATTTCTCACAGTGAAGTTTTGGCCGCGGTCTGGGGCCCTGGTTATGATGACCCAGAAGTTCTCAAAATGTTTGTTTTCCGATTGCGCAGCAAAATTGAGTCGAATCCATCTCGGCCGCGCTATATCAAGACCAAGAGAGGTCGTGGCTATTATTTCGATGCTGAGAATTGATCTCTCGGATTGATAGACATGCCATATATATGGCATCCGCTAAAATGGCAGGAGCGATGTATGACCAAAATCCTTGTCGTTGACGATATCGAAGTCAACCGTTTGTTACTGAACGACCTGCTCGAAAGCCATAACTATGAGGTCTCCTTAGCAGAGCAGGGTGATCAGGCGTTAGCGATGGTCAAGGATGACCCACCAGATTTGATCATCAGCGACATCCTCATGCCAGTGATGGACGGCTTCGCCTTATGCCGGTCCTTGAAATCCGACGAACATCTCAGCCAAATTCCCTTTATCTTTTACACAGCTACGTATACCAGTCGAAAGGAAAAAGCATTTGCCTATGAATTGGGCGCGGATCGTTACCTTGTCAAGCCAGACGATTTTGATGTGATTTTCCACACCATCGAAGAGGTATTAGCAGAGTACCGCCAAAATGAGTCCAAACCCCTGATTGACTGACAAATCTTTTAGGGAGTGCTCCCCAAAACCTAGAAAATA
>CAYWIC010000101.1:0-19466 GCA_964458115.1 uncultured Anaerolineales bacterium | reverse complement strand
CCCCCCCCCCACCCCCTATTCCCAGCCCAATCCGCTTCAAGTGCGTAACTCCTTAAAGTATTGTTCCAAAAGGCCTGGTTTCTAATCGAAGCCAGGCTTTTTGACGTTCGTGACTGGGCGTGTTCCCTTTGTCTCATGAGACAGGTATTGCAAGAGGGCATGAATGAAGATGATAATTCCAGTCATTTCAAGCGTTTCTTCGAATATTGTCAACATGATGTAATTTGCATCCCCTTCTCCAAATCTTGAGGCATACCATCCGCTCATCATCTCTCCCCCAATTGCTCCTCCTATAAATATCAGGGCAGCTAGGAAAATTAAATTTCTTGATCTTGGTGGTAAATGTAATATAAATCGCGAATATGAAATTCCTAAAAGGGTTACGAGTGGAATTGCGACAATTACCCACTCATAGCTAAAAACTCCACCTATTCTAACGATATTTCTAATTGGGTAAATCAAACGCTCATGAAAGCTAAACATTTCGTCAAATGATAAGAAAATAAATACTGTTGCCAAGAATCCCCAGTGCCAGGTAAATGATGCTTGCTCATTTTTTAGTCGGAAAAAAAATATTAGTAACAATAAACCGGCGGAAATCAATAGAATTAAAGAAGAAAAATAAGCAGGCACGTTGTTTTCTTGGTCAAGGGAAAATAGTGTTTCCACTAGATTGGGTATATTAGTGTAGCCAAGATGTAGCCATACTTGTAGAAATAGTGCTATTGAAACGAGTCCAGTAGCAATGCTACTTAATACAATGGTAATTTTTTTTATGCTTACGAATGAATTTGCAAGGACAAGATTCTGTTTATCCTTATCCTTAAACAATATGATTCCCAAAAATATAAATTGAGTAATGAGAGCGGGTATCAATATGAGAATGATGATTTCGCTTGCACTCATTTCGTTGAACCGATTTGTTATCCAGAGTGATAGCATATTCACCAGAACAAGTGAACAAGTCAAAACCCATCGGGAGAGATGATCTGTTGTAAATTGATGATTTAAATAGAATACAATCAAGACAAATGCAGTTAAACAGAGAATAATAATTCTCTTGAAAATCAGAATTCCATCTAATGATCGTACAGTTCCTAGAAGCCAAATCAGATTTAAGATTATCCAAGTTAATGAAAGATGATAAATTCGATTGGTGAGCCATATTGAAATTTTCTGGTTTTGAATAATTTTGGTGATCAGAAAATCCACTTGAGCAAAAGCGAGCGTTCCAAATCCAATGACAGGGGCTAATTGAAACAAAATTCCTCGTATGGAGATGTTGTCAGTGAACAATAACTCAGCGAATAAGAAACTTCCTATTTGAACGCAAAGTACAGCACCAACTTGAAGTACCTTAATCTGAAATTCATCCTGCAACCAATTTTGAATCAAGCTAAATAGTTTCTCCTCAACGGATGTCTTTGTCCACAGAACGGTCAACATGATTACCAAGAAGGAAGATATGATGAAATTGATGCCAATATATGCATATCTGATGTACAAATTACCTAATAAAAATGCACCATCATTTCGAGAGAAAATGAGTAATAGAGATATAAGACTCATTAAGCTCTCCAAGCAAAATATCAACAATAGTAAAGTTATCTGGCGCCTGTTGGGGAGTACTTTCTTATCCATGACAAATTGGATTTACTACATGGATTCTTCTAACAGATGTAGTAAAGGTTTTTTATATGATTGAAGAAACTTTCTGATAATAATATCAGATTGATCAGTTTTCAGTGTGGGATAAGATATTGATTATTTGGAAATAACAATATCTTGCGAAATAGCCAAACCAACCAACAAAGCCGAGGGTTTTAAAACCATCTTCAAAAAAGACACGCCATTGTCCGACATACTGTTCAACGGACTCTTCAAAAATATCTATAGAGATCGACAGTCCAAAAAAGGCGAGCGCGATGAGCAGGATCAGGTAATCACTTTCCATGATCAAGTTTCGAAACCCTAACAATATTACCAATAGCCAGCACCCATACAAGAAAAAGATGATTTTCTCAGATCTAATAAATTTTGCTAGTGTTTCATGACCGAGAAAGAGATCATCTAACATCAAGGTCGTGGTAAAGATACCTGCCAAAAGAAGAAATACTGCGCTTTTTGGATTATTACCGTATCGAAGGAGTATTCTTCTGCAGAAATAACATATTGTTGCGGCAGTACCTAATACCAGAACCCCAAAATAGGAAACAATTCCAAAGGTGGGGTGCCGATTTACAATTGTGAACGGGTCAACCATGAAATTATAAATGGGGATTCCAGTTTTCTTACTTACAAAAGCAACTGCAAGTAGAAGGAGTAGAGCGGGTGTATAGATCAATACCAGGTAAACCATTAGCGACTTGGTTCGCTGCGACAATTTCAACATGCTTTACTTTTCCATATTGGATACTGAGTATTTATCGGAAAGTATCTGAAAAAGTTGTCACTCTGAGCGAAGCGAAGAGTCTCCTGCCCTTCGGGCAGAGATTCTTCACCCTTGCAGGGTTCAGAATGACAAGAATTTAAAGGACTTTCCGGAGTCCACTTGGATAGAAAAACAACATTAAAGTTCTGATGAAAATAAATTGTCGTATTATCGAATTGCACAAGTGAACAATTCTAAAGTAAGATGCAGACAAATCTCTGTGAGAGCGAGATTATCGGCAAAAATATTTCAACGAGCTAGAAAATACCGTGCGCTGGCCCAATTAGTGCTGTAACTTGAAGAATTCTGGCATGGGTTCGAATAGCGAACGGGTAGAGAATAAGCCTACGCTTTAGGAATGAGCAGTAAAAATGCAAAACTCAGTATGCTTTTCAGTGTAATAAGAAATAAATGATTCTTGATAGAGTGAGGACTGGATCGATTCGAGTTAGCCATTCCAAATCTTTCGCTTCCCGTAGACTGAATCTTGTTATGGAAGGGCTCAATGTGGCCTAGGTTGATTCCATTATCATAACCATTTACATTCCACTTTGGTTCACTCTGAATGTAAACAGAATTGATCCCAATTCCCAATGGTTTGACTGCCCGAAGAGAGCACATGATTAATTGCCCACTGTGCATCCCCACAAAAAAACACGTGCTACCTGGCGCAAAGAGCCAAGAGCACGTGTTTTTTTATTTTGTTACTTGAAACTCTATACGATCCCGATCAATTGTCTAGGGGTGAGGCAACAAATTTGATTTCCAGCAGTACTTCTTCATCTACATCCGCGACCTGCTGCACCTCTGGGATGGTGATGTTATAGTCTGAGTGGGCGACGATCGTAGATGCAAGCCCCTCTAAACGCGTCTCAGAGACTGCGGTCACAGTTGTATTGAATGTGACTTGATTAGTGACATCCTTTATGGTTAGGTCCCCTGTAATATCGAATGTGGCAGTTTCGCCGCTAGCAATGCTTTCAGGTAAATCCATTATGGACGTAGGTGTGAAGGTGATGTATTCGTATTGGTTGGATTGCAGGACAAATTTTTGAATTGCGCCGTTACGGAAGCTGTTGTCGGTGACAAAGGTATCCGCATTAATCTGGATAACCCCAACCTGTGAGTTGGCTGGATTCTCGAAATCGACTAGGAATTCACCGGTAACCTGATCGGTTATGCCCACCACCGTTTTGGGATTGCCACGCAATAATTCGCCCAAGGTAAAACGCGCTTCAGACTCTGCCTGAACGATCATAAAGGTGACCGTACCCATAGAATCCGTTTCCTCCATGGTTTCGTCGCTGGAATGCGAGTCCTCTTCTGATGATTCTTCGCTCATGCCTTCACTTTGTTCAGCATCATCTCCCTCTTTTTCCATTTCGTCAGTGGATGTAGCCTCTTCACTGACAGCCTCAACATCAACGACTTCCGTCTCAACCGGGATGGCTTCAACGGCCGCGCTTGATTCTTCGGGCGCTTGGGGCGTACAAGCCGCCGCAATGGCCGTCATGAGCAGAATAATTCCAACTCCAAGTAGTGCTTTCTTTGACATGTTTTCTCCTATTTTTCTTCCGAATTGTGATGACTTGATGGAACTGGGGAACTCTTTCCATCGCTCTGTGGTGGAACGAATGGTCACTCGCTTTCCCACCACATTCAAACAAATTTTAGATTACCTGAAAATCTTTTATCTTACTAGTATTGCCATACATAAAAACATGACACACCTCGAATTTAATTTTGTTTGGTGTGCCATGCTTTCAGCGAAGAAATTGCAGGGAATAGGGGGTGGGGGGGGGGGGGGGGCCCCCCCCCCACCCCCTATTCCCTGCATAACACTACTTCAAGTACGCTTTATTATTTGACAGTCACCTGACTGGTCATTGTATTATTACTCTCATCGAGTTCGTCGATGGTCCCGCTTGCATCTGCAAGAGCTTTGGTTGTATATGTTCCAGAATTATCATACGCGGTGCATGTTCCTGAGGCTTTATTGCAGGTATATTCTAGCGTTTTGCTGGCTCCAGCAGCTAGAGAGCCTACATTCCAGGCAGTTTTTGTGTTGGCATCATCATTGGTTTGGTCTGACCACCACTCGACCACGAACGCTCCGGCATCCGTATCCCCAATGTTTTCGACTGAAACTCGGACTGTGAAATTATTGGTTCTGTCGGGAAGCGGATCGAAGGAGATGCTAAAGACTCTCAGATCTGGTTTCCCAGAACCAGGCGTGCTGGTCGGACCGGTGGCCGTAACTGTGGGTGTCATCGTCATTGTTGCTGTCGTAGCCTCCCCGGTTACAACGATCTGCACGTAGAAAGGGTCGCCAAATGCAACCCCATTAGCGTTGATCATCTTCCACCAACCGGTGTAGGTGCCCGGGGCAGCTGGGGCAGTCAGTTCGATGGTTACGTCCATGGTCGCGCCAGGGTCGATGGTCGTTGTGGCGCTTGTGTCGAGGTGACCAAACAGGTGTGGACTGTTACCGCTCATTTGGGCATTACTGGTGAAGACCAGGCCATAGGCCGAGGTCCAAGCACAGGATCCACTGTTTTTCAATTGCCAGGTTTTCGTGAAGACCGTCCCGGGAGCAAATTGCGTGCCGTCAGGGACGGTGACATCGGTTACGAATGTAGAATTGTCGCAACCCACTTGCCCGCCAGTATCGCCTGCCCCTGAGTCGATGACTTGAATTGTTGGGCTGCTGGTAAGGCTGGGGCTGGGTGTGAAGGTCGCAGTTGCCGTTGCGGTGGCCGTGGCTGTATTGGTGTTCGTAGCTTGCGGCGTCAACGAAAGTGCGGCTTCCACCGTTTGAACCACCGCGGTAAGTAATTCTTCCGCGGAAATCTCTTCATCGCCACTGGATGTCAGGTCACATCCAGAAAGCATTATTATGCAGATAAGGAGCAAAAGGGGTATTTTTTTTGTGGTCATTGTACAACTCGCTTCATTGGTGAATTCGGAAAATTTCGTACATTGTAACCGATAACTCGGTGATCACCACATCAACTCCTAGAGAACCAAAGCGACCACAGGTTGCCTTTATTCAGTTCGTACAGCGACGACAACGGTGCGCAAGCTGTATTCTTCCCCGACAGGATCGAAATCCTTGCAAGTGATCAACGTCAACCAGGCGAAGTCATCATCTCCCCCTAAGATGCTCACATCGGTGGGGCTGGTATCGAATACCTCGCGCACCTCGTAGATGTATCGATGCCCATCCATTTGGAGAATGATCTGATCACCCCACCTCAGAGATGAGATTTTTGCGAAGGGTCCAGTTGAACCATCTGGCAAGTTGACATGCCCAGCGATGACAGAATTACCGATGTGGGTTGGGTATGCGGTGCCCTCGAGATGGCCAACCTGGTTCGTCAGCCATTGTATATTCCAACTATTTTCTCGACGTGGGGTACTGACGACCTGGGCTTGTATCCCGATCTCTGGGATTTCTAACTGTAATGAGTTCAAACTTGAAGCGGTTGGTGATTGAATGACTGCAGGGTGGGTTGCAGTTCTTGGAGTGAATCCTGTCTCTGGGAGGACACCCTCTTCGATCGAATAGACGTGAATGCTCCCCGCTTTGGATGAAGTCCCCGGCTCACCCACGATGATCAGTTCCCCATTGATGGCGATGCTGCTGCCGAAATTGCTATCACTATAGGGGGACCCGGATAAGATCTGAGTTTGATTTTCCCAACCGTTTTGATTGCGTACGAATGTAAACGCGGATCCAACCCGCAGCATGCTGAAGTAATCTTGCCCGGTAGCCCCAACGACAATCGAATTGCCACTCGTTGTGACCGATCCGCCGAAGTTATCGAAAGCACTGGCATTTTCGAGAACGAGTTTCGTATCATGCAACCAGGTGGAAGCTCTCTTTCGGTACACATAGGCTGCGCCGGCATTCGTAACTTGTCTCCCACCGATATCGGGATCAGCAAAGGGCGCACCTACTACCACCAATTCATCTTCAATGGATACAGAAGCACCAAAGTTATCTCCTGCTTGATCATCATCAGGTTCGATTTTGCTTTCCTGGGCCCAGGCACTGCCGGTGCGGTAGAAGATAAATGCTGCGCCAACGTTGTCATCGGAAGGAGCGCCAATAATTAATCTGGGTCCATCGATGTCCAGGGAGGCACCGAAATTATCATTTGCTTCTGGATCGGGGGCGGTAATACTTTGCGATTGGTACCATCGGGTCCCAGAGCGATAGTATGTATACACTTTGCCAGCGTTGGAAGTATTGCCAAGGTCTTTGCCACTGGCCCCGACAACAATACGATCTCCGGCGATTGCCACGGAATTGCCAAAGTAATCAGCTTTGATGCCATCTTCAGGTACGATCTTGGCTTGTTGCTGCCATTGATCACCGCTACGAGTAAAGATATATGCCGCGCCCATCTCAGGAGCGTCATCTCCGTTTTCGTCGATGCTATCGTTGCCCACCGCACCGACTACAATTGTGTCGCGGTCGATGGCTACTGCACTCCCAAATAGGTCACCCACCTTTGGGATTGAAGGGGACAAACGAGCTTGTTGCACCCAGTTCTCACCTTCTTTGATATACACATACGCCGCGCCAGAATAAGATTGAGGCTCTTTGCCTAGTGGAACACTGTCGTAGCGCGCGCCTACGACCAACGTGTCTCCCGAAACAGCAACATCGTTCCCAAATTCGGCACCGGGATTGCTGGGTGAAGGATCAAGCCCAGCCCGGTGTACTGCGCCATAAAGATTCGCGCTACTTTCAGCGCTGGCTGGAATGGGGAACAGCAGGACAAGAACCAAAATAAAAGTGAGATAACCCCAGGTGATAGATTTGACTCGCAATGATTTTTGCATAACCCTGCGCCAATGATTTTTCCGGCTCTTTCGGAATCGCCGTGGAAGTTGGCAGATTTGGGGGTATGGGGCGTGCGGAGCACGCCCCATACCCCCAAATCTGGAGTTCATCACGGGAGTTCCCAGAGACCAATTTTTCCTATATTTTACTTTGGTATGCGCTTTATTGTGTTTTGTTTTCCAAAAACTCGATGATGGCATTCAGGAATGTTGTGTTGAGCGCCATATTGGCGCCGCGCGTGCCGCCGCGTTCAGCCATGGCAGTTTCACGTGCGGTTGGGTCCATTTGCATGTCACCGCCTCCGGGTCCTTGGCCCCCACCCGGACCGAATCCCTGCGCTGGAGCCTGGCCGCTTTCACGGGCAGCCTGCATAGTGGACTGCATTTCGGGGGATATGTCACCGAAGCTGCCAAAGCTGCCCTCGATGCCGAGTTGTTCTTGTACGGCCATCATATCTCCCGCGCTCAATTCCATGTCCGAGATGGCCGATATTTGATCGCTGGTCATGGCCTCTTCGATTTGATTGATGATGGCTTCTACCTCAGCCGTGGCTGCGGTTTCGCTCTCGCTCAGGCTACGTAGGGCTTTCCACAAGGGAAGCAGTTCAGCGGCCTGGGACGAGTCGATGGCATATTCAGTTTCATCGAGCTTGACTGTTCCAAGCATCAGGGTCATCTCTGGGGGCATGGAGAACTCTCTGACCTCGTCGCCAGATTGCGTAGTATCCACCTCGGAGGCAGAACCACCACAGGCAGACAGTATCAATACCAAAGTCAGCAAAGTGAGGATCAATAATTTTTTCACGGATAACTCCTTATCATTTATTGGGTATCAGATATTAGCAACTGCTTTTCAAATATCTAATATCCAATATCCAACTTTTATTCATGTCTCAACGCTTCAATCGGATCAAGCTGGGCCGCATTGTTGGCCGGATAGTAGCCGAAGAAAATGCCCACGGCCGCGGCCGACCCGAAGGCTAATAAGATCGAACTGGGGACGATGACCGTGCGCATCCCGCCGGCCAGGTTGAAGAGCCAGGATCCACCCACGCCGACGATCACGCCAATCAGCCCGCCGACCAGGCTGAGTAGTAGGGCCTCGGTCAGGAACTGCCAACGAATGTCGTTGGGGCTGGCTCCCACCGATTGTCGGATGCCAATTTCCCGGGTTCGCTCGGTAACGCTGACCATCATGATATTCATGATGCCGATACCGCCCACGATTAGTGAGACAGCAGCTACCCAGGCCAGCAGGTTGCGGAAGGCCTCTGTCGTCGCTTCTTGGGTATTTATAATGTCCTGCTGCGTGGTAATGCTGAAATCGGGTTCGTCCAGGCTAACATCGTGGCGTTTGGCCAGCAATAATTCCATCTGCAGGATGACGTCTTCCTGATTGGCATCTTCGGCTAGTTCGACATAGATCAGGCGCACTCGGTCGCCGATCATACGGGCGAATTGGGCCGGGGTGAATTTTTGGAAGACCACGGTGATGGGCATATAGATGCGGGAGTCATAATCGACATCGCCGACCAACCCCTTTTCATCGAAGACGCCAATCACGGTAAATTTCGTCGTTCCGACTGTGACGGTTTGCCCTATGGGAGGTTGATCAGCGAAAAGCTCATCAGCTAGGCTGGCTCCCAGCACAACCACTTTTTGCGAGCGGTCGATTTCTTCTTGGGAGAAATACCGCCCCTGGGCAATTTGCATATCACGCACGGAGGGGAAATCCGCCGTTGACCCCAGTACGGTGACGGCATCGATGCTGACATTGCCAGCTTTTACAGTTTCGCTGCTCTGCTGCTCGACGACCACGCCGACCACGCCATTGACTTCATCGGCAATAGCGAAGGCATCGTCGTAGACCAATCCGCCGCTGCTCCCTGAATTTGCCCCCGGCCCTCCACGGCTAAAGCTGCCTTGCACAAAGATCAGGTTGGAACCCAGGCTGGTGATTTCTTCTTCGATAGTTGCCTCTGCCCCGGCGCTGATGGCGATCATAATGATCACCGCGGACACGCCGATGATCACGCCCAGCATGGTCAGCAAGGAGCGCAATTTGTTCTTGACTAAGCCTTTCCAGGCGATGGTGATGACTTTGGATGCTTTCATTGTTCACCTGCGGTGAGACGGAAGACGGGAGACCGAAGACAGGGATTTCCGCGGTCTTCCGTCATCTGCCCTCCGTCCTATGTCCATTCATCTTATCGATTTCGATCACACCATCGCGGAAACGGATCACTCTCTGGGCAAAAGCGGCGATTTCATCTTCGTGGGTCACCATCACGATGGTGCTGCCCTGGGTGTGCAGGTCCGCTAGCAAGCCCATGATCTCTTTGCCAGACTTTGTGTCCAGGTTGCCGGTTGGTTCGTCAGCCAGGATCAGCACGGGATCGTTGATCAGGGCGCGGGCGATGGCCACACGCTGGATTTGCCCGCCGGACATTTCGTGTGGTTGATGATGGATCCGATCTCCCAACCCGACTGATTCCAGTATCGCGATGCTCTTTTCTTCATATGCATAATCATCTAGCTCGCCATCGCGGTTATATAAGGTTGGTAACAAGACGTTATCCAGGGCGGTGGTTCGGGCCAGTAAATTGAAACTCTGAAACACAAACCCGATACGCTCATTTCGTGTCATGGCCAATTCTGTCTTATCCAACTCACTGACATCTTCACCGGCCAGGAAATACTGCCCGGATGTCGGGCGGTCGAGGCAGCCAATGATGTTCATGATGGTGCTTTTTCCCGAACCGGAGGGCCCCATGATGGCGACGAACTCGTTTTCGTGGATTTCCAGATCGACACCATCCAGCGCCCGCACCTCGGCATCACCCATGCCGTAGATTTTGGTGATATCTTTTGTTTGGATGATAGGATTTATATTGCTCATGAAATCGTCCATTTGATAACGGTATTAGGTATTGGCCTTATACCCAATAACCAATACCTAATTTGTTTCCACAATCCCAGTTGTCACTACTTCCCCCGCGTCTACCCCAGAGATGATCTCCGCGGAGGTGAAATCCATGATACCAACTTCAACAGTGCGAAGTTTAGGTTCGCCATCATCGCCGACAACGAAAACGGCGAATTCATCCGGGCCAAGTTCGCGCAGTGCTTCTACGGGAATCAGCACAGCGTTCTCTGCTCGCCCACCTATCACGTCTACAGCGGCGTTCAATCCGATGGGGAGGTCGCGCGGTTTAGAATAGGATTCAAGATCAAGTTGGACCAAGGTCTTGATCGTGGTCACATTGGATGTGGAATACAAACTGGGATCGACCTCGATTACATGGCCGAAAAATACATCATCAGGAAAAGCATCGAATATAACCTCTACTTCATAACCTGTGGCGACGTTCTCGATATCGGTTTCGTCCAGGTACACTTCCAGGCGGGGCTGGTTGAGATCGGCAATGGTGATGAATTTGGCTTCAGCGTTGAGCGTCTCGCCAACTTCCGCGCTGATGTCGACGATGGTACCGTTCATAGGGGATGCCAACTCGACAACAGCCTGTTTTTCGAGTGCCAGTGCTAAATTGGCCTGCGAGTTAGCCAGCTCAGCCTCGGCCAGGGCTACGTCTTCTGGGTCAGCACCATCTTCGAGGCGCGCCCATTCGGCTTGAGCCAGGGCCTGTTCGGCTTCGGCCAGGGCAATTTCACCCTGGGATGGCCCTTCTTTGGCGCGTTCCCAAGCGCGTTCTGCGTCTGCCAATGCGGCCTGGGCGGTAGCCAGCTCCGCGGCCGCCACGGATTGATCCAGTTCGCTGCCAGTGCTGGTCATGGCGTTGTAATTGCGCACCGCTTCGTCATAATCTCCTTGGGCTGCGGAAAGTTGAGCTTGGAAATTTGCCTTGGTGAGATCATCATCCGGTTTGTGAGCGTGCGGTTCGTAGTTTTCTTGCGCGATCTCCAAGGCATCTTGGGACAAGATGACCTGTGCCCAAGCAGCATCGATGTCAGCTTGGCTGGCGGTAGATTGGGAGATAGCATGAGCGGTTTCTGCATCTTGAACGCTCTCCTGTGCTGCCATCAGCGCTTGCCATGCTTCGGCCTGCTGCGTATCGGAATTAAGTAGATTGTCCAATGCCTGCTGCGCATCTTCGACGGCGATCAATGCCAGGGCAGCTTCTTTATCAGCATTTTTGTGGAGGTCGTCTAGTTCCTTCTGTGCCTCGAGTACGGCTAATTGTGCCTGGGCAACTTCGGCGGCAATCGCCTCGGGCGTATCGTCAGTTTCCAATCGCCCCAAGACTGTGCCGACTTGCACCTCTTCACCCAAGTCCACCAGCAACTCGCTCAACGTGCCGTACTCTTCGAAACCCAGGGTGATTTCCGCTGAGGCGACCACTTCACCAGATGCGCTGGCATAGATGATCAGATCGCCGCGTCTGGCGACAGCAGTTTGCAACGCGGCTTCATTTTCTGCACTTTCGTCTTCTGCAGTAGCTGTGAACCAGTAATATCCCCCAGTACCGAGGGTGCCAAAAATCAGTATCAAAATAATAATCACTCGTCTATTCCAGAATTTTCTTTTTCTACGATTGGCCTGTGATGGTGGCATTTCTTTAACTCCTCGCGAAAGGAATGCAGTTTCTACAGAAGTACTCCGAATCAAAACTGAAGGAGCCAGAAACTGCGTTCCTAGCCAAAGTTTTTTGAACTGCCCCAACAATAACAAATCCCTTATGTTCCGAGTAGTGAGCAGGGTCAGAATCTGCTAGATTACATTATGACTGCGGTCATATCGCCTCTATGACCCTGGTGTATGGCAAAGAATCTGAAATTTATGCTATGATCAGGCCATGCGAAAATCGAAGATCGAACCAGGTTTAATACAAGTATTTCGCTGGTATGTGGTCGTGAGGGTCTTCTTCTTGGGCCTCAGCATAGTGCTGGATCTTAATCTTGGGGGTCGGGGTGGCTCCAGGCCAGGGCCCGAAGGCAATTTGGGGTTATTTGCTCTATACACCGGGCTAGAACTCATTCTATTATTTATCTATCTATCTTGGCCATGGCTACGAAATAAAATGGGGACTTTATTCCTCCCCATGGGCCTGGCGATCGCTACGGTTGGCATTATCTTCGAGCACTATTTCATATCAGGGATTTATCGCCTTTGGCAGCCGCTGCCATTTCTCTATATCCTGTTGATCCTGACCGCTTGGCAATACCGTTTTCCCGGGGTGGTGTTCTTCAGCCTCGGGGCATCGTCCTTGGAGTTTGTCGTTACTCGCTTTGTTCATCTATCAAAGAGATGGGGATTTCCCTTCTTCGAGCAGGACTCATTCGTTTTCTATGGGCGCGTGGCAGCCAGTTTTGCTTCCTATCTCATTTTGGGCTATGTTGTCAATCGTTTAGTTAGGGCTCAACGCGAGCAGCGCCGTCAATTAGCCGATGCCAATCTCAAGCTTGTACAACATGCTAGCACCGTTGAGCAACTGTCCACCAGCCGCGAACGCAACCGTCTCTCGCGTGAACTGCACGACACCTTGGCGCATACCCTTAGTGCATTAACAGTGCAATTCGATGCCCTATCCACGGTTTGGGGGTCGATTCCAGAAAAAGCCCAGGGACTGGTCGAACAAATGCAGGCCACAACACGTTCAGGCCTCGATGAAACCCGACGCGCTTTGCGTGCCCTGCGAGCCTCGCCGCTGGAAGAGTTGGGATTGGTGCTCGCACTGCGCGGGTTAGCAGAAGATTTCGCTGCCCGCCAAAATATGTCTTTGAAACTAGATCTGCCAGATGAATTCGCTGATCCTCCCCAGGAAGTCGAACAATGTTATTACCGCGTCGCTCAGGAGACATTGGAGAATATCGCCCGTCATGCAAATGCGGGGCAACTGTCCATTCAATTAGTGAGTGACCGTACTGGCCTGAAGATGACGATCTCTGACGATGGGCGCGGGTTCAATGTTGCAGATGATGTCAAAAAGGAGCACTTTGGATTGCAGGGGATGGATGAAAGGGCGGGGTTGATCGGGGCTGACCTCGAAGTGGCAAGCAGACCTGGAGAGGGTACGACCGTTCGGCTTTATCTGGAGAATGGGGCATGATCCGGGTTTTAGTCTGTGATGATCAAGCCGTAGTCGCCGAGGGCTTGGAGATGATCCTGAGTGCTGATGCCGAGATCCAGGTGGTTGGCCTGGCGTATGGCGGCGCAGAGATCATCGAAAAAGCCTCTCAAATCCAGCCCGATGTGATCCTGATGGATTTGAAAATGCCCGGAATCAACGGCATCCAGGCCACGCGCGAGATCCATAAAGCCTACCCTGAAATCAAGATCCTAGTGTTGACCACCTTTGGGGATGATGAGTGGGTATTCGATGCGGTGCGTAGCGGTGCCTCTGGATATTTGCTCAAGGGCACGCCCCGCGAGGAGTTGATCAAAGCGGTCAAGGGCACCGCAGCCGGCGAAGCGTTTATCGATCCCGCTGTGGGGAGCAAACTCTTAGCCCATGTCGCCAGCAGCGGAGCCCCGCAAGATACTACCCTGGGACGCGATCTTAGCCAACGTGAGATGGATGTGCTGCGCTTGTTGGCTCAGGGATTTTCCAACGCCGAAATCGCAGAGCGCCTCTTCCTCACCAAGGGCACAGTGCGCAATTACGTCAGTTCGATTTTGGCCAAGCTGGAAGTCGAAGACCGCACCCAGGCGGCAATTTTGGCAATCCGGCATGGCTTGGTGGATGCTTAAAGAAATTTTTGGCGTTACGCACTTGAAATGTAGTTTTCTGGGAATAGGGGGTGGGGGCGAAGCCCCTACCCCCTATTCCCAGAAATATCATCGCCGAACCGCGTAGATTCTAAATTTTTTAGAATGGGGATTTTGGATATTGGCACTATCGTAGAGACGTCCCGTTGTGGCGTCTCTACTTTTTTATAACATCCCCTGTGCAACGAATAACTCAGCATTTTGGATGGAACCACCCGCAGCACCTTTGATAGTGTTGTGCGTGAGCACCACGTAGCGCAGGTCAAAGATCGGGTCTGGGCGCACGCGCCCGATGACGGTGGTCATGCCATTCCCGGTATCACGGTCTCGGCGGGGTTGGGGGCGATCAGCACCCTGGTTTACGATAATCGTTTTGTCTGGCGAACTCGGTAAACCGCGCACGATTTCGGGGGGTGCGAAGCATTCCCAGGCAGCGATGGCCTCTTGGGGCGGGATTTGCCGGCCGAGATCTATCGAGATACATACTAAATGCCCATCGGTGACAGGAACCCGGTTGGTGTGGGCGGAAATGGGGAATTTTGCGAAACTTATGCGATCATTCCCTAATTTCCCAAGCATTTTGCACGGCTCGCTTGCGACCTTTTCTTCTTCGCCATGGATATAGGGCACAACATTGTCAAGTACATCGATAGAAGGTACACCTGGGTAACCAGCACCAGAAAGCGCTTGCAAAGAGACCGCGAAAACTCGCTTGATGCCAAAAGTATCGAGCAGTGGTTTTAGCGACACGGTGAGACCTGTAGATGTGCAATTACAACTGGTGACGATGCAGCCGTTCCAACCGCGATTTTTTCGCTGAACATCCAACAGGGTTGCATGATCGGAATTTACTTCGGGGATTACAAGAGGAACATCTTCCCAGGTACGGTGGGCTGAGGCATTCGAAAAAACCTGATGGCCGGCCCGGGCAAACGCTGGCTCCAGATCTCTCGCCTCCTGAGAGGGTAAAGCGCTGAAAATAATTTCTGCATCTAAGCCCAGAGCTGTTTGGAGCACGGTCATCTTTTTGGCCCAGGATGGCATATCACCAGGAAGTACCCAATTGCAATTTTCCCCATAATTACTGCCTGCTGTGCGGTTTGAACCTGTAAGAGTCGTAACTTCAAACCAGGGATGACCATCTAACAATTGTACAAATCTCTGTCCAACCGTTCCGGTGGCGCCTAGGATAGCGACTTTTCGTTTTTGCATGGGGATTTCTCCTAATATTGAATTATTCTAAATTTGGACAACCACTTTCCGTGAATGTCACTCTGAGCGACCAGGGGGATCAAATAAGAGATTCTTCAGTCGCTTTTCTCCTTTAGGATGACACAGATTGATCAAGGATGTTTTTCGATCAATCTGTGGATAGCACGAACGCTCTCGTCAGCATCTGCTGCGCCCACAACCATGCTGACGCTGACTTCAGATGAGCCCTGAGCTATGGCGATCACATTGATGCCGCTTTCACCCAAGGCACTGAAAATGCGCCCGGCGATTCCAGGGGTGTGGCGCATTCCTACTCCTACAGCGGTCACGATGACCACATTATCCAGCGCCCAAATTCGATCAACATCGCGACGTTCTAGCTCAACTCGAAACTCGTTTTTTGCCGAATTTATTACATCATCGACGGCTGAAACAGGCAGGGTGAAGCAGATACTTTGTTCTGAAGAAGCCTGGGAGATCAGTGACACACTGGTACCTGTACGTGCGACGGCATTGAAAGCGCGCCCGGCAATTCCCTGCACACCGATCATGCCGCGCCCTTCAATCGTGATCAGGCACTGGTTTTTTATGACAGTGACGGCGCGAATGTTGCCGTTGGAATGCGTAGTTTGGTCGTTATTGGCGACCACTTGTGTTGCTGGCCCTTGGGGGTTGAAGGTGTTCCTGATCCATAAAGTGATATCTCGCTCGATAACCGGACGGATCGTCTTGGGATGCAGCACTTTGGCTCCAAAATAAGCCAGTTCAGATATTTCTCGATACGAGACAGTTTCAAGTGTGCGTGCAGTAGGCACAACGCGCGGATCAGTACTCATAACGCCATCCACATCGGTCCAGATCCAAACTTCGTCTGCCTCCAAAGCAGCGCCGATGATCGCGGCGCTGAAATCGCTGCCGCCGCGCCCTAAGGTTGTTGTGGTACCGTCTTGGGTTGCTCCAATGAAACCGGTTATGACTGGCACAACCCCTGCTTGTAATAGCGTTCCCAGGCGCAACTGGCAGAGTTTGCGCGTGGTTTCGAAATCGGGATACGCGGACTGGAAAACTGAATCCGTTCGGATTAATTCTCCGGAATGCACACCCTCAGCAGGACAGCCTATTTCCTGCAGATGTGCAGCCAACAAGGAGACAGACATGGCTTCCCCCAGAGATAAAACTGCATCCAGTGTCCGCGGGGTAAGTTCTTTGAGTACATGGATTGCATGACACAAAGAGAGAAATTCATTGATCCTCTCTTCGATGTGGGCACGAACATGGCCTCTTTCTTTTGCTGTTTTGAGCAATTCAGTTGCAGTGGTGATATGCTGTTGGCGGATTTGCTCAGTTAGCTCGCAATATCGATCAGCCTGTCCTGTGGTAGCTGTATTTGCTCCTTCGAGGAGCATATCAGTCACACCACTCATTGCAGAAACGACAATTGATATACTCTGCCATTCATCTAAAGCCTCCCACACGATAACGGCTGCCTGCCTAATTGCGGCAGCATCACCCATGGAAGTTCCCCCAAATTTCATTACTATCGATCTTTGCATGGCATACCTCCTCCAAAAGAATTATCTGGGCTCCCAGGATCCCGGAATCAAAAACGCGAAGCCGTTGGCTTCGCGTTGGATAAACAGAAAACAAAAACTACTCAACCATCCCGAAGCAACGGCGGAGGATTCTCCGTCATTGTCATCATCATAGTGGTGGTAGTAGTTTTCTTGAGCATAGCTTTAATTTGGGGGATGGTAGCATAGCATCAAATATGCGTCAACAGGCAATATCTATGGAAGCAATGTGATTGGGCTAACCTCATCCACGTAGATCATAGCATCAAACGTGTTGAGCAAATCGACCTGGGTGAAATAATCCTCAACCAAAATGGGTGCATACTGGTCACCGATCAGGCGCAGGGGGACGGGCTGATCTAACCATTCTGCGCCCACCTCCAGGGGGGAATGTTTATCAAGCACAAGTATGGAGGCAGGAGAATCCCCATAATGGGCAACCCACTCGAAACTTTGAATTGGTACAGGTGAAATGCTGATCGATCCCAATTGACTTGGTTCCAGGCAAATATTTTCAGCGACAATTTCCCCCGATCCAAAACTGAAGCCGATGGTAAATGGCTCTTCGCCAAGGACGGGGCGCAGCATTCCGCCCAGGGCAAAACTGTAGTTATAGACGCGGTGCTTTGTGTCTGAATACACACCGGCCCAGTTGCCCCCCAACAAAACATATTTGGAGCTATCGCCATTTTCGCCATTTTGTTGAACGATCCAGCGTAAATTTTCCTCGATGAAGCGCAGGGGATTTGTAAAGGAGCGATATGCCTCCTCAGCTTGTTGGATACTGCGCATGGCTTTGAAAGTGTTGATAAATTCTTGTTGGGACGATGCCGCAGAATAGATTTCCTGGCGGTTGCCGATGTAGTTATACACACTCTGGATATGATCCCGGCACTCCCCTTTGGAACGGAAATAGGCGAACGAATATTGGCTCCAGTCCCCCTCGAATTCCCGGAAGCAGGCGAATTGTTTTTCAATGCGCTCTTTCTGATCAGGATCGACACGCGTTACATAGTCCAGCACAACATCCATCGCTAGGGCTGGATCAGGCATGATGACCCCGTGAACGCCGATGGTGGGCACCTCCCCTGGGTTTAGGTTGTGTCCACGCATCCATTCAATCATGTCGAGAGCTTCCTGGCTGCGCCAGCGCGGGTCAGGGAAATCTGCCAAAATCTGAGCCGGATCGCCCTCCCCGCTGCTCAGATATTCATCGAGACGCTGCCCCAATAACCAATCGATTTCGAAGATCAGGGTATTAAAGCCTTTTTCGGTTACCAGGTAATCAAGGATATCCTTTTGGACCAAGAAAGTTTCGTGTATCCCAAGAAAAGGATTGCCAAGATCGACAGCACGCTTTTCTCCAACCTGCTCCCCTAATTGCTCAAGAGTTGTCTTATTTGATGCTGAATCGGATAAATCCAAGGGGAGTGAATTTTCGTTCACCCAAGAGATGATCTCCGCATCAGGAGCCGAAGCATAGCTGCCCTGATCAGGCTCGAAGGAGATGGAAACTGAGGTCGGATCGGGTTGAGATGGGCGCCAGGCCGGAAAACCATCGAAGTCGTAATGATCCGTCAATTGGGTCACTTCCAGGCCGTCAACCCGCATGGTGAAGATCTCGTAGTTGCCTTCTCTCATCGAGTAGAAAGCGATCCGTTCTCCATCTGGTGACCAAACTGGGTACGTATCTTTCTCAATATGGTCGGTCAGACGCTGAAGATTCGAGCTATCTACATCCATCACGAAGATCTCCTCATTGCCGTCCCGGTCCGAGACGAAAGCGATTTGCGAGCCATCCGGAGACCAGGCCGGGTCGACGTCGCTGGCGGGATGTTGAGTCAAGTTTCGCTGCCCCGAACCATCCGGATTCATAATGAAGATCTCGCTGTTCTGTCCCACATCAGATCGATATAAGATCTTGCTGCCATCAGGCGACCACTTAGGCGAGCTATTCCATATCTTCGCGCCATTGTTATGAGCTTGTGTAAGTTGAGCGCGTCCAGACCCATTGGTGCTCATCACCCAGATATGCATATCCCCAGAGCGGTTAGAAGTGAAAGCAATCTTCGTTCCATCAGGAGACCAATCCGGTTCAGCATCCAAATCGCTTGAGTGAGTTAGGCGGATCAGAGCGGGAGGTGGATTTTCTGCTTGAAGCCCATCGAAGGGCATTACCATGATTTCAAGGTTATAGCCATCGAAGCGCTGTACAAATGCGATCCACTGGCCATCGGGAGACCAGGCTGGTTGGTTAGCCCGCTCTTCGATATCGGTCAGGCGGGTGAGTTTCGAGCCATCAGCATCCATGGTGAAAAGTTCTGATTCTCCCTCGCGGTATGATGAGAACAGGATCAAACCGTCTGTTGTAGATGGTGAGACAGGGAGTGGAGTGGATGTTCCAGCTGGGTTTTCAAGGCTGGTTACTGTGCTTTGCGGCTGGCATGCCCCCAGAACGCCGGCTACTAAGAAGAGCCAAATCATAACCACCAAATTCTTCGAATTACTTATCATAACGTTATCCTCGAACACGGGCGCGTGATTGTAGGTAGGTTCACTGGGAAACGCCGTGGGACTATCCAGATGTAGGGGTGAGTGGGGGGGGGGGCCCCCCCCCCCCCCCACAACAGGGGGATCACCAAGGCAACTAATAGAGAATCTTTTTTAATGGTAC
>CAYWIC010000100.1:0-19490 GCA_964458115.1 uncultured Anaerolineales bacterium | reverse complement strand
TGTTGCCGGATATTGTCTCTCTATTCATTTGGTAAGGTGCGAAAAACAGGCTAAAGTTAAAAATTCCCAGACATCTTCCGGAATTTCAGGGGCAGCCTTGTGTCTCAATTCATCGGGGAACAAGAACAAGCCCAGGGTTTCCCAGTTGACCCCATCCCGGTAGGCCCAGCTCTTCCCGGCAAATTCATCTTGATCAAAGATGTGCATGGGGAAATTATCAAACAGGCCGCCATCAACATAGTAATCCCCGCTGCCAAATTCTTGTCCATCAAAGCGCAACGCCTCGAAATAGATGGGGATCGACATCGACATGCGCACAGCGTCAGCCACGGCGACATCAGGTGTATCGCTCGCGGAAAAAACTTCTGCTCGGTGCCGGGAGACATTGGCTGCCACAATAAATAATTCGCGAAAACCGCGTTCCTGAAATTCAGCGAATGTTGCTCGTCTGTTGCCATCACACTGTTCAGCAATTATGCCTTCGATCCACTGATGAAAATATTGGCTAGAGTACCAGCCATAGTTTTCAAAGAAGCGAGAATAACATTCGTCTTTTTCTGATTGCCAGAATTTCAATTCTCTCTCCTCTGTCATACATTGTGGTATCTTGGTGATATCGAGCGAATTGAATAAAGCTTTGGTCTCTGGAATGCTCAAGCGGAAGCTGACCAACGTGGCAGCAATAGCTCCTGCTGAAGTCCCGGCGACGCGTTGGATATTTTCAACGATTTCGAGCTCGCCCAAGATTTCTAAAGCACCCATGTAAGCAATCCCACGCACACCACCCCCTTTGAAGACCAGATTTTTATACAGGTTTTTCTTTAATTCGTGGTCGATTTTCGATTTGATATTTTTGACAAAATTAGGGAGATCCATAACAGTTTTGTTCTTTCCAAAGCTTATCATTGTGTTCTACTTGTGCAGCATCGGCTGCAATCGAAAGTGGCTTAAACTGCGCCAGGCCCACTCCAAAGGACCATACCGGAAGTAGCGCAACCAGATTGGCGCAATCAGAAGTTGCAAGAGCCATATAAAGACAATAACCACAATCTGCCAAATCCGGCTGAGATACCCAAACAGGCCCAGGCCAAAGCCATAGAGAATAAATATTGCCAGGATCGATTGGCCGATGTAGTTTGTTAAGGCTGTGCGGCCCACAGCGATCAGACGCTCTTGGAGTTTAGGGAAGATTTCTGTCCTGCTCCAGAGCATTACCATGCCGATATAGCCGCTGGCAATCAGAGGGGTGGCGATATGATTGGGGATCCGCCCGACGAAAATGGCGTAAGCTGCTGTCCAATCATGGGCATAATACTGGGACAGACCAAACAATACAAGGGGCAGACCCACTCCAAACCCGATCCAGACCAGCCGTCGATAGAACTGGGGCGACCTTTTCGCTGTCAAGATACCCCAAGAATAAAATGCCATCCCGACCAGCATCATCCCTAAGGCGCGGCCAAAAAATTCCACCAGCAGGCTCAAATCCAGCAATCCCTGACCATCGGTGTAGGGTGCAGAAATGAGATTATCTCCCTGTCGGTGCGCAAATTGCGCAGCATAGTCTCCCCGAAAGATTTCCAATTCTCTTTGGTTTGCCGCATGTGATGGGCTCCAAAAATCTTTTAAGGATTGGAAGTCGGCAGGTTTGAGTTCTGGCAAGATCATTTGGATGCCCAGGTTGAGCAGCGAAGGGATGAAAAAGACCACTAATCCCAAAGTGAACTGCCATTTTGGGTTGAGTTTGCGAAACCCGTATAAAACAAAGGCGCAAAGGGCGTATATCGTCAGGATATCGCCATCCCAGATGAAGGTCGCATGGACCAAACCGATGATCAGAAGCCAGAAATTGCGAGTGTAATGGAATTTAATGGGATTCTGGCCGCGCTTCTCGAGGTTGCCAGTCACCAGCATCACACTGGCCCCAAACAGCATGGAAAAGATCGCCATCATCTTTTGGTCAGCGAAGATGTGGTTCAGACTGAAAACCAGGTGATTCCACCATTCGTCGCCGCCGTAGACTGTAGGATTGTAATATGCGATACTCGGCATCGAAAAACTGGACATATTCATCAGCAGAATACCCAAGAGGGCAAAACCGCGCAGCAAATCGATGGCAAGGATGCGTTGATTTTGTTTCATTTACAACCACATTTCGCGTTCCAATTTTTTGGCACGCTTGCTGCGCTTGGCATACGACCAGAACCAGGTTGAACCCTGATCAAGTTGTTTGGGGGTCATTAATTTGGGCTGGAAAACAACATGGGCACCATCATATTTCGACCAATCTTTCGTCAGCAAACGCCCTTCGGCTTCGAATTTGCGATAGGTACGCGAGCCTGGGAAGGGGATCAACAGCACCGAATGAGGCACATCGACTTCGACTTCATTGACGAATTCCAACGAGCGCTCAAAGATGGTCTCATCCTGTTCATCGAAGCCAAAGATCATCGCCGAATCGACAACCACATCATATTCATGATAGCGGCGGATATACTCCTTGACCTCCTGAATTTTTACAAAGCCCTTACCAGCTTTTTTGAGGGCATTTTGGGATTGAGTTTCCAAACCCACAAGAATGTAGCGCATGCCGCTTTCTGCAGCGAGCTTCAGCAGTTCTTCATCTTTGGCCATGTTGACCGTGGTCTCGCCTACCCATTGAATATCTAAAGGTTTGAGAGCCGTCAGCAATTCTCGAATATACTCAGAGTCGCCCATCAGGTGGTCACTATGTAGTTCTACCCATTTTGCCCCAGAGTTCCTGATTTCATCAACAATATGGCCTACGGGGCGGTAGCGCATGCCTTTGTTGAAGAAGGGGGTCACCAAACAATAAGAACAGTGGTAGACACAGCCGCGCGAGACCATCACCGTCCAGGTGTTGCCATACCAGGCTTTGTCAATCAGATGTGTCGGGAAGGGTTTTAGAGTCGCCACATCGACGGGCTCGCTGCGCTGGTAGCGGGGTTGAAGTTGGCCGCGCTGGTAATCGTCTATAAGCTGCTCCCAAATGCCTTCGGATTCTCCAATGAGCAGGGCATCGGCGTGTTCTTGGGCCTCGTCAGGCATAAAGGTGACATGTAAACCGCCTAAGACCACAGTTTTCCCTTTTTTCTTGAATTTGCGGGCTATTTCGTAGGCGCGCAAGATATCTGGAGTCGAGGCAAAAATGACCACAATGTCGGCCTTGGAACGGAAGTTGACCTTCATATCCATGGTCTCATCGATCATTTCAATGTCCACGCCTTTGGGTGTTGTCGCAGCCAAGGCAAAGATGCTTTGGGGTGGGGAACCCATATATTTCTTGTATTCTTTGAAGCTGCTTTGCGCAGAAGCTTTGATAAGATAAACGTTCATGTTTTGTGTCCTTTCACGGATAAATGTTGGGGAGCTAGTAACGATTCCAATAGGATGACCAGCCGAAAATCCAGGCCAACAGCCACCAAAGGCCAATGACCACTAAAGTCGAGATGAAAAAGGCGTAATACCAGGGAATTCCGAGATACAGCCAAAGAAAGAAGAATAGTGCAAAATCAGCGATAGCGGCAATTCCATTTTTAATTAAGTCAGACATTTTTTTCTCCTTATTTCTGTAAACGAGCAGAAATTTCCTGCAAACGAATAATTTGTTGAATGAAAAAGGGCAGCATAAGCAAGCTTTCGGTGTATTGGAAAACATACATCAGGATCGAAAATACTCGTCCATAATTGATAACACCACTGCCAATGACAACCATGGGGGTAACCAGCAATACTGCGATAATACCCAACCAAATGGCGACGTAATTCCAGGTTTCAAGATCAGAAAGTTTTATATTCCAAATTGTGACCGCTATTAAATGTTTGCGGATGATGCCCATATCCTGACTGGTAAGGGCAGTAACCTGGTTTTCGATCTCATTGTTGTAGCCCTCATTGAAGCGGTAATTTAATTTCCCGCTCAAGAGATAGATTACAACCATGAGAAAAAACAGCCCGATGCTGGCCCAAAAGACGGTCAGGTTCAGCGTAAAGATAATGACCAGTATGCCAACAACGCTGATGATACTTTCAAGAATCATGGGCATGGAATTTTCCAGAAATTCAACGAATTCAGTCAGCAACGAAGCGCGAGCAGAAATCTTCGAGAGCGAGCTCTCTCGGGCCTGTTCTTTGGCGACCATTTCTTCGGAAATTCTGATGTAAATTTGCGAATAGATGCGGGTGTCATAGAAGCGCCTTCCACTACCTACGATAAGGGAGAGTATGCCCAGACCACCCAACAAATAGATACCGGTAAATTTTTCCACCAGAAGATCATTGATGGCATAACCGATAAAGAGAGGGAACAATAAACCTAAGATCGCTTCAGCCAAAACCAGGAGCAAGGTCAGAGATACTTTGCCCTTGAAGCGAGAGACTAAACTTGTGATGGTGATATTTGCGGTTTGCATGTGTCGTTTTCTAATAAATATTGGTTCTTACTTGGATTGAGGCCCCAACCCAGATACGAGAGTGCGATATACCAATTTATGGGCTTCGCGCCGGGCAATATAACCATCATGGACAGATGACCAGGCCGAATAGATCAAGGATTCCATCGCCGAGATTGCCCAAGCCGCTGGGACTTCTTGGGCAATCACACCTTCGGACTTCAAATGATCGAAAAGTTCATACCAATCACGCTTATCCTGCTGGTCGATGGCTTGTATTTCAGGATCGTCTTCAAAGGTGCGTTCGAGCAGTAAAAAATAGTAGCGATCACCCAGAGGGATGATGGCCTCCAGAATGCCAAGCAGCAACTCGCTTCCCATCAGGTTTTTGGCAAGGACAGGTGCTAAAGCATCATTCATCTGACGGTACGATTCAAGGGTCAATTCTCGGATCAAATCGTCACGGGAGGGGAAGTGTCGATATAAGGTTGCCCTCCCAACGCCGGCAGCGTCAGCAACATCGTTGATAGGTGCACCTGGATTCTTTGAAAAAACCATCGTGGCCGCATCTAGCAAAAATTCTCGAGTATCTTTTTTCATTTCGATCCTTTACTGTACTTAATGATACATTTTTGTC
Organism: uncultured Anaerolineales bacterium; assembly: GCA_964458115.1. GTDB lineage: Bacteria > Chloroflexota > Anaerolineae > Anaerolineales > UBA11858 > NIOZ-UU35. The sequence goes on along the minus strand of CAYWIC010000100.1, from coordinate 14,441 downwards.
TTATTATGAGACTATTATATTTCATCAATTTAGTTGTGTCAAGACCAAAATTAGCATCTTTAGGACGCAATTGTGGTACTCTCGCAAAATGGCAAATTACCTGTGGAAGTTGGTTAGGTATTACTCACCCAAAGACGTATCTCAGGAATCTCCCGCAAGTTTAGGCTATTTGAAGAGAATTCAACTCAGATCTGATCAATTGAAACAGCAATCACAATAGGGTCCGCCCGTTGACGCCACCCCCAACTCACAATATACTCGAAATCCTATTGCGCCAATCTTGGAGGTAACTATGAGCACACACTATTCTGGAGAAAAGCAGAGCCAACTTCATGCTCAATTTGATGAATTACAGCGCAAACTGATTCCCCTTTGGAAACAGATCGGCCGCACAGATCCTGGTGGAAATATTCTCGAGGAGCAAAATACCGTTGTGGTGCTGCCTTCCCTCACTGTCGACATCAAGTTCGATTTCGCCTCCCAGCAAGGGTATGAAGAGCGCATGCTTTTCATGCTCTTTTTGCTTCGACAGCCTCAAAAGCGAGTCATCTACCTGGCCTCAATGCCCATTCAAAATGAGATCATTGACTATTACCTGCACTTGCTCCCTAGTGTAAGCATCGACAATGCCCGGCGGCGTCTCACATTGATCTCACCTCAGGATGCTTCCCAACGCCCCTTGGTTGAAAAATGTCTCGAGCGTCCGCAATTGATTCAACAGATTCGTGAACAAATATCTGATTTGGATATGGCTCATCTGGTGCCTTTCCTCACCACGGACCTTGAGCGCGATTTTGCCGTTCAATTAGGCATCCCCATGTATGCCGCGGACCCGCGCTTCTTCGCTTTTGGTACCAAGAGCGGTTGTCGCCGAATATTCGCTGAGGAGGGCGTGCAGCACCCCTTGGGCGCCGAAGGATTAAGCAGAAAGGATGAGTTGGTAGCTGCGATTTGTGATATGCGTGCTCGTAAACCTGAGCTTGCCAAAGTCATCATCAAGCACAATGAGGGCGTTTCCGGGCTGGGCAACGCTCAGTTAGATCTTTCTGACCTGGCTACTCCTGGCAGCAAAGAGGAGTTATCGGAGGTAGCAGCGCGTTTGAAAGAATTACAATTCGAAGCGCCAGACGTGCAATACAACTGGTATATCGAAAAATTCGAAGAGAGGGGCGGCATCGTTGAAGAGCTCATCAGTGGCGATGAGATTTTCAGCCCCAGCGCACAGTTACGCGTTTCTCCATTGGGAGAAGTTGAATTACTTTCCACCCATGACCAGATGTTAGGGGGTCCCAGCGGCCAGATCTATATGGGCGCGCGCTTTCCTGCCAAAGGGGATTATGGCCCTATGATCATGCAGGAAGCCCAAAAGATTGGCAAACGCTTTGCCAAAGAAGGAATCGTTGGGCGTTTCGCCCTGGATTTCATCGTGGCGCGCGATGAAAGAGGAAATTGCGAACCCTACGCCATTGAAGTCAATTTGCGTAAGGGAGGCACAACCCATCCATTCCTCACACTCCAGTATCTCACAGACGGAATGTATGCTATCAAGAAAGGGGATTTCCGCACCATGCTTGGGCATCCCAAATACTATATTGCTACAGATGCCTTGAAATCCCCAGCATACAAAAAACTTACTCCCGAGGATCTGATTGATATCGCCAGCAATCACCGCCTGCATTACGATCACATCAAACAAACCGGGATCGTGCTGCATATGTTCAGTGGGGTTTCTTCTCTGGGCAAATTGGGCCTGACTGCCATTGGTGATACACCCGAACATGCTGAAGCCATCTACCAGCATTTCATCGCGGTATTGGACGAAGCAACTGCTTGAGTGAAATCAAAGAACGAAAAAAGGGATTCGCTGCGGATGAAGCGAATCCCTTTTTTCGTCAATCTCAAACTCAGTCTTCCTCGTTCTCAGCAACATATTGATCGTGGAGTGCCATCAACTTATCCCAGATTTCTTGGGATACCAGGCTCTCGATTTGCCCGTAGAGCGCCATGGCATCCTTTGACTGCTGTTCACCCGCCACAAAGCTGGGAATAGTAAATTCCTGTCCATAGGCGTAAACCAATAATTTAGTCGCGCTGCCCCCATCGGGAATATCCTCGACTTGCAGCCACACCATATCAAACAGCCCTATCACGTAGAGCATTTCATAAAGCTCGTCCATATCATCCCGTGAAATCTCTATCGACTCGATCCAAATCGGCGGTTCTTGGTCGCTGTAATCAGCCTGAAATTTGATTTCACCAACAACCCCAGGCCCAATGTTAATCTCATAATAATAGAAATGGGGCGACGGCAAGCTGCCCGTCTCCCAATAATATTCAATTCGAAAATCATCCGGTCTGGTCCGAGGGAATGGCGTATTCGTAGCCTCTATCTGATATGGCAAAACAGAGCATCCAGACAGCATTACGAGAAAAATCAGGTTGAAAAGAATTTGCATTGACGTCTCCTAGGAGAGGGGCCAGGGGTGAGGGGAAGCCAGATTGGCCTTACCCAGAAAGCTTCTAAACACTCTCGACCTTTGCTAGAGAAAATTTAATAATTAACCCTCCTCTAAGTGCAGTCGAATAAAGTCATTATTTGGAAGATGTGGGCCAGCCCGATCCCAGCAAATTGAGCGACCTGGGTTATGCTTGAATTCCTTCCGTAAATTATCAAACACCTGACGTTCGAATTCAAAGGCTTCTGCCTCGAAGGAAATTCTTGCGCCATATCCATGCCGAAGGTACTCTATAAAATATCGGAAACAAAAAACAGCCCATCCATGGCGCTCGAATTGTTCCACATGCTTGATCTCGTGGGCCAAGAAAGCCAATCCGTGGGGTGTGTGAGGGTTGTAGAAATCAGGTTTGCGAAAATAGATTACTCGCCCCAGGGTAATGGCCGCAATTTCAGTACCCGCAAAGATGCGGCTACTCAACACTCTCGGCAGCCACCCAGCAATTGCTAAGCGCGTCCGTCTGACTACACCAGGGTCAGCGAACCAACTTGGTCGAGCCAGCATCTGTTCAGCGCAAGCAGGGATCGATTTTGGGATCTGTTCAGTCATAATCTTCGAAGGCTTTACCAAGATTCCTTTAGGCTCATTGGCGTGCCCATCATCAATAGATTCGTCCCAGAATTTTTCTAAAGAATCTATGACAATCATATCATTGTCGGAATAGTTTATCGAACACGAGACCAGTATTCCTAGGGGCACAACAATGTATTTGTAAGAAAACCAGCGCGATTTGCATCACAGTAGTAAGAAATCTGAATTAATCGTTTTTAATAAGGAGAAATAAATGAATATTGCATTATGGATTGTCCAAGGACTTGCTGCAGCCATGTTTTTAATGGTTGGCAGCATGAAACTGATGCGCAGCAAAGAGCAAATGGCCGAGCAAATGGGCTGGGCTGAAGATTTCTCCCAGGGTCAAATTCGCGGCATCGGTGTTCTTGAAATCCTCGGGGCGCTGGGCTTGATCTTGCCCGGATTGACCGGCATCTTGCCAATCCTGACCCCTCTGGCCGCCGTCGGCTTAGTGATCATCCAGGTAGGCGCATTCTTCACACACCTGCGTCGCAACGAGCTTGTCCCCATGGGCATCATGAACATCATGCTGATCGCTATGATGGTCTTCGTTGCCTTTGGCCGGTTCTAATCCAGTTTTTTTTGATCAAATTGAATTTGAGGTACCCCAAATTTAAGAAACATATAGCTTTTCTGTAGAAATTCACTCCCGGCGCTTTGTCGCATGTGTTGGGCAGCGAGAGGGTGGTATCCCTGCACTCTCTCGCTGTTATTCGCAAAAAAGGGGAAGGAGGGACGCGAAGCGGGATGATGGGGATAAAAAAACATGACACATCCAGAATATTATATTCGGGGTGTGTCATGTTTGACTCTCTTCAAGTTGACTCTCCTACCCAGGCTGTCGCTGTTCCCGGGCAAAAGTAGCCCGCATCACAATGCCACGTAATGAAGCCTGAGCAGCCATAGATCGTTGCTGAGAGATCTCATCCTGCACATTGGTGGATACCCTTTGAGTTCGTTTCGGTTCCCTTAACAGTATCAACCCAAAAAGGAAGCTAAGAGCAACCAGTCCGAAAGCCATCCAAAAAACTCCCTGGGGGGAAGTCCACGGCGCAACAATGGCGACCAATAACGGCCCCAGTACACCACCCAAAGCCAGAGATGACTCCTTCAAACCCATCACCCTTGAACGATGTTCTTCTGTCGTGATGTCCAGAACAAAGGCGCTCAACGCCGGTGAATACAAAGCCTGCCCCAAGCCGGAGATCGCTGCGACGATGGCCATCCCTGTGAAACTGTCCAACATCGCCATGCCCACATAAAGGGACATGCTCACCAGCAAGCCAATCATCACCAGAGGCTTTCGCCCCCATCTGTCACTCAACTGACCCAAAACCAACTGTCCAAACACCATTGCAATGCCATAAGACCCTACCACGATACCAAACTGCACCGTCGTCCAGGCTAGCTCGTCATACATATAAAAGACCATCTGTGGCTCCATAAAAGCGAAGGCGAAGGAGCCAACAAAGTCGATAAACAACAATGTACCAAAAATGGTTAGAGGGCGCGGCAGCATCGCCCAGGCAGATTGTTTTTTCTCTGTAACATCCCTAGTGCTGCGTTTTGCACGCAATGCATCCCGTTTTCTAATCTCAGGCGTGCGAGTTTCAGGGACAAGTAAGATGGCCGCGACTAAGGCCATGAATGCCACCACAGCCGAAAGTGTGAAGGGGGCCGAGTAGCCCCAGCCATCATACAGGAAACCACCCAAGGCTGGGCCAAAGATCATCCCCACAGCATAACTACCCATGATGATCCCAACCCATCGAGCGCGGCGATCCTCCGGAACCACATCTGCAACTACACCCATGGCCGCGGGAAATAAGCCCGCCGTCATCCCCCCAGCGATACCACGGATGGCTATGAAAATAGTTGTATTGGGGGCAAAGATATACCCCACATAGGATGCAGTCACCGCCGCCAGGGCTAGCAAGATGATCGGCCGCCTCCCATAGCGATCTGCCAGCCCGCCTAGAATGGGGGCAAAGATCAATTGGGATAAGGCGAAAACCATTGTCATCATGCCCAGCGCGCTGACCCCATCACCAAACTCTCCCAGGCGGCGGGCGAAAATAGGCATGATGATGCCATAGCCGGTCATAAGCAATGCCACGCTGCTCGCCAACAACAAAATGACAGTGCGAATGCGCTGAGGAGAGTAAGTCGAATCGTTGACCTGCGATGCAATCACAACTTCTCCCAAAACTGGATGCTGCTCTTGAGTCACGGAGTCACTCCCAACTCAACCCATAGCGTTGCCAGGTCGATATACATAGTCTCCCGCTGGATCGAAGCTTCGACAATATCAAAGACTGAAATGCCCCGAAAGCAAATTGTTTTGCCCGTTGCTTCTAAAGTCGGATCAAAGACTGGTGGGCCCAAGGGGCCATCCTGGGTACCAGTGAAAGTCCATTGCACGACCACTACCTTATCGGCAGCAATGGTGCGCATGACTTCGTAATCAATCTCAGAAAACGCTCCCAACCAAACAGGCCAAAACTGGTTGGCTTGCTCATGGGTCAAGGGAGAGTCAGCAAACGCGTCAGCGTGGACCCAATCTAGCAAAAAATCGGCATGGCGCAACGCATCCATGGCAGCATGATCACCATTTCCTAGAGCAGCAAGATACCGTGAGATCACATCCAGCGAAGCTGGAGCGGTATTGAATTCAACATCAGTCATAATTTTTTCTCCAAACGAAGCGCAATTCTATCATAATTGTACAACTTCCTACTGGGTCTCTGGGAGGGTCTCTGGGAAATGCCGTGACCTTCCACGATTCGCGGGTACAATAAATACAACGGAGACAACAATGCAAAAGAACAAATGGACCATCGATAACATCCCCGACATACAAGGAAAAACTGTCATCATCACCGGTGCCAACAGCGGCATTGGCTACGAAGCCGCGCGGGCTCTGGCTGCAAAGCGTGCCAAGCTCATCATGGCCTGCCGCAGCCTGGAAAAGGGCGAAGAGGCCGTAAAGCAAATCCTGGCCGAGAATCCCGAGGCAGATCTCAAGCTGATGGCCCTGGATTTGGCTGACCTCACTTCTGTGCGCCAATTCGCAGGAGATTTTCGCACGAATTATAACAAGCTGGATGTCCTGGTCAACAACGCCGGAGTTATGGCCGTCCCCTACGAGAATACGGTCGATGGCTTCGAAATGCAGTTCGGCACCAACCACTTGGGGCATTTCGCATTGACAGGTTTGCTGTTGGATTTACTTGTGAATATCGATGGATCGCGCGTTGTGACTATCAGCAGCTATGCCCATCGCTATGGCTGGATTCGATTCAATGACTTGAACGGCGAGCGATTCTATTCCCGCTGGTTCGCCTACTGCCAGAGTAAGCTAGCTAATCTGCTTTTCGCCTACGAACTGCATCGTAGACTCTCCCAAAGTGGCGCAAAAACCATTAGCCTGGGCGCCCATCCTGGGTATACCCAAACCAATCTACAGCAGCATTCCTGGTTTTACGGCCAATTATTGAATCCCTTGGTCGCTCAAAGCCAGGAGATGGGCGCATTACCCACGCTATATGCTGCAATTGGCGAAAATATCAAAGGCGATGAATACATTGGACCGGACGGATTCTTGGGTCAGCGTGGCTACCCCCACATGATCAACCCTGGAAGGTTGGTACGAAACAAGAAGCTCGCTAAACGTTTGTGGGATGTTTCTGAAGATATGAGCGGGGTGATATTCGATTTTTAGTTGTAGAGACGCACCGCCGGTGCGTCTCTACAACTAACCTTCCGCCACGATCTCAATAATATTGCCATCGGGGTCAAAGATGGCGCACTCAAAGTAACCATCTCCTGTTTGTCGAGGTGGTTTTTCGATTGAGCAGCCTGCATCCATCAAGCGGTGATACATCTCATCAACATCTGATCGTGTGGGCACAGCGATAGCCACATGCGTCAAACCGATCACACGATTTTGGCGGTCATAGGGACGAGGGTGCACATTGGGGGCTTGCATGATCTCGAGTTGACCGCCCTGAGGAAAGGTCAAAAAATAAGACGCAAAGCTGCCGTCCAGGTGTTCGTATTTCTCATTTGGGACGGCAGAAAAATTCTCCGAATTAAAAAAAATCTTTGAGCACTTCCAGTTGTATTGTCCAAACAGCGATATGGGCGATTTTCATGACTTTAATCCATCAAATAACGTATCTAACAAATAGGCAAAAATAATATCACCTGGTGTATACTTTCATATAACATTTGCAAACACTCCACCCACAATCTGACTAAGGAGATACGATGCAAAAAACTACAACCGTAAAAGAAATCCTTTCAGAAAAAGGTGATCAAGTCTGGTCAACATCGCCAGACACAACCGTTTTCGATGCCCTAAGGTTCATGTCTGAAAAAGGCATCGGGGCTGTGGTAGTCATGGATAATCAAGAGGTAGTAGGCGTTTTCTCCGAACGTGATTATGCCCGCAAGGTTATCCTTGAAGGGAAATCATCCAAAGACCTTCCTGTTAAAGAAATCATGACTCGTAGAGTGATGTTTGTCAAGCCAGAAAATTCTACCGAAGAGTGCATGGCGTTAATGACCGATAAACATATCCGCCATCTCCCCGTTGCTGTTGACGACAAGTTAGTGGGCATTCTCTCCATTGGGGATATTGTCAAAGCAATCATTTCGCAGCAAGAGTTCGTCATTGAGCAGCTCGAAAACTACATCACTGGGGCTTACATTTCGGTATCCAAACAATAGTTGGATCGTTGTCGCTGACGAAAATTGCCGGCGCCTGATCTCAGATCAGTGTTTTGAAATTTTTCCACAAAAAGTCACCGAGTGGTGACCTTTTTTTGCAGTGATTACTCGCATGTGTATCGTAGAGAAATCAGCATTTAGCAAAATTTTATTCTTTCTTGCAGTCTGATCAAATTTTCTGGACCCCCCAACAAGGTTTGCATATATTCAAGGGCCTTATCCAGATTTTCCCTGGCGCGAGCAGAAAGCCCTTCTTTAAAAGCCCATTCATAGCCCTTGATGTGCATCAGGAGCACCAGGGGTTCTTTTTGGAATAATTCTTTACAAAGTTGAACAATGTAGCCCGGTGAGGCCGCGTGGGTGGTGAAAGAGACATTAGTTGAGCCGTCAACCTTGCTCAAGCAAAAATCTTCAATATTCTCTTCAGATGCGTCAGCAAAAATCACCAGGTCTTTCTGAGCAATCGCCGCAGCATCTTCGATATTTAATTGGTAGTTGTTATCGAATTCCACCCCAATTATCTGGCGTTCAGACACCCAAGCCTCTAACCTTTGTGTCAGAGCGATTCCCAGGCCGTCATCTTGACGGCCTGGATTGCCATATCCATAAATCAGAATCTGCATAGAGCAATTTACGTCCGTTTTGTATCCAGCAGATTATCCTCGGCATCGAACAATGAGATTTCCAATGGCATTTGGCCGAGGGCGTGCGTGGCACAGCTCAGGCAGGGATCATAGGCCCGAATGGCAACTTCCACTGCGTTCATCATCGGTTCAGTGATTTCGGGCTGTCCATCCATCCAAGAGTGAGCCACCCGGTTGACCGATTGGTTCATAGGTTCGTTGTTATTGGTGGTCGAGACGATCAGGTTGGCAAGCGTGATTTGGTCGTGTTCGTTGATCTCATAGTGATGGAACAAAGTGCCACGCGGGGCTTCAATCAGGCCAATCCCCTTGTTAGCTTTGGTCCCAGTGGTAACCAGTTCACCTTCCATCAGATCAGGATCGTTGAGTAGATCGCGCATGACCTCGGCAGAGTGTAGGATTTCGATCAGGCGGGCGTAATGGTAATGCAGGCAGTGAGGGTTGGGTTTGCCGTTTGTAATTGCTTTGAATTCTTCAAATTCAGCCTGCGCCAGGGGGGTGGGAATGAAGTCGCAAGTATTCAGGCGAGCCAATGGCCCGACGCGGTACCAGCCTTTTTCTTTGCCCAAATGCTTGAGATACGGGAATTTCATGTAGCTCCAGGAGCGAACTTCTTCCTCGATGTATTGCTCGTAATCCTGATAATCCACATCGTCGAGGATTTTGTTGCCATCAGAGTCTACGGCCCGCAAAACACCGTGATACAGGTCCATGGCCCCATCTTTGCGAACCAGACTCAGGTGGCTTGATGGGAACGCCGCAAAATTGTCGATGAAACTCTTGTTCTTGATGTAATATTCCTTGAAAAAATCTAGCGCTCCCTGAGACCAGGCAATCATCTGGTCGATATTGAGAGGATCAGCACCAATCAAGAAGGCTTCTTTATCTTCAGGGTCAAGATGTTTGTTAATCCCCCCGGGAATAGCGCCAGTGCCATGAATCTTCTTCCCAGCGGTGGCTCGAATAATCTCCTGGCCAAATTTGCGCATCATCACACCCTGGACTGCCAATTCCTTGTGCTCCATCGCTACACCTATCACATTGCGGATTGCTGGGTCGGCGTCGATGCCAAATAGCAAGTCAGGGGAAACCAGATGGAAGAAGTGCAGGGCGTGTGATTGGAAAATTTGCCCGTAGTGCATCAGGCGGCGCATCTTATCACCGGTGGGGGTCAGGCCTTCGCCGGTCCCGGCGCCCACAATCACATCCAAGGCTTTGGCCGCAGCCAGATGGTGGCTGACGGGGCAAATACCGCACAGGCGTTGAACCAGGACCGGGGCTTCCCAATAAGGACGGCCTTGGACAAAACGCTCAAAGCCGCGAAATTCAACAATATGGAGACGGGTGTAATCGACATTATTCTGATCATCGAGATGGATGGTCACTTTGCCGTGACCTTCAACACGGGTTACCGGTTCGATGGTAATTTTTTTAGTCATATTCTGTATCCTGACAAGAAAATTTTGGAAAGTAACGCCAGTAAAATGCTAACAAAAACCGAAACATTCATTAAGGCTTGCAGTTTCAATAGATTTAGGACTTACGCACTTAATCAAATTTCACAACTTCGTATGGTAATTTCAACTCGTCGCCGGTGACCAGGGCTACCAGGGCATTCCAGATCAGGTCAGCGCGCGGGGGGCAGCCGGGCAGGTAATAGTCGATCTTGACGATCTCATGACATGGGTAAACTTCATCCAGGAGCATGGGCAGTTCGTCATCATTGGGCATGATCTTCTCGGTGTTCTCCCCAACTGTGGGTCCATTGAGATAGGCTTCTTCCAGGCATTCTTTTATGGAGATGCCGTTTCGCAGGGCTGGTAGCCCACCCATAATGGCACACTCACCCACCGAAACCAAGATTTTGCAATTCTTGCGAAAATCTTTCAAAACCTCGACATTCTCGCTATTGCAACAGCCGCCTTCGATCAGGCCGATGTCACACTGTTTGGTGAAAGTCTTGATATCATCCACGGGAGATTTGTTGAATTCGACCAACTCAATCAATTCCAATATTCTTTCGTCGATATCCAGCAAGGACATGTGGCAACCGAAGCATCCCGCCAGTGAAGTTGTCGCTAATACTGGTTTACTCATGAAATTCAATCCTATACTTGTTGTTTTTCTCAATCTCACTGCCTATGGGGTGTTTGTCGAATTTGCGTTCCCCGATCGGAACGCGGAAACCTTGTTCTTTTTTTAGGATAGCACCCACAGGGCAGATGTCCATGGCTTCCTGGGCTTCTTCTTCCGTCAGTTGGGCCGCCAGTTCGATATCCATCGCCACGTGTAGGCGTTCGCCGCCGCGGCTATTGAAGGCAAATACAGCTTTACCATCTTTCTCAACCGAACGAATACAGCGTTTGCACAAAATACATCGGTTACGGTCGTGGAAGAGATGGTTGCCGCGGGCCTCAACACCCTTTACCGGGAATTCATAGGGGAATCGGGGGACCATCATCCGGTAACGATAAGCCAGGGCTTGCAATTCGCAGTTGCCACTTTTCTCACAGGCCGGGCAGAAGTGATTGCCAGAGACAAACAGCACTTCGATGATGGCTTTACGAAGTTCGTTGAGTTCGGAAATATCATTTTCGACCACCATACCCCTTGTAACAGGGGTCGTGCAAGCGGTCATATTGCGGCCATTCACTTTGACGTTACATATGCGGCAAGAACCCGCGGGTTTGAGATCCTCCACATGGCAAAGGGAAGGGATATATTCGCCATTATCCTTGGCAGCGTCAATCAACAACTGGCCAGGCTGTGCGTAGCAGACCTTTCCATCGATTTCAAAGGTGATTTTTTCGTTTTCGTTCATCTTTTTTCTGCCCTTTATGCTTAGTGCGCTTGGAGATTCGGAACCCGCCCAACCACTTCGCAGGATTCAGCCACCGCGGCTTTCATATTGAAAGTAGAAAAATAAGTTTCTTCAGGAGTGACCAGGCTTTCGTACAGTCCCCGGAAGTTTTCGATAGTTGTTAAGATCGGGTTGGCTGCGGTTTGACCAAGTCCGCATCTGTTAGCAGCTCGATCATAGCTGGCCCAAGTATAGAGTTCATCAATATCTTGTTTGGTGCCATGCCCATTTAAAATCTTGAGCAATTTGTTGCGCAATATCACGGTCAAAGAGCGACAGGGACCGCAGGAACCGCATGATTCTTCAATGAAAAAGTTCATGAAATTCAAGACGAACTCTCGCAAGAGATCGCGCTCTTCACCGATAATGATGATGGAACCGCCGGTGGGTAGGTCTTCGAAGGCAAGGGTGCGATTGAATTGGGAAGGATCGATGCAAGTGCCGGATGGCCCGCCAACCTGAACAGCCTGAACATTCTTCGCCCCAGTCCTTTTTAGTAACTTTTCGATGGTAATCCCCCATTCCACTTCATAGATGCCTGGGTTCTTGCAATCGCCACAAATACTGAGTAGTTTAGTTCCCGACGATTCATTTGTCCCAAAGGATTTGAACCAATCGACACCGTCGATGATCACACTCACCGCCTTGCAAAGAGTTTCGACATTGTTTACTACGGTCGGTAAATCTCGATAGCCCTTCTGTACTGGGAAGGGGGGACGATTGCGTGGTTCACCACGCTTGCCTTCCATAGATTCGATCAGCGCCGATTCAGCGCCGCAAACATAGGACCCAGCCCCCAACTGGATGCGAACGTCGAAATTAAACCCTTCTTTCCCAGCGATATTTTTACCAAGGAGATTCTGTCCTCGCATTTCTTGGAGTACACTCTCAAGGTATTCGAGCATATAGCGATATTCGTAGCGTAGATAGACGAAGCCTCGTTTGGCACCAACGGCATACGCAGCGAGAACCATACCTTCGAAAACCATGTGGGGCATATTTGTAAGTAATACTCGATCCTTGAATGTTCCCGGCTCTCCCTCATCAGCATTGCAAATTATATAAGCCTCTCCACCATTAGATTTTCGGCATAAATCCCATTTGAGTCCCGCCGGGAACCCCGCCCCACCGCGCCCGCGCAAATTAGATTGCTTGACTTCGTCAACGATCTCTTCAGGGGTCCGGGTGATTGATCTTCGTATGGCCTGCCCAACTTCATAAGCTTCAGAGAACAAGATTGCGCCCTTTTGGCGGATATTGTTCTTCACCATGGTGGATAGAAACTCGGGGCCACTCAATTCGGCGCCAATTTCAGCCATCAGATTTGGCACGTCTTTACCAGCCTGCATACCGGCAATCAGAGTCTTGACTTTCGCCGGCGTCAGTTTGGTGAACACCGTCCCATTGATGAGCGCGGCCGGTTCCTGATCGTTCATGCCGATATCGGCAGTATCCCACAAGCCGATTTGCCCATCATCGGTAACACTATTAAAAGGGAGCCCCAATTCTTGCTCGAAAGCCCGGACAACTTCTGCTCGTCCGTTGATATTGGCTACGGCACTATCATTGAGATAAATGGCATACTCTCCAACTGGTGCTTGGGAAAGGAAATGATAGAAGGTAATAGTTTGCTCTACATCTACCTTGGACATGCCAAACTGATCGGCAATGAGGGTAACTGCCTCACCAGGAATACAGTGATAAATATCCTGGACAGCGATCAAGATATCCAATAGACGGCCACGGTCTTGATGATATTTCTCAATTACACTTCGAATTTTTTCTTTCATATCTGTACACTTTTTAGAAGAAATTTGCTTTCGTGCGAAAGATAATACGAAAGGAAAGATCAGGTTTTGGAGATAGGTTGTCTAAAAATAGGGGAGAATGAGTTACCGAATTTTGGTGTCGAAGCTATCCCATATAATTGTTTGTAAAATTTTTCACAATAAATTGAGGGTATTGTAACGTATTAGATATTCTTAGATAGGGGGCAAACGTCATTGAATAACTGAACAAAAATCACAGTGGTTTTTGTCTGATTTGTGCAGTTTTAAAATAGTAATGGCTCTCAAGGGATCTCCTTGGAAATTGGCAGATTTGGGGGTATGGGGCCGTGCGCTGCATGCTCCATACCCCCAAATCTGGAGTTCATCTCTGGATTTCCCAATGACTCTACACAAAAACCTCCTAACAATAAGAAAAACCCAATAGCAAAAAGCTATCAGGCTCTTATTCCAATCATTGTTAGCCCCCAATCTCCCAAACATTTCTTTACAAGGTTCGCAGCATGACTGTGCGGCTGTCTCGCAAACGGCTACTGATCAATTCAGTCAGTCTTTTCATAACCGTGTATGCAGTTGGGGGGTCTTTCTGCAGGAAATCTAAGATCTTCTCCCCAGGAATTGCCAGAACTTTAGAATCAACGTCACATTGGGCGAAAGCAGTGAAACGGTATGGCGTCACGATCGACGACCAACCAAAGACTGTATTGGGCATACTGACGACAGAAACTGTGATCGTTGTTGGTTTGGATGTAAGACTAACACCCATGCTGACTTTTCCTTCCAAAAGAATGTATAGATAATCTGCTTCTTGAACTTCATCGAATATTAAATCCCCTCTGGAGTATTCCATCTCTTTAGCAACGTTAGCCATCTGATCAATAATTTCATCAGACACAAATTCAAACAAATGGGTTTCGCGAATAACTTTTTTGTAATTCATGATCTTCCTTTCACAATAACTCGATAAAGGGTGTTACCAATTTTCACTTACAAAGTCATTATACCGAATTTAAGCAAGAAATAAGCTAAAGTTTCAATTAATAAAGCAATAGCTCTATATTAGTTTATCTTATTATTATCTAAAAGCTCAGGTTATCCTCTCCACTCTAACATCGCCACGTTATCGAGTATTTCGGATAATTTGGTATTCTACTGAAATCTCACCCCCAAACTGAAATACACCTTTCAGCAATATCCTGCTTGAAATTCAATTGCATTTCTTGTATAGTTAATATGAACTTTTTTACCTTTCAATTCAAAGTACTACCATTCGCGTAGGAGGTAAAATGACTTCACATTTCTCTCTCAAACGGTATGCCTTTTTTGCCAC
>CAYWIC010000099.1:0-19579 GCA_964458115.1 uncultured Anaerolineales bacterium | reverse complement strand
GCCTGGTAGGGTTAATGCTTGAACGCCAGGGCTATCAGATTAGCGCGGCTGATAACGGAGAACGTGCTTTACAAAAGGCTCAATCCGATCTCCCTAATCTGATTCTGCTGGACGTAATGATGCCAGATATGAGCGGTTATGAAGTTGCGCAACGATTGCGCGCGCTTGACCGTACTTCGTCTATCCCTATCATTATGTTCACCGCGAAAGCCCAAGTTGATGACAAAGTTGAAGGACTGGAGGCTGGGGCAGACGCGTATCTGACGAAACCAACCCAACCCCGCGAACTGCTAGCTCAAGTCAAGGCTCTTTTGGCACGCTCTCGGGTTAGCCAGGTTGCACAACCTGAAGCCGCACCAACCCCAATGGAACCCATCCAGGGGTATATGATCGGAGTATTGTCTGCAAAGGGCGGGCTCGGCGTATCGTCCCTGGCTACGAACTTAGCCGTGACAATCCGAAAATTGACTCGCGATAGTGTCATCGTCGCAGACTTCACTCCGGGTAGCGGTGACATTGAGATGAGCCTGGGATTCACTTCACCCAACGGTGCCGCGCAATTGCTCAGCAAAGATGCCAAAGCGATCACTGCTGTAGATATTCAGAATCAGGTTGTCCCTCACCAAAGTGGAATCCATGTTCTGACGGCGCCACAACGTCCACGCGACGCGATTTACAGCACTAGGATCGACCAGTTCAGGAGCATCGCAAAACTGCTTCCCAGCATCGCCAAATTCATCATATTGGATCTCGGATCTTCATTACCCCAATTGACGCAAGCTCTGCTTGAAGAAATCAATGAATTCCTGGTCGTCGTTGAGCCAACCCCCATGGGTGCCCAACAAACCAAGGCGCTCATTGATGACATGGTCGCTCTGGGCGTGGCCAAGAACCGCATTCGAGCTGCCCTGGTCAACCGCCAACGCTCGAATACCCAGATGAATTGGGCTGATGTTCAAGAGGCCATCCAGCACCCCATTGCTACAGTGATCACGCCCGCACCCGATCTGGCCCACAAAGCTTTCGAGATTGGCACCCCCATGGTGGTTCAACAACCCACCAGCCTGACAGCAGAGCAATTTACCAAACTGGCGTCAACAATCATTCAATAAAACATCATCAACGCCATCGATGACGACTCGCCCCCTTGAGACAGCTTTTAACAGAGCCGTTAAGATATTGAAGAAGGCTCAGAATGCTGTAGCTCTCACGGGGGCAGGCAGTTCTACCCCCTCGGGTATTCCCGATTTCCGATCAGCGGGCAGTGGGTTATGGACCCGCTTTCTTCCCATGGAAGTCGCTTCTCTTTCATCGTTCCGGTACCATCCGGAACGATTTTTCGAATGGTTGCGCCCTCTAGCCAGTCATATGCTCAATGCCGAACCCAACCCTGCGCATATGGCATTAGCACAACTCGAAGAGAGCAACAAAATCCAAACCATTATCACCCAAAACATCGATGGATTACACCAGCGTGCAGGCTCGAGAAACGTTCTGGAAGTGCATGGCTCACTTAACACGCTGACTTGTGTGGGCTGCTACCAACAGTATTCATCCGAGGATTATATCGATGACTATATCGAGCGCGGCGATATCCCCTACTGCCCTGGTTGTCAAAGTATCCTCAAACCCGATGCGGTCCTATTCGAGGAGCAGCTCCCTGCAAAGATATGGATAAAAGCACGCTCTGCCAGCGAGACCTGTGATGTCATGCTGATTGCTGGTTCTTCACTCGAAGTGATGCCCGTGGCAGGCTTACCGGCCAGGGCAATCGAACATGGGGCCAAAGTGATCGTTGTTAACAAATCTGAAACCTATATCGACGAGCAAGCTACGGCCGTATTAAAAGGAGACGTTTCAGATATCATCCCCGCACTTGCAGCGAATCTTGCCAATGAGTGACAAAGCCGAGAACACCCAAATAGGTCGCTATAAGAAGATCATTTCGATCTCAAATGATCTGGCGTCGACCCTCGATCTGGATATTCTTTTGAAGCGCATTGTCGAGGCCGCGGCTGAACTCACAGAGTCTGAGGCTGCCTCGATTTTGCTCTACGACGAGAGATTAGAGAGACTCTATTTTCAAGTCGCATCTCAATTTGACGACCCTCTCTTGCGGGGTCTCGAGGTACCGGTTGAGGACAGCATTGCAGGATGGATTGTCAAAAATCGCAAACCCCTGATCATCCAGGACGCTGCGCAAGATGAACGCCATTACCAGCAAGTAGGCAAAGCCATCGGCTTTTCTACAAATTCGATTTTGGGTGTTCCGCTGATCGCCAAGGACAAAGTCAGTGGCGTATTGGAAGCCATCAACAAACGGAGTGGCGAATTTTCATTGGAAGACCAGGATGCCCTATTCACCCTGGGGGCGCAAGCCGCCGTAGCCATCGAGAATTCACGCCTATTCCAGCAGTTCGATCTGATTTCTGAATTCGTTCACGAGTTACGAACCCCATTGGCGTCCTTACGAACGGCAACGCACCTCTTGACCCATCCTGAGATTGACGAAACAAAAAGGGATCAACTTGCAAAGAATATCCAGCGGGAAACCTCTCGGTTGGCAGATATGTCCACCGATTTCTTGAGCGTCGCCCGGCTTGAATCGGGCCGCTCCCAATTTCATGTCGAACCTTTCAATATTAGCAATCTGCTCCACGAGTGCTTCCAACTGATCATCGACCAGGCCGAGGAAAAGGGGTTATTCTGCAATATCGAGGTCCCAGAAGATTTGCCTACTATTCAAGGGGATTGCGATAAAATCAAGCAAGCGGTACTAAATCTTCTGAGCAATGCCATCAAATACACTCCACAAGGGGGCAGATTGATGCTCAAAGGTGAACTGCACTCCGATTGGGTCCATGTTGAAATCAGTGACACGGGGATAGGGATTCCACCTAAATATCAGAACAGAATGTTTAGCAAGTTCTTCCGGGTGCCTGGGTCTGAGCGTCACGCTCAAGGGACAGGCTTGGGTCTCTCAATCGTCAAACGCATCATCGAAGGTCACGGGGGCGAGATCGACTTCCAAAGCGAAGTAGATGCAGGCACAACCTTCAATATGCGATTGCCGATAACTCCTTGAATCACACCCCATTTTTTTAATCAACCTTCTCCATAGACAGCAACACTTTTAACCCCCCAGGCTGTGCGGCGTGCTCGAAGGCCAGCAATCCATCCACAAGAGGATAGCGGGCGGAAATCAAGGGGCTTGGATTCACATCTCCGCTTTCCAAAGCGCTTATCGCCGGTTCGAAAGGTCCGCAGCGCGAGCCAATGATCGTCAGCTCGTCCACGACAATCGATGAAAAGTTCACTTGAAGATCGCCCGCGTAGGTGCTCTTGACAACTAGAGTACCGCGCGGCCGAAGGGCACAACGAGCCAGAGAAAACCCTGCTGGAGAGCCAGTAGCATCAACGGCGATATCCATTCCCCTTTCTATGACATCGCTTTCAGCGATGACCCTAATTTGGCGATCGATCAGAATTTTGCGCTGGTCGTCATGCCGGGCGACGACTTGCAGGTCGCATCCTGTCAATGCTAGTGCCTGCGCGACCAATTGTCCTAAACGTCCCGCACCCACCACTAAAACCTTATCCGTTGGTTTAATTTCGATTTGCTCGAGAATTTCAAACGCGGCTGCAATGGGTTCCACAAAAACGGCTATTTCATCCGAAACCGAATCAGGCACGCTATGAAGATTATCCAATGGGAGTGTGAGATATTCCGCAAAAGCACCATGATGGCTCTTGATCCCTAAAACGGAACGGTTTTCACAATGCGTAGACCTTCCAGCCAGACAGGTTTCACATCGGCCACAGACGATATTGATCTCCCCTACTACGCGTTTCCCTCGCCAACTGGGGTTTCCAGGAGCAGCTACTACATCACCAACGAATTCGTGCCCCAAAATTCCCGCAAAGGGATAATACCCTTTGACCAATTCCAAATCCGTGCTGCAAATCCCAGCCATGCGCACGCGAATCAAAACCTCTCCCGTTTTGGGTTGAGGATTGGGGATATCATCCCGGAAGCTCAGCTCCTGATTTTCAAGCCAGATTGCTTTCATAGAAGAAATGTATCTGCTCCGGTAAAAAATAATCGTCCCTAAGGCCCAAAGACACGAAGAATCACAAAGAAATAATTGATCGGTTCTCCAAGAATTGCCGGGGTGATCCCCCAGATTTAATGATTATTATGATTCAGGTTGAATCGGATTTTCTGGCAACGGGACAAAACCCAATATCGTCCCGGGATGTTTGTCCGTCATCAACAAGAAGCCCAGATCATCCAGTCGAACTATTCCTTCCCAGTTGCGTGCAATTTTGCCATCCATAAGTTCTAGATAAATTGGAGATTGATCTGAGATGAGAATGCCGGCTTCCGTGAACTGAAATTCCACCAATCGCTCGACGTGGTTTGATTCAACATGGCTTTCACCAATGCCATGTTCGATCCGAATCTGGTCTTCTGCTGGGTCAAGTTTTCGTCGATCCCCAGAGAACAGGAAATTAATCGCCCAGAAACGCCCTTGATCGTCAAGGGATGTCACATCGGTGATGCGATACTCAATCGTAGGAAAGTCGATCAAACCATCTGGGGAGAGATCAAGGTTAAATATATGACCTGCTGGCTGGGGGTTGACATTTGCCCCATTCGCCTCGTACATGGTGATCAGTCGTTCAGCAGCTTCGAGTATCAAGATGGCCTCTTCAGAAAAATTGTCTAACCTAGTTTGAGGTTGGATTTCTTGCACAGAATCCAGATCAAGTCGCACCGAGCCCAAATCTGGTTGGATTTCGACAGTAACCAGATAGCCCTTCATCCCCTGCCTTGTTTCTGCCTCGATGGTCAGGAAAACTTGATCTCCATTAAATGCGATCGCTTCGTATCCCTCAAATCCTGCAATGCTTTCACCAATCATTTGATCCACAAATGGGATCACAGAAGGCTGGAGTGGCTCCGTCGATTTGCCTTCTAGAAAGGCTAGAATATCATCCTTGGCAATTGCAAACAAACTACCTCCATCATCTGTCGGGAACAACTCTGGATATTGAGGCAGTATGACTAATGTGTCACCATGCCAGGCGATCCCAGAAACTTCGGCCTTTCGATAGGCAACCTCCCCAGCAAGGGGGATAACATCCACAGGGATTTCTTCAACAATGGTAATGTTTTCCAACGCCGCGGTTGCATCACCACATCCTATAAAGCATACATATGAAATCGCCAATAGAAACCAAGAGGAAATTTTATGAATCATCTATCGCGCACCTTTACGACCAAATTGCCGCTCCAAGAGATCTACGGACAGGTGGATCATTGTGGGTCTGCCATGGGGGCAAGTTCGGGGAGATTGGCTAGCCTCCAGATCGCGCAACAATGCCTCTTGTTCCTCTCGCGAGAGCGCTTGTCCACCCTTGACCGCCGCGCGCTTGCAAATGCGCGCAATGATCTTCGATTCGATGGCGTCTTTCAACGGTGTTTCATCTTCCTCGAAGTCTTCGACAACCACCCGCAGCGCCGCAGCAGGGTCCAAACCAGATAAGAGCGCTGGAATCGCCCTAACCAAAAAAGTCCCACGCCCAAAAGGTTCGACCTGGAATCCTAACTTGCCCAAGACGGAAAGCTGTCCCTCAAGCAGGTCTGCGCTGGCAAGAGGCAACTCTACCGAGACCGGTTCCATCAGTTGCTGCGCGGGGATATCATCGGCGCGTTGGGCCTGGAAGCGCTCGAATAACACGCGTTCGTGGGCAGCATGTTGGTCGATAAGATACAGCCCATCGGGCCCCTCCGCAACCAGGTACGTTACCCCCACTTGTCCGACAAGACGAAGGAGTGGCACGGTAACATCTGGAAACGATTGTTGCACATTCTGGTCGGGAATGGGTTGGCCACTGACCGCTGACGGCTGACCGCTCCCTGCGCTCTGATCGGCACTCATATCCCAGGCAGGGTCGCTCTCTCCTCGCGCCGCGCTGCTCCCAAAAGAGGGCTCGCTCCAGCGGACCCGTTCACTCATCTGCTCTATCTCAGGCACTGGCGTATGGGCCAGCAGAGCCTGACGCACAGCGCGCCCGACCCCGCGGAAAACTTCCTCACGATCGCGGAAACGCACCTCTGCTTTGGTAGGATGTACATTGACGTCCAAGGTGTCCGGGGGCATATTCAAGAAAAGGGCTGCAATGGGGTACCGCCCTACCATCAACATGGTATGGTAAGCCCTGACCAGGGACGTTGTCAGAGAAAAATCTTGAACTGGACGTCCATTGACAAAGAACAGGATTTCTCGCCGGTTTGAACGCGTCACGGATGTGGGGCTGACAAAGCCAGTTATCTCCAGATCATCGTAATGAGCCAGAACCTCGACCATTTTCCGGGCAATCTCAGCACCATAGAGCGCAGCCAGCACCTCGCGTCGATCACCATTACCGCTGGTCTGCAAAACCTGTCGATTGGCCTGTCTCAATTGAAAACGTACCTCAGGATAAGCCAGGGCATAATGAGTCACCAGCGTGCTGATATGCCGACGTTCGGTGCGGTCACTCTTCAGGAATTTCAAGCGAGCCGGAACGCTATAGAACAGGTCCTCTACCCGTATGATTGTCCCTGAGGGTGTCCCCAGGGGTGTGGGATGCTCAGCTTTGCCAGCATCGACGCGCAACACCGTACCCATCTCTGCTTGGCGGGTCCGGGATGTGATTGTCATCCGAGAGACAGATCCAATCGAAGCCAGCGCTTCTCCCCGAAAACCTAATGTTGCAATCCGAAACAAATCATCGGCCGTGCTAAGTTTGCTGGTGGCATGACGAGCAACCGATAGCACCAACTCATCCGCAGCAATGCCTGATCCATCATCAGCGACCTCAATCATTGTTTTGCCAGCCCCCTCAACTTGAATGGAGATATGGCTGGCACCCGCATCCAGGGCGTTTTCTACAAGCTCTTTGACCACCGAGGCTGGGCGCTCGACGACTTCGCCGGCGGCAATTTGAGAAGCAATTTCATCGGGAAGGATTTTTATAGGCATAGGGTTCACCATAGGAAATTATAGCACCAGACCTCATGACTTTTTTTCTCCATTTTCAACCCTATGGAAATCGCAACTGGATTTCCCAGAATCAGGAATGAGTGGGGTGATCCCCCTTGCGATACAACCAGGAACATGTACAATTCTAGGCATGAAGTTTCACACCGTCTTCTTTGACCTCGATTCTACGTTATACCCAGAATCCAACGGCATGTGGGGGAAGATCCGCCAACGCATCGACCTGTATATGCACGAACGCTTGGGGCTTTCTCACGAAGAGATCCCGGCTTTGCGCCATGGATATTTCGTTGACTATGGCACAACGTTACGCGGCCTGCAAGCAAACTTCGACATTGACCCTCAAGATTACCTGGACTTCGTCCATGATCTACCCTTGGACGACTACCTGTTGCCAGAACCGAATCTTCGCCAGATGTTGCTCAGTATCCCAAATCAGCGCTGGATATTCACGAACTCAGATATCGACCACGTTGAAAGAGTGCTAAACAAAATGGAGATACAGGACTGTTTTGACGGAGTCGTAGATGTTTGGGCTATGGATCCCTATTGCAAACCTTTTCCCGAAGCCTACCAGAGAGCCCTGGAGTTGGCAGGTGTACCTGATGCCCGGGAGTGCGCGTTTTTAGATGATTCGGTCCTCAATTTAGCCCCCGCTCACGCGGCTGGATTCTTCACCATTCTGGTCGGAGAAAACGGATTCCACCCCAGTGTGGATCGCGCGATTGAAGACATCTTTGCCTTGCGAGAGGCGGTGCCGGAAATTTGGAATTGATGTTGGCAAGTGCGATTCGTAAACCTGCGGGAGATTGGTGCATCGATAAGCTTTTCTTGAAAAAAAAATTGTATTCAGAAAAAAGCCTATCCTGCTTACCCTCACGCCTAGCCCTTCTTCCAGGTGGAAGAGGGGAAGCCGAAGCAGAGCGAAGGTGGGGTGAGGGAGATAATGCAATACATATGCAAAAATCAATTTTACTTAGCATAAGGAACATCCCGCAGGTTTGAAATACCCAAAAGTGAACGATAGATGAACAATAAACTGATTTCAATACAAGAAGCAGCGGAACAGGTAAAGAGCGGTGATATGCTGGCGCTAGGCGGGATGACGCTCTATCGCCGGCCGGTTGCTTTTTGCATCGAACTGGTACGCAGGTTCCAAAAGCATCAAAATCCCCAAGCGTTGACCCTGTTCGCCTTCACTGCAGGATTCGAGAGTGATCTACTGGTCGGGGCAGGGATGATCGAGCGCGTGCGCAGTTGCTACTTCGGCCTTGAGATCTTTGGGTTGGCTCCGATGTTCACTTACTACGCCAACCGCGGAGAGATCGAGATCATGGAAGAGACTGAGGCCAGTTTAGCCTTCGGGCTGCGCGCCCAAATGGCTGGAATCAGCTTTACACCTGGACGAGGCTGGCTGGGCACAGACCTACCCAAACTGCGGCCTGACGTCCGCACCATTACCGATCCCTATCTGGGGGAAGAGTTAATCGCCTTCCCGGCTATCAAACCAGATGTCGCCGTCATTCACGCCCTGGTTGCTGACAGGGATGGCAATGCGCAAATCGGAAAGAACAAAGGTGTAGACGAAGAACTCAGCCTGACCGCCGAAACTGTGATCGTCACTGCTGAAGAGATCGTCCCCGAGCTCGATGAAGCCGACCTGGTAGCCCCGCTGATCGATGCTGTTGTCCACGCGCCAGAAGGAGCAGCGCCAACCTCATGCCACCCGCTTTATCCCTTAGCTGGGGAATCGATTTTGGCCTATGCGGAACAGGTCAGCAACCCAGAGAGCTGGGCGATGTATTTCTCTAACATTCCTTCGTAACCTAGTGAGGGATTCTTTCGGGAATAGTGTATGAAAAATCTGAATATCTCTCATACATCTTGTTTACATTGCGTTTAGGTTCCACTAATCTTGCTATGATAAGGTACATGTATTCTAGGGCCATTTTGGAAGCTGAGCTTCTGCCCCGCGAAGGCCGTGGTTAGCATGAACATAGGACTGACCCAAAGCTGATTCCGCCGCGCTGCGGTGTACCTCTCAAGTGACATCGAAGCGCGCGACTTATAAGATGATTTGAAATTTTTCGAAAAATCAAACACCAGTGCAGGAGAACAGGATGAAAAGAAGTGTACAAATACGGTTTGGCATAATCCTTGTTGTCATCTTATTGGTTGGAGCAAGTCTGGCTTGCCAGGCAGCTGCTCCATTCCTACCCGAGATTGCAAGCCCCGCGGTTGTCGATAACTCCGTTACGACTCAAACAGAAACATACTCCGATCAGGCTGGTGAGCCCTCGGCCGAGGAATTGCCCCCTGGCCATCCACCTGTCAGCGAGGGAGCATCCGTTACTATTCCTTCGGGCGAGTTGGGCGAACTTTTTGCTCCATTCTGGGAGGCTTGGGACATCGTCCACGAACAATTTGTCGACCAACCTGTCGATGACGAGGTTTTGATGAACGGCGCAATCGATGGCATGATCAATGTTTACGAACAAGCCACGAACACTACCTACGATTCATTGCCCGTCCCTGACGGTGATCAAACAGGCACCCCCACCGAATTAGAAGATCTCTTCATCCCCTTCTGGGAGACCTGGGCTTTCGCGCACAGGCCTGATGACCAGGCGCTCGTTTATGGCGCCATCAGTGGAATGCTAGATGCGTTGGGCGACCAGCATACATCGTACATGGATCCTGACGCTTTCACGCAAGCCAATATCCCCCTGGACGGAACGTACGAAGGCATCGGCGCCTGGGTCGATCCCAACCAGGAATACTTGACAATTATCAGTCCGATGTCGGGTTCTCCCGCTGAGGAAGCGGGGCTGCTCCCTGGTGACGAAATCGTCGCCGTAGACGGAGATGATATGACCGGCATCGACGGCAATTTGGTCATCCGGCGCGTGCTTGGACCCGCGGGATCCAAAGTTATTTTGACTATCCGGCGTACGGGTGTCGAGGAATTCTTTGATGTCGAGATCACCCGGGCCACGATCACCATCCCCAGCGTTGAATATCGCATGTTGGATGATGACATCGCTTATATTCAGTTGTTCAATTTCGGAGATGAGACGAATCAAGACTTGCTCAACGCTCTCGAATCACTGCTTGACCAAAACCCGGTTGGCCTGGTCTTCGACCTGCGCAACAATGGCGGGGGCTTCTTGAACACTGCGATCGATGTCACCTCTGAGTTTATCGGCGACGGCGTTGTGATGTACGAAGAGTATGGCGACGGCAGCCGCGACACCTACACTGCCGATGGCGAGGGCCTGGCTACTGAGATCCCCCTAGTTGTACTGATCAACGAAGGGACTGCCTCTGCTTCTGAGATTGTCAGCGGCGCCATCCAAGATTATCAGCGCGCGCCGCTTGTAGGCACGACCTCCTTTGGGAAAGGTTCGGTCCAGAATTGGATCCCACTGAGTAACGACCAGGGTGCAGTGCGCATCACCATCGCCCGCTGGCTGACTCCTAACGAACGACAAATCCATCAGGTTGGACTGGAACCAGATTACCCCCTGGCGACCATCCCGCAAGCTGCCATCGATGAGGGTTTCGATATCGAATCCTTTGGATTACCTCTAGATCAGGTGATCATTCTCAGCGAGGAAGACATCCAGGAAGGCCGCGACCCTCAACTGGATAAAGCCGTAGAGGTGTTATTAGAAATTGTCGAACGGTAAACCCATAAGTGGATAGGCGTGCTGCGCACATCCATCCGCTAATGGAATGCCTCTCTAATTGGCTATTAAAAGGTACAGAAAATGTTCTTCTTCAACCCGTACTATCTTCTCTTCATGGCCCCAGCATTCATCTTGACCATGCTAGCCCAACTGTATGTCAATTCGACCTACCGCAAGTGGCAGCGGGTTCCAGCGTCCAGCCGGGTCAGCGGTGCCGAAGCCGCGTCACGTCTGACTCGTTTCGCGGGCCTCTACGATATCGATATTCAAACCACGCGCGGCAACCTGACTGATCATTACGACCCGCGCTCTAATGTGCTGAGACTCTCCCAGGGTGTCTACCAGGGGAATTCAGTAGCATCACTGGCCATCGCAGCGCACGAACTAGGGCATGCCCTGCAAGACCAGGATGAGTACTTCCCGCTGCGTTTCCGCAGCCTGCTGGTACCCGTGGTCAATATCGGTTCCTATTTAGGATGGATCTTGATCATGATCGGCCTATTCCTGCGAATGACCGACCTGGCCTGGTTGGGTGTGCTGGTCTTCTCAGGAGGAGCGATCTTCTCCCTAGCCACTCTGCCCGTTGAGTTGAATGCCTCAGCCCGGGCCAAGGCCCTGCTGACGAACTCGGGGCTGATCCGCACCGAGGAGGAGCAACGTGGCGTCAACGCGGTGCTCAACGCCGCCGCCCTGACCTATGTGGCCGCGATCTTCACTGCCATATTGCAGTTATTGTATTGGGCTTCATTGGTTGCTGGAATCGGCGGTAGACGAAGATAAGTAATTACCACAGAGTCGCGGAGTTTGCAGAGAATTACTAGCTCAGAGAAAAACTCTGCGATCTCGGTGTCTCGGCTGTAAAAAGTTTTTTCAATGTCCGGGAAACGAATTTTCTACGCTTTTGTTCTCATAGTGGTAGCGGGTATTTCAGCCCTAGGTGGTGCATTAGCGGGTGGTCTCGCGGTATTCACCGCGATCCAAGAGCATCCAACCCCTGAGGTGATGGCCCCCATCGCACCCTCTGCCACACCCCAGACAGTTACCCAGCAAATAGTGACCATGGAGAAAGACACCGCCGTTACCCAGGCCGTCGAGCAGATCGGCCCGGCGGTGGTCACTGTGGTTGGCATCGTCCCCGGCCAGCAGACCTTCTTCGGCCGCAGCGCAGACCTACCCGTCAGTGGTAGCGGAGTATTCATCTCTCAAGAAGGCTACGTGATCACGAACAATCATGTCGTAGAAAGCACTTCAGAAGTCGCCGTGATCCTAGCCGATGGCACCCAAATCCTCGCTGAGATCGTAGGCACCGATCCATTTTCTGACCTGGCCGTGCTGAGGGCACAGGGAAATGTCCCGGCGATTGCGCCTTTGGGCAACTCAGATGCTCTTCGGCCTGGTGAAACCGTGATCGCCATCGGATCACCGCTGGGGGATTTCAAGAATACGGTCACCGCAGGCGTGGTTAGCGCCACGGAGCGCAGCATTGAAGTCGACCAAAACTATTTGATGGAAGGCTTGATCCAGACAGACGCCGCCATTAACCAAGGCAACTCCGGCGGACCGCTGGTCAATCTGGCTGGCGAAGTGGTTGGTATCAATACTTTGATCGTGCGCGGTGGCACGTATGGCAGCGCGGTAGCTGAAGGGCTTGGGTTCGCGATCCCATCGAATACTGTACTCGCGGTCTCCAAGCAACTGATCGAAAAGGGATATTTTTCCTACCCCTATTTAGGGATCCGCTACCAGTGGTTTACAGAAAATATCGCCCATACCTATGATCTGCCCGTAAATCAAGGTTTGTATGTTTCGGGCGTCGGGCCTGGATCTCCGGCAGGTAAGGCTGGATTACAGGAGGGCGACATCATCACCCATATGGGCAACCAAAAATTGGATGAAGACCACCCCTTTATTAACGTGCTCTACACCTTCTCCCCCGGAGATACCACAACGCTGACCGTAGTTCGAAATGGGGGCAACGAAGAGATCGCAGTGACGTTTGGAGAACACCCCACACCTTAAACCTTTACCTTAAATGCTTTTCCCTCACCCAACATCGTTTCGCTAAAGTTTCCCCTATTCCAGTAGGAGAGGACTGAGGATTGTTTTTTTGAAATAAACCATTCAGGGGCTGGATACTTCCTCTAACGTAAGGGTGTAAGCGCCGTTGCTTAGCTCATCGTACCCGCGTGCGACGATGATATATGGGCCAGTTTCTTCCAAAGTGTAAAATGAGATCATAGCATTCAGGTCGCCACCGCTATCATCATCTTCGGCGAGCATCCCAGCACCTTGCGGCACAATAATCAGATAGGGGTCAAGAAAGCTCTTATCCCGTTCCATATAAATCGAGACAATCTGCCCGGCCTGTCCCTCAAACTGCCAGGCTTGATACCCACCCAGATCAATCGCCCCCGAAACCGAATCCCCAAAGCTGATTTGCCCAAGATAGCCGTACTGGTCTACAGCACGAAAATTGGCATTCGCCTGACTGACATCTTCGAGATTGGCGAAATACACACCCAGCCTGATCAACTCATTGACAACCACCTGATCTGGGACCAAATCCAATGATGGATCAAGTTTCACGGCCTTCTCTAGCCGCTCAAAGGCTAAATCGATCTGGTTAACTCGGATAGCGTTCAATGCCTCCAAGATCATTCCAATCTTTTTTGGAAGCTCATCTGGCAATGAATCGATCCCAAGATCCGCAGCGAGCAGCGAATAGGCCATGGCCATTTCAAGGTTGATTTCAAAGCCCGGGTCGTAGCTTAACACTTGCTGTAATATATCCCAGGCTTGAATAATTTCACCATACTCAACCAGGTCGCGCGCATGGTACACCATCATTTGGGCAACAAGTCTTTCAGGGCTTATCTCGATTTCTGTGTCCATTCCCAATGTGGGGTCGTACTCCATTGCTGCTCGGAAAATTACCAATGCTTCCTCAAAATTACCTTCGAATACACGTTCATACCCAAACTCTCCCAGTAATACACCAGCTTCTTCTCTAAGAGAATCGTCTTCAGTGGCCGCATCTTCGAACAAAGCCAAAGCCTCATCGATGAGACCCTCTTGTAGATACTCACTCCCTTTTGCAAAGGCTACCTCTGCCCGCGGATTTATTTCCAGGTCTGGATTTAAATCAAGTGCCATTTGCATGATAACCAATGCTTTATCGAAATCTTCAACCACAAGCATTTCCCGTCCTATTTCAAGAATAAGCCAGGATGCTTCTTCACTCAGCGAAGGATCTAATTCAACAGCCTCCCGCAAGGAAGGAAGCGCTTGGTCGACAAGATCATCTTGAAGGTAAGCCTCCCCCAACATATAGGCTAATTGCGCTTCGGGGATGATCCCTAAACTTGGGTCATGCTCGGCCAAAATCTGCAAGACAGCCAAGGCATCGTCAAGCATCCGCTGATCAATCAACTCATCCACTACAGAAATATCTGGCGGAACCTTCGAACAAGTTTGTCGATATTCTCCCTCCTCAGCAAAATAGGTTTCCCATTCGGAGTAGGTAAAATTGCGTGAGACATAATTACACGCTACCTGCTCAATATCCTCGAAATTGACTTCCCACCTTCGTAAAGTACCATCCGCCCCTCCCGCAATCACATATTTGCCGACATCATCAAAAACGATGCTCGAGATTGGTGCTTGGTGACCACGCAAGGTGCCACGTTCGGCAGCTTCGACATTTCCCTGAGTAGCTTGCTGTACATCCCAAAGTCGCAAATTGCCATCTTCGCTCCCCGAGGCAAGCCACTTTCCATCCTGGCTGAATGCCAGCGTTGTGACGCCGCGCACATGCCCGCGCAAAATAATTGGATCTGTTTCCAAATTGTTCATATTCCACAATCGAATGGTCCCCTCATCGCCTGCAGAAGCCAGCCACAACCCATCCGGATTGAAGTCGAGATCTCTGATATTACCTTCATGAGCCCAACGCGATCTGAAGATCAAGGAAAGATCAGCCACATCCCTCAATTCGATAAAATAGTATTCCACAGCATAGGCCAATAAGTTGCCGTCTGGATTGAATGCAGCTGCATAGGACCATATGGATTGATCCATTCGTTGAGGCGTCTTAGCCTCTTCCATTTCCCAAACCCTGTAATAACCATCGTCAGCAACGAATGCGAGCAGTTCGTGATCATTGCTGAAAAAGGCTGCAATGATCTCCTCATTAAATTCCGGAATTTTACGCTCCGTATCGGTCAAATCCATCAGGTTCCACTCAAGGATAGAACCATCGTAGCCCACAGCAGTTAATGATTGTTCGCTCTCGTTGAGAGCAATCCCCACGACAAGATCTGAACTCCCATGCAAGATGCCATATTCGCCATCCTCGATGCCCGCCCACAGGCGCGCAGTGCCGCTTTCACTTATGGTGAGGATTCTGCTGTCTACGGGATGGAAACTAGCAGAGGTGAAATTCTCAAAATCGCCCTGTAAAAGCCCGACAAGGAACGCCTGCCCCGTTTCATCCAGTGTGCCAATATCCCATATGCGTACAGTCTGATCGTTATCGATCACTGCCACCAACGTTCCATCTGGGCTGAAAATTGGAGGATACAAAGTGAACGAATCGGATATCAATGTAGTGATCCATTTGCCACCCAAATCCCATAAGCGTACTATTCCCTGATCACAAACAGATGCCACCCATTTACCATCTGGACTAAAATTTGCAGTATGCAGGAAGAAATCTGGTTCTTCTATCACGGCAATGAGTTCGCCCTGATCATCCCAAAGCCGGATAATGCCATCATCACTGGTGGTCAACACGATTTCTCCATCAGGACTGAATGAAGCATCATCGATACTAGACTCCAGGCTGTTAATTGGGGCCAATTCATTGCCGGATGAATCGTAGAGAAACGCCGTGCCATCATCTGCAGTGGTCAGGAGGCGATTCCCATCTAAACTAAATACAATCTTATAGACGAAGCCAGCCTGTCCCTCCAGTGTAGAAAGGGTTTCCCCCTCGAGGTCTTTAATGAAAGCTTTTCCGCTTGCATCAACTAGGGCAATCTTTGCGCCAAGAGGATCAAAAGAAACGGCATAGTATTCGTCTAATATCCCATAGAGTGCTGGCGAGGCCATTTCATTACCATCACGATCCCACAGCAACACAGTGCCATTCTCGTAATGAGCGTAGATCAACGATCCATCTGGGCTAAACCCAGCAGAGAGAATCCAATCGTCACTTATTTCGATGGCAAATTGGAAATCGCCATCGATCGTCCAAACCATCAGTGCTTCATTATCGATGACAGCGAGAATCTGCTCCCCATCGGGACTAATACTGGCATCGTCAATCCAGTGATCAGCACCAATTTCCTGATAGCTTTTCCCGATACTTGCCAATTGCCAGAAACGAACACTACTGCCGTCACCTGCTGAAATCATGCGCTCATCAGTAGAGTCGAAAAGCAGCGAATTCACACCTTCCCCTTGACTGAGGATAAATTCCTCTCGACGAGTGAATTGAACTGTTTGACGTAGTGCATTTTCGGATTCAAGCGTGCGAGCTAAACGGACAGCTTCGATAGAAAGCAAAAGGCTCAATTGAGGATCAGTCTCCAAATTTTCGATAGCGATCGTAGCGAGTTGGTTTGACCTGATGGTGTTATAGGCGGCTTTTGCTTTTTTCAACGCCGATTCGGCCTCTACACGAGCTTTCTCTTCATCAGCCGTGGCAGTTTCCGCAACTCGTTGTGCATTTTCAGCTTCAGCGGCCTTGGTAAGGGCAAATTGCGCCGCAAATTCAGCATCCGCCTGGGCAATGGATTTTTCATTGCTTTCAATTCTGGCATTTCTGAAACCAAGCGAAGCCAAAAAGGCCAGGATCAAAGCAATAACCACGGCAAGGATCAAGTAATTGGCCCGTTTACGAAGTTGTGTGGCAGCCCTCTCTTGCGCCTTTGCGTACGTTTCCGCTTCTTCTCGGCGCTGTTTTTCTATCTGGCGACGCGCTTCAGCCTCCTGGGCAAGTTTCTGAGCGCTTTTGGCCTCTGCTTCTTCTCGCGCCAGACGCTCTGCTTCTTCGAGTTCCTTATCATGTTCCAATTGACGCTTTTCTTTTTGGATGGGCGGGATCAACCACTCATTAGACAACTCATAGAAATTAGTCCCGCGTCGGTTGGTCTTATGCACCAAGCGGCGCATTTCCAAAAAACCAAGCGCCTCTGATAAATCAATACCCCCAAGTAGTTTTCCCAGCGAGGGTTCGCTAACGATGTCACGTGTTCCTGCTTCCGTGATCAAAGTACCTAACACCTGCATGACTCGATAGCGCAAATCAGATTCAAGGTTCTCGACCTCAGATTTCAGGAAACCCTCTATGATACCCTTTACTTCTTCTTGTAATCGAAATTCCTCTTCAGTGATCTCTGACACCTGGTGAGCATACTCATCCCAAAGGCGCCTGCACACGATTTGAACTTCAGTAAGACGGATTTCTTCTCCACCGGCACGTTGTTCAAACTGCGACAAGATCTTTTGCGCCAATTTGGATCCCAATTCAGATGGATATCGCCCAGGATGCTCATCAAACGGCCCTCGGATGGCCCGCTTCACCTGGTCTCCATCCAACGGCGTTATGCGCAAATATTGATCAGGCAAATCTGGGAAACGCTTGAATAAGGGATTGAGTTTGGCCAAGTAATCTTCCCTTAAGGCGATGAGCACTTTTGCAGGGAGATTATCATCTCTGATCAACCCAGTCAGCATCTCGAGTATTTTTGCCTGGCACTCCTTTGCAACCTGGGGATCTTGGTCTGCCGAATCACCTTCAAATAAGGTAACCCATTCCTCGAATTGATCGAAGATCAACAACGGTTGGTTTTGCTCTGCTTTTCGACGTACCAAGTCCAGGAATTCCTCAACGGCTAGCACGATGCGAGGTTTTGGATCATCATCAGAAGCAAAGATCGAGGGCAAGAAAGGTGGTTTCACTACGCCGAACTCTGAGATGCGCTCGATAATAATTTCCTGGCCCGCCTTTGGCTGGACCCTGATACGTTCAGCCTGATAACCCTCCTGCATAGCCAAGGGAATCAAACCTGCATTGATCAATGACGATTTGCCCAAACCCGAATCTGCATACAGCAAAACACCCCGATACATGACAACCAGGCGTACCAGGGAGCGGGCTTCCTTTTCACGAGCGAAAAACACGTTGCGCTTGGAATAGCTAAAGGGATCAATTCCGGGATAAGGCGCAGAGGGAAGATAGGTTTTATTCTCAGTCATTAATCGAACTCCTCCCCGATCACTTCCTTGTACACCCAAGGGGCAAAAGACCACAGGTCCTTGGTGACAAATGTGACAAAACCGCGCTTGTCTTGCCAGACTTTCAAAATAAGCGGGTCCGGATCGCTATCCACGGAGAAGGATTTGGCATATTCGACGGGGTCGACACGCCAGCGCAACGTCAGAAATAACAAACGCAGGTTATAGTCACTCAGGCTGTACCCCACAAACAACGTCGGCCACATTTTCATCCGATATCGAACCGTTTGCGGAACAGGATGTTTGGTTTCTTTATCCGACATGCGCTGGATGAATTTGATATAGTCTTCGTCGGTAATGACGATCGACTCGCGCCGGGTTAGATCTCCGTGCATTTTGAATACCAATGGCTTGGTATCTGTTGGATCGTCCGTCATATCCGCGGTTGGTTTGTCGGTAGAAGGATCGTAAACATAGAGTTGGGGGGTTTTACCGTGTTTCTGCAGCGCTGCTTCCAGCAACTGATCGTAATTTGTGGTGACAATGATCTTGAATGGCAGCGCGGCCAGCATTTCAAGAGCTGGAGATGGCTCCTTCCCTTCGATGAGGTGCGTTTCCAATTCATCTACCAATTCTTTGCGTCCAAGGGTTGTCTCGAAACACAAAGACACACGCTGCAGATTGCGCGGCGATTCGTCTGGAAACTGTTCGTCAAACCCACAACTGCAAACCAGCCTCTCGGCTAGATCACCCCCTAAAGGAACTCGCTGCCCCTCAGGATGCAAAATTTTTGAATCATTTGGAGGTGGGGCGTGAACACCTGCACCCATAAAGAGAACACATTTTCCTTTTTTGATCTCCCCCACCAGGTTTTCCAAGGCTTTGCGGATCGAAATATCAGTTTGATTCATAACATCCCCTTCCCAAGAATGTCTAATGCTAAACTGATGTGACCACGTTGAGATAATGAAGTTTAGCCCCGCCAGTTACTTTCGAACTACAAAAAATTTTAAGATATATTCAACATTCCGTCAAACGAATTTCGATCCGTATTCGCCTTCGAGAATCTTCACAAAAATATCTACCACCCTTGGATCAAAGTGCTTACCAGATTGCTCGCGAATGTATTCGAGAACCTTTTCCTCCGGCCAGGCTTTGCGGTAAGGTCGATCTGATAACAAGGCACCCCAGACATCGACAACTGCATAGATGCGCGCAGGCAATGGAATCTGCTCACCTTTTAGGCCGCGAGGATACCCGCTACCATCCCACTTCTCGTGATGGTAATGGGGGATGTCTAACGCTGGACGCAAATAGGGTATCGGAGAAAGCATCTCGAATGCAAATATGGGATGTTGGCGCATAAGTTCCCATTCTGTCTCATCCAACGGACCATCTTTCTGCAGGATATAGTCTGGAATGCCCATCTTGCCGATATCGTGTAGCAGCGCCCCACGGCGTATGTGCACCAATTCCTGATCCAAGATCCCCATTTCCTGGGCGATCTTCACAGTAAGCTCCGTTGCCTGGCGACTGTGATCCACAGATTCCCAGCAATTCCCGGAAGTTAGGGGGAGAAAAGGTTGACAAGGGTTTTCGTAA
>CAYWIC010000098.1:0-19622 GCA_964458115.1 uncultured Anaerolineales bacterium | reverse complement strand
CCCCCCCCCCCCCCCCACCCCTACATCTGGATAGTCCCACGGCGTTTCCTGGAGACCCTCCGAAATCTCCACATTTAATCCACAGTAGTCCGGTACAATACAGCGATATTAAAAGGAGCTCAATCATGAAGTTTTCAAAAAATCTATTAATTGTCATCAGTGTACTGCTTATTGGGGCAGCGATTGTTGCCGGAATTTATTGGTTGTCGCCGTCTGCTGAAGATATCTTAGTTCAGGCTGTCGAAACTACTAAAACTGTCACCAATGGCCACGCGGTAGTAGCCATCAGTGTTGATACGATCGAGCAAGATGGCTATGGGATGCTCGCAGTTTGGGCTCGTCACAGCGAAGGCGGTTCCGGCGCTTTCCGAATTGAAGTATTGGAAGCCAGTGAAGAAAAAGCCCGGGGGGCTGTGATCGTCAGTGACGGCGAAACCCTGTGGGCTTATTCCCCGTCAGAGAATAAAGTTTTTATGGGGAGCGCTGAAGAAGCCCAAACTATGTTGGCAGAGAGTGAGTTTATGCCGGGTGAATTTGGTGATTTCCATCTGCACGAAGATGGCGAACACAAGAAAGATCATCATAGTGATGGAGAGCATGAAGACGGTGACCATTTGGAAGGTCACCGCGAACATCCGGAAAGCACTGAAGAAGCCATTGAGATGCTTCAAGAGTATGTCACTATCAAGAAATCTGGCCTCGAAACAATGTCTGGCGAAACCGCTCAAATGATCACCATGGAACCGATCCCAGAGCAAATGCCCAGCGAATACGCCGCCGTGGGTGGTCTGGCCAACTTGTGGATTGGCCGCGATAGCAATCTTCCCTTGGGCCTGGCTTACACAGGGGGTAGCTTGGGTGAATTCAACCTCACAGTTTTAGAATTAGATTTAAACACCGGCCTGGATGATACACTCTTTACCTTCGAGATTCCCCCCGATGCTGAAGTCATCACCTTGGCTGACCTGGAGCCCCAATCCCTGACTCTGGAAGAAGCCGGAGAGTCCGCCAAGTTTGAACTCTTGACTCCCGCAGAAATACCAGCAGGGGCTACCTTGGTAGATATTGTTGAAGTGCGCGGCGCGCTCGTTCAGCGCTATACCCTCCCGGAAGGAGGCTCCTTCACGGTCGCTCAAGGCATGGTAGGAGAGAATGCCGGTGATTTAAGGCCGCAGTCTACTGAAAGTCAGGAGGTTGATGTGCGCGGTACCTCTGGCCAACTCTTCGAGTCTGAGGCTGGCGACCAGGTGCTGCTGACTTGGGCAGAAGGCGATCTATTCTTCTCGGTGGCTGGCAATCTCACAGTTGAGCAAGCTTTAGCCATCGCCGAATCCCTCCAATAAATGAATACTGCTATACAATTAGTCGATGTCTGTCGCCAGTACCATCTTGGCAATACGGATGTCGACGCCCTGAAAAATATCAATCTAGAGATCGACCAAGGTGATTTCATTGCCCTGGTTGGTCCATCTGGGTCTGGCAAATCGACCTTGTTGAATTTGCTGGGCGGGTTAGACCGCCCCACTGGTGGCGAGATCAACGTGCAAGGATTATCTCTGCACGTCGCCGATGAAGAAGCGCTCACCAAACACCGCCGCCATAATGTCGGTTTTATTTTCCAAACCTTCAATCTTTTACCAACACTCACCGCGCTGGAAAATGTCGCCCTACCGCTGATGCTAGGAGGGGTTGGTCTCGCAGAACGCCAAAAGCGTGCTGAAGATTTGCTTCAACGAGTGGGTCTAGGTCATCGTTTGCATCATCGCCCTACCGAGATGTCAGGCGGAGAGCAGCAGCGTGCTGCGATTGCGCGCGCGTTGATCAATAACCCTGGCTTGGTTTTGGCAGATGAGCCCACGGGTAATCTGGATTCATCTACGGGTGCAGAAGTGATGCGCTTGCTGCGGGAACTCAATGCCGAACGCGGCGTAACCCTGATCACCGTTACTCATGATCCAGAAGTTGCTACCTATGCTGATCGGATTGTCAACCTGCGCGATGGGGAGATCGCTAAAATTGAAATTTCAGAGGGTTCGCAGCGAAAGGGTGAATTTTCTGCTCCCAAAGATCTTCGCTCCGAAACTAAGCTCAATGGTGGACTTTCGTTTAAAGACCTGTTTCGCAGCGCCTTTGGCAATCTGCGCCGCCGACCGGTACGCAACATCCTGACCTCTGCCGGAGTGGTGATTGGGATCATCACCCTGGTAGCGATGGTATCCTTTGGGGTAGGCGTGCAGGCTGAAGTCAACCGCAGCTTCCAGGCCTTGGGTTTGGAAACTGTCTTCATCAACCCAACGTTCCCAGACGAAGAAAATGCCTTCGATCCCTTTGGGTTTGCGGAACCCGAAGTACCGCTGACCCCGGAAATGGTGGCCGTTTTCAGAGCCATGCCCGAGGTGGCGTCTGTAACGCCGGTTTTGAATTTGCCCAATAACATGGAAGCCAGTTTGGCGCTCGATGATCAGATTTTCCCTGTGCGTTTAGCAGATACCTTTCACCGTGGACCAGGGGCAATGGGAGAACTGGCCTCACCCGATATGTTGGCTGGTGATCCAATAGGGGAAGGAGATACCAGGGGATTGGTCATCGTCGATGGACTGGCTGATGAATTACTCTTGGAATCTGGAGGCGAATACAAAGATCTGATTGGTCAAACAGTCGTGCTGACCGTGCGACTGCCACGTGGCGAAACCAAGGATTTCAGCACAACGATCACGGGTGTGGAGAATGGTCGCGGAAGTCAGTCCGTAAATTTGGGCTTGCTGGAGCGTGTCGAGATCAAAGCCTGGTGGTATGGGCGGCCCGATACTCTTAATACAGATGGATATGATTCCTTGATGGTGCGCGCGGTCGATCAGAGCATGGTCTCGGCTGTGTTGGATACGGCTGAAGAACTAGGTGCTGAAGCCCAATCCCTGGGTGCGGTGTTGGAGATCGCCAACCGAGTACTTGCTGTAATGCAGGCCTTGTTGGGTTCGGTCGGTGGTTTGGCCTTATTAGTAGCTACATTGGGTGTCGCTAACACGATGATGATGGCCATCTACGAACGAACGCGCGAGATCGGCGTGCTCAAAGCAGTCGGTGCTCGCAACCGGGAAGTCCGCCGTATGTTCACGGCCGATGCCATTCTGATCGGTTTTATCGGTGGTGTGGTAGGCTTGATCTTAGGAACACTGTTAGGTCGCCTGGTGGATTGGATCGGTCATCTATACCTGGCCAATGAAGGCGTGACAGGAATTGGTCAAATGTCCATTGTGCCCCTGTGGCTGGCGATCGGTTCGTTGCTCTTCGCGGCATTCATAGGTGTGTTAGGTGGCTTTTACCCCGCCGCCCGCGCTGCCCGCCTCGACCCGGTTACGGCTCTCAA
The DNA here is from genome assembly GCA_964458115.1 of uncultured Anaerolineales bacterium. GTDB lineage: Bacteria > Chloroflexota > Anaerolineae > Anaerolineales > UBA11858 > NIOZ-UU35. The sequence continues at coordinate 16,255 of CAYWIC010000098.1, read as the reverse complement.
GCACGAATAAGATTGTGCACACGCAAAGCTGCCCCCTTAGTGAACACTCTTTTTTCGGGAGATTTCCTGACTGGCTGAGTAATAACAATAACGCTCCCCTTGACAAATATTCTTACTCCATCTAAGATTGCCCCCAATGTCACAACAAAGCGCTATTACCGATACGTTATATCATACAAGTATGGTCATGCCCCGGGCGGGGGCTGCTATCACCGCCTGGGCAAGGAGTTGAACCTGTAGAATTCAACGTGTAAACCCTTAGGGTCAACAATTAAAGGCGGCGGACAGCTTCCCGCAAATTCTTAAAGAATTTCGAGATGGCTGTCCGCCGCTTCGCGCTATAAGGCAGAAACCGCTTTGCCCTTTCGCCATCTGGCTGCATGAGCAGCCGGGCAATCGTTGACTTATATAACAACAGAGCTAAACACATTTTTCGGAGGTATCAATCATGACAATTCAAACTTCAGGTCGCCAATTCGGTTTCAGTACCCGCCAGCTACACGCCGGCCAAAAACATGACCCTGCCACCGGTGCCAGCGCTACACCGATCTATCAGTCGGCAGCGTATGTCTTCGAGAGCACGGATTTCGCGGCGCGCCTGTTTTCCTTGGAGGAGACCGGGAATATCTACACTCGCATCATGAACCCCACCAATGACGTTTTCGAACAGCGCCTGGCTGACCTGGAGGGTGGTTGGGGTGCGCTGGCCGCTAGCTCGGGGCACGCCGCGCAGACCATGGCTGTGCTGACCCTGTGTGAGGCAGGAGATCATATCGTGGCTGCATCTACACTCTATGGAGGTACCATCAGCCAGTTCCACCATACCTTCCCGCGGATTGGCATAGAAACGACTTTTGTTGATCCAAACAACCCCGAGAACTTCCGGAAGGCGATCCAGCCCAACACCAAGGTGATCTGGGGGGAGACTCTGGGCAACCCGCGCATCAATGTTTTCCCTTTCGACGAAGTGTCTGAAATTGCGCGCGAGCACGGCATCCCAGTGGTGATCGATAACACGTTTGCCACACCCTATCTCTGCCGGCCTTTTGAGTGGGGTGCTGACATTGTGGTGCACTCTACGACGAAGTTCATCTGCGGGCATGGTACCACCATTGGTGGCGCCATCGTCGATAGCGGCAAATTCGATTGGGCCGCCAGCGGCCGCTTCCCAAACTTCACCAACCCTGACGCTGGCTATCACGGCTTGGTTTATGCTGACTTGGGTGAACTGGCCTTCATTACCAAAGCTCGGGCGCAAGTATTGCGAGATATCGGGGCCTGTCAGGCCCCTTTCAATTCCTGGCTGCTACTCCAGGGTTTGGAGACACTCAGCTTGCGCATGGAGCGCCATGTACTGAACGCGCAACGAGTAGCGGAATACCTCGAGGCGCATCCCCAGGTATCTTGGGTGATGTATCCAGGTTTGCCGAGTCATCCAGATCACGCCAAGGCTGGAAAATATCTCCCGAAAGGTGCGGGAGGAATCCTGGGATTTGGCGTCCAGGGTGGGAAGGAAGCCGGGGCGCGTTTCATTGACAATCTCAAGCTTTTCAAACATCTGGCAAACATTGGGGACAGCCGCAGCTTAGCCATTCACCCGGCCAGCACAACCCACAGCCAACTCTCTGAGGAGCAGTTGGCCAGTGCGGGTGTTTCCCCCGATTTCATCCGCCTAAGTGTGGGTATCGAGGATATCGACGATATTCTCTGGGATTTAGATCAAGCGCTTTCAAGAGGATAACTTCATGCCAGTCATTATCCCCCAAACCTTACCTGCCAAAGCAACCCTGGAAAGCGAAAATATCTTCGTGATGAAGGAAAAGCGCGCTTTGGCTCAGGATATCCGCGCCTTGAAGATCGCTATCCTAAATCTGATGCCCACTAAGGTCGCTACCGAAACTCAAATCCTGCGCTTGCTTTCCAACACGGCGCTACAAATTGAAGTGACGTTGCTGCATACGTGCTCTCATCAGGCCAAGAATACGCCAGTCGAGCACTTATTGGCCCATTATTTCATATTGGATGAAGTGCGAGATGAAAAATTCGATGGCCTGGTAATTACCGGTGCACCTGTGGAGCATCTCGAATTCGAAGACGTGGATTACTGGAAGGAATTGGTGTCCTTTTTTGAATGGTCAGAATCCCATGTTTTTTCGACGCTGCACATCTGTTGGGCTGCCCAGGCTGGACTGTATCACCACTATGGAATTCCCAAGTACGCCATATCGAAAAAGATTTCAGGTGTTTACCAGCATCGAGTATTGCGACAACACACTATGCTATTGCGCGGCTTTGACGATCAATTTTACGCACCCCATTCGCGCTATACTGAGATCCGCCGAAATGATATCCAAAAGGTTTCCGATCTCGATATTCTGTCCGAATCCGATGAGGCCGGGATCTATGTGGTATGTTCCAAGGACCGCAGGCAGGTTTATGTCACAGGGCACTCGGAATATGATCCACTGACCTTGAAGCTAGAATACGAGCGCGATCTTGCCAAAGGGATCCCGATCGCACCGCCAGGCAATTACTTTCCAGATGACGATCCATCAAGGCCACCGATGGTGCAGTGGCGCGGACACGCCCATTTGTTGTTCTCGAATTGGTTGAATTATTACGTCTATCAGCGTACCCCATTTGAGATCGAGCGCATCCCCCTGAATGGAATTGGACCTTCGTATTAAGAAATCACCGCAGCACCCCAAGGGTATGCTTCGCGAAAACACGGAGTTCACTTAGAAATAATTATAGGAGAGATCTTTTTCTAGCTACCCGGCTGTTTCAATTTTGTACACGGATTCCCACGGATAAACACGGATTTTACTTGAATCTCTACACAAAATCCGTGATGCCGAAGGCACGCCTCTGGCGATCAGCGAAAATCCGCGTCCTAATTTGAGGTCTCCTCAAACTGCAGCTAAGCACACTTTTTTCGAAGATTACATGTCTCTCCACACATTATCTCTATGTGTTCTCAGCGTCTCAGCGGTAAAAATTTCGATACTAAGTCAAGGTGACTTCGACCTCGACGTACTTCAACTCATTTTTGGGGAAGGGCACGATATCCCCGGAGATGGGTTGCCCGTCCACGATAAGAGAAATCTCGTTCCCCGGACCAGCGCGCATAACTTGAATGTGGTAGGTTGTGCCTCGGAACACCCTGGTGACTCGGAAACCTTCCCAATCCGCAGGAATCACCGGGGCGATCTTCAGGCCGGTATAGGTAGGGCGCACGCCTAAGATCCATTGGGTGATGGCGACATAGTTCCAGGCAGCGGTACCCGTCAGCCAGGAGTTCTTGGCCTCGCCGTGGGTGGGGGCATCACGCCCGGCGATCATCTGGGCATAGATATACGGTTCGCAGCGATGGATTTCGCTGATCTTTTCCCGAGCAGAGGGATTGATGCGCAAATACGTGTCCAGAGCTCGATCACCTTTCCCCAAACGCGTCTCGGCGATTGTTATCCAGGGGTTGTTATGGCAGAAGATTCCGGCATTTTCTTTGTACCCGGGGGGATAAGTGGAGATCTCGCCTACGTTGAGGTGATAACGCGTGTACGCAGGCTGGTGGAGCACGATCCCATGGGGGGTTGCCAGCCGTTCCCATACGGAATCCAGCGCCCGGGCAGCGTGACCGCTTTCCAGCCCGATGCCCGCCATGACGCAAATGCCCTGCGGCTCGATATAGATTTGACCTTCTTCACATTCATGGGAGCCGACCTTTTCTCCAAAATCGTCATAGGCACGCGTGAACCACTCGCCATCCCAGCCGTGAGCAAGGGTGGTGGCTTGCATTTCCTCCGCGAGCTTACGATAGCGCTCCTGATCTTCGCTCTGACCATAGTGCCCTGCGATCCCGGCCATCTCCTGGCTGGCCAATGTGAACAATCCCGCAATGAAGACGGACTCTGCAGTCTGACCATCCTTGGTGGTTGTGGTTTGGAAGGATTCGCCTGGCTCGCTGGAGAAGGTGTTCAGGTTCAGGCAGTCATTCCAATCGGCGCGGCCGATCAAGGGAAGACCGTGCGGCCCTAAGCGGTCCAGGGTGTACTGCAAGGCGCGCTGGAGATGCTCATAGAGGGACTGCTCGCTCCCTGGTTGGTTCTCATACGGCGTCGCCTCGTCGAGGATGCTGAAATCGCCAGTCTCTTTCAGGTAAGCTGCCACGGCCATGACTAACCACTGGGGATCATCGTTAAAGTTGCCGCCCACGGCGTCGTTGCCGCGCTTGGTCAGCGGTTGGTACTGATGAAAAGCGCCGCCGTTCTCCAATTGGGTGGCAGCCAGGTCGAGGATCCGCTCCCGGGCACGCTCAGGAACCATGTGCACAAAGCCCAGCAAATCCTGGTTGGAATCCCGGAAACCTAACCCGCGCCCAATGCCTGATTCGTAAAACGAAGCCGAGCGCGATAAGTTGAAGGTCACCATGCACTGGTAAGCGTTCCAGATATTCACCATGCGGTCAACATGCTCGCTGGGGCTCTCAGCCTGATAGAAATTTAGCAGATCATCCCAGGAGGCACGTAGATCCTCAAACGCGGCATCCACTTGCTCAGGTTGCATATAGCGCTCAATGATTGGGCGCACGTAGTTCTTATTGATAGTTTGAGATTTTGGCGGGTCGAATTTGTCATCAACAGGATTTTCAAAATAGCCTAAAATAAAACTGATGCGTTTCATCTCACCTGGTTCAAGGGTCAAATCAATTTGATGCGAGCCAATTGGCGACCAGCCGTGAGCAATGGAGTTTTCAGATCGTCCGGCTTCGACAACTGCGGGGTTGGCTAAACCCCGGTATGCCCCCAAAAAGGTTTCCCGTTGGGTATCGAATCCGTTTATGAGCTCCGAGCAGGCGAAGTAGGCGAAGTGATTTCGGCGCTCGCGGTACTCGGTCTTATGGTAGATCACGTTTTGATCAACTTCGACTTCCCCGGTATTGAAGTTGCGTTGGAAATTTGTCTGGTCATCCCAGGCGTCCCACAAGCAAAATTCGATGAAGGAAAACAGGGATAATTGGGCCGGCTCCTCCCGTTGATTGGTGAGGGTCAGGTCCCAAACCTCGAGATTCTCATTCAAGGGCACAAAATAGCGCATACTGGCAGCGATTTGGACGTATCGCGATGCGATGATGGTGTATCCCAATCCCTGCCGGCAGGAATATTCATCCAGCTCTACCTGAACGGGTTGCCAGGTCGGAGACCAGAATTGGCCAGACTGATTATCTCGTAGGTAGATATAGCGTCCACCGGAGTCGGTGGGGATGTTGTTGTAGCGGTACCGGGTGATGCGCCGCAGGCGAGCATCACGGTAGAAGGAATAACCCCCAGCTGTGTTGGAGATCAGTGCAAAATAATCCTGGCTGCCCAGATAGTTGATCCAGGGTTGCGGGGTGTCGGGGCGCGTGATCACGTATTCGCGGTATTTGTCGTCAAAATGTCCAAAGCGCATGGATTCTCCTCGTACCGATTTTCGGTATCTTAGCTTGAATTCTCGTGACTGTCCATATATTGTGTTAATAATGGGTAAACATTATCAGTGGGGCTTGCTTTTTTCCCTCGAATGTGAATAATATGTTCAGAAGGTAAAAGGAGAATTTGAAACCATGAAATTGAACGTTGGCGATGCAGCACCAGATTTCAAAGCACTCAGTCATTTAGACAAAGATGTGCGTCTGAGCGACTTACGGGGCAAGAATGTCGTCCTGGCATTTTTCCCTCTGGCTTGGACCCCTGTCTGAACTAGCCAGATCCCTTCGTACCAGGGAGAATATGCCCGGTTCACGGAGATGAATGTCCAGGTTCTGGGCATTAGTGTTGATCATGTACCCTGTTTGAAGGCCTGGGCGGACAGCCTGGATGGTATCACGTATCCCCTGGTGAGTGACTTTTGGCCCCATGGGGAGATCGCCGAGCGATACGGCGTATTGCGCTCCGATGGCAAATCGGAACGCGCCATCTTCATTCTCGATAAAGACGGCATCATCCAATATATCGATATCCACGATATCGACGACCAGCCTGACAACGACGTTTTGTTTGCAGAATTGGAGCGCATCGATCCGGAGGCCGCTGCCGAGGCAGCAGCAAAAGAGCCTGAATTTGCGGATCTCCCCCAGGGAGGCATTGTGATGTACTGCAACCAATGGTGCCCAGCCTGCCGTAGAGCGCGTATCTGGTTTTCTGAAAACCAGATCGAATATGAAGAGGTGGATGTTGTACTCAATAAGAAAGCGGCCTACCAGGTGCGCAAGTGGGCAGATGGTAATTTGGTCACCCCCACCTTCGATGTCGATGGTACGGTTGTGGTCGATTGGAAACCAGAGCGACTAGCGGAATTACTGTTGGATACGTAGATCAAGACCGTCCAGCATTAAAAATCAAACCCCCGGCAACTTTTTAAAGGCTGCCGGGTTTTCATTAATGTCTTTGCTGGAAGAGTCACTAGCAGGAAGTTCTGTCGGAATATACGATTGGGTGGCAAAGCCACCCAATCGTATATTCCGACAGATAATTAGTGTTAAACCTTTATCGGGCTTGCAAGAAGGAATGGAATCATAAATTCTTCATCTCCACAAAACAGTGCTCCCCGTTTATCCTTTTGGACGAAGCTGGTTTATGGCTCCGGGGAATTCGGCCCTTCATCCATTGGGATGATGCGGTCTTTATTCTTTGTCATCTATCTGACAGACACCGTTGGCCTGGACCCGCGCCTGGCTTCTTATGGGGCGATCATTGGTCTGATATGGGATGCCATCAATGACCCTCTCGTTGGGATGTTCAGCGACCGGGTGCAGACTCGCTGGGGACGGCGGCGACCTTTCTTGTTGATCTTTGCGATACCCTTTGGAGCGTCCTTTGTGGCCATGTGGAGCGCGCCACATTGGGATAGCCAGATTGCACTGATTGTATATGTGACCCTGGCCTTTATGTTGGTGGATACCTTCGGCACGTTGACAATAGTCCCGTACCTCTCCCTGACCCCTGAGCTGACTCAAGAATATGATGAGCGTACTGCACTCTCAGGTTTTCGGACGGCTTTCCAATTGATCGGTTCGTTTTCTGTGGTGCTCACTGCCCCGATGCTTGTCGATCGGGCAGTAGAGTCCGGGCTGACACAGCAGCATGGCTATTTATCCGCTGGCGTTGTCTTTGGTTCATTGGCGGCCTTCTTCTACCTGGGTGTTTTTCTATTCATACGCGAAAAGAACAATGTCCGTGAGAAACCCAAAAATATCTCGATTCTCAAACTGTTACGGATTGCCTGGAGCAATATCCCCTTCCGGTTTGTGATGGCGATCTTCCTATTGAACTGGACTGCGCTGGACATGGTTGCAGTGGTTTTCCCCTTTTATTTGTTGTATTGGATGGCCAATGGGGATTTAGTTGCAAAAGTGAGGCTCTTTGGGTTGAGCCTGGCCTTAGAGTCGGCCTTTTTTGGATTGCTGATGTTGATTTGTATTATTTCGGTGCCCTTCTGGCTGTGGTTTTCTCGCCAGAGGAACAAACGCGATTCCTATGTGGTGGGGATGATCTTCTTGGTGGTGATCTTGCTGCTGATTTTCTTTGTGCAGCCTGACCAAATGAGTCTTCTCCTAGTACTGGGCGCGCTCGCTGGATTTGGGGTTTCCGCAGCGTATGTTTTGCCCGATGCAATGTTCCCAGATATCATCGAATGGGATGAGCTGCGCACTCGCCGCAGGCAAGAGGGGATCTATTATGGCGCACGAAATTTCATCCGCCGGGTGACCATGGCGGTGGTGATCTTCCTGACACTACAACTCTTGGGCTGGACGGGCTATCAAACCCCGCCTCCAGACGCGGTGGCGTTCGTCCAACCGCCAGGCGCGCTTCTCACGATCCGCATCCTGGTCTCATTGGTCAGCGTGGTCATGCTTTCAGGTGCGGCATTGATGACCTGGTTCAACCCCATGACGAGGGAGAAAAATGTCAGGATACAGAAATTGATCGAGCGGCGTAAAGCTCGCATCGTTCTCATTGACTGAGTGGCGAGAAGACGGCTTCTTAATTGGATAAAAATTATCCAATTTCCTATAATATTGATATTATCAATGACTGTGCTTTAACAAGCCTTAACGCGAGATAGCCGCCGAAATAGGTAGGGGTGACGGCTTCGCCGCCACCCCTACCTATTTCGGCGGCCCCAGTGTCGTCCATGTAAGGAGAATCTAATGAAATTCGTACTAGGCACGCTCACCGCAGTCGTTCAATTCGTCGTCGGATATCTGGCAATTTTCTTTGGAGCGATGTTAGGGCTTAGTGTACTGCTAGAAGCTCTCGGCCTGGTTGGGCCAGAAAATGTCAATCCCTGGTGGAATACACCCCTCACATTTGTGTCTTTTATGCTGGCAGCGTCGTTTGGCGTGTGGATTGTTGGTTGGGTGTTCGCAAAAATCCGCAAGGGTAATTTTGGCACCCAGGTAACCTGGTGGGGCACGCTAGCCGGCTCTGCGCTGGGTATCATCATAATATCGATAATTTATGTAGTGCAGGGAGCAGTGGGTTTTATGCCGGTTCTCTTTGCGCTCGGTGGGGCGCTGGCGGGCTATTACGTACACCCCCGGATATGGAAATAGCGTCTATCCCCATTAATTTGACAAGTCTTGAATGATCATTTCCCGAATAGGTTGAGCAATCAAGCGCGTAGAATATTGCCCCATTTTTTCGGCAGGGATGGTCATCCCCTCTTCGATCCACCAGCGCACGATGGCAAATGTTGCCGCGACCATATGATTGGCGATGATATCAAAGGGGATTTCCATCTCAATCTTAGGGTTAAAATCTGCGGCAATTTCCTGAACAGCAAAAGCCATAATCGATTCAACAAAGCTGCGATCGCTGTTCAAGAGCACGCGGTATAAATCTGCATGTTCTTCAACGTGACGAAATATAACCGCGTAGTCAACCAGTTTGGAAATGTTGATTTCTGTATTCATGAATAGCTCAACGCGGGGCGGAGCGATTAATTCTCGCAACTCCAACATGGTTTTATTCAAGACATCTTTTAGCAGGTCATTTTTATCTGAATAGTGGCGGAAGAATGTCCGATAACCGATATCGGCTCTATCGGTAATCTCTTGAATGGTAATTTCCTTATATTCCTTTTCAAGAGTCAGTTCAACAAGCGCGTCTTCTAATAATTTCTTTGTACGACGAATGCGGCGGTCTATTTGTTCCATGCGCTTATCATAAACCAATTGTCCATGATTGACAAGACGTGCGCACTATGGCATACTATGCGCCACAAATTGATTGGAAAGTATAATAAGAATTATCAGATAGATCAGGGGTGGCGAACATCCGCCACCCCTGTTTCCTGGGAAATGGATGAATTTGTTCAGTAAGGAGTCTGACATGAAAATAATCAAACGAACGCGATGGATACCTCTGGTAGCATTTGTGTTTATCCTGGCAGCCTGTAGTATATCTCAGCCCTCTGGAGCAACCGAACCGACCACAGCGCCAATTTCACTGGCGAATATTGCCCCAATAGTGAGTGCAACAGCCAAAATCGTCCCCGAGATATTTGCCTCCCTTAGCGTCAACACCGCCGGTGTGGTGGCGGAAGTGCCCATCAGCGAGGGTGATTTCGTAACCGAAGGCCAACTACTGATTCAGATCAAGGGTGGGGAACAGGCCCAGGCTGCTGTCACGGCAGCCCAATTCGAGCTCACCAACGCTCAGGTCGCTTTGGACGAACTCTACGATAACATCAACCTGCTGGCTGCGGACGCCTTGAAGACCGCTGAGGATGCCGAAGACGCCCACGAAGACCTGCTGGACACAGAATTGCAGGAAGCGCTGGCATTGGAAGCGATCGCCGACGCTGAGAAGGCTGTTGAAGATACAGAACGCAGATACATTTACACCATCAATCGGGCCGATCAAGCCGATATCGACGCTCAAAAGGCCCAGGTGATCCTGGCTGAAGACGCGCTCGAAGATGCCATCGAGGATTTCGAGGACTATGAAGACCGCAACGAAGACGACATCGAACGCGCCAACTTCCTGGCCAGGAAATCGGCTGCCCAGCAGGTCTATGATGATGCCGTGCGGCGTTTGAATGCGCTGCAAAGCACGGGTGACGAAGTGGATATCGCCGTCGCGGAGGCCAACCTCGCCACAGCCAAAGCCCAGCTTTCTGAAGCCCATCGGGAGTGGGAGCGCGTCCAAGAAGGTCCGCTGCCGGGTGATGTTGCCTTGTTGGAGGCTCAGATCGAGAATGCCTACCGGGACTATGAGATCTACAAGAATGGCCCTGACCCTGATGATGTGGATGTTCTCGAAGCGCGCATTGCCAACGCCCAAGCACAGTTGGCTGCCGCCGAAGCCACCCTGGAAGATTTGCAGTTGCTGGCCCCCTTCGACGGCGTGATCTCTGAACTCAACGTCAACCCCAACGAGTGGGTCTCACCTGGACTCCCTGTCCTCGTCCTGGCAGATTTAGAAAACCTACAAATCGAGACAACGGACCTCGGAGAGATCGATGTAGCTCAGATCAGTGTTGGCGATGTAGCTGAAGTAACCTTTGACGCGCTGCCTGACTTGGTGCTCGAAAGCACAGTTGTTAGCATAGCCCCCAAGGCAGATGCAGGTTCGGGTGTGAATTACACGGTTACCCTCGAGTTAAGCGAGATCCCCGATGGCTTACGCTGGGGTATGACGGCTTTTATCGATATCGAGTTAGAGTGAGCCTGGGGAATGGATAATCAGCCCATTATCCAGATGCAGGATGTGGTCAAAACCTACGCCACTGGCGAAGGGCCGTTTTTTGCTCTCAAGAACGTCTCTATCGATATCATCCCCGGTGAGTTTTTAGGCATCACTGGGAAATCGGGTGCTGGAAAGACCACTTTGCTGAATATGCTCTCTGGGATCAGTGAATTGACATCTGGTGAAGTGCTGTTTTTTGGTAGAAATGGATCTCCAAGTTCGAGCTCACCGGGCATACCGATCCATACCTTGGATGAGGACCATCTCGCCTTATGGAGGGGTGAGAACCTGGGCATTATTTACCAATCCTTTGAATTGATGCCCTCGCTAAACCTGGTGGATAACGTCATGCTGCCTCCTGATTTTTTGGGCGGCTATCATCCGATCGGTAGCAAAACGAGAGCGCTCGAATTGTTGGAGTTGGTTGACATCCTTGAACATGCCTACAAAATTCCCGCCCATGTCTCGGGAGGCCAAAAGCAGCGGGTTGCTATCGCTCGGGCTTTGATCAATGATCCACCTTTGATCATCGCGGATGAGCCTACCGGCAACCTGGATAGCCTCACCGCAGAGACCATATTCCAAATATTCGAAAAACTGGTCGAGCAAGGTAAGACCATCGTCATGGTGACCCATGATGAGAGTTTAGCTACGCGCTTCTCGCGCCGCTTACATATCATCGATGGCGTGATTAGCGATGCCCCACAAAGTGGGGTACCCCCAAAGGGTTCCGGGGAAATCAGTACGCCAGCTATCACGGTTCCCCCAGGAGAAATTCAAGAACTGAAGGTTGCGGCTGATTCTACTCCCCGTGATGTTACTGCTCTTTCGCATGAAGCTCTGCAACGAGGTCACCCAGCGATTGTGTTGCGCGGTGTGGAAAAAGTTTATGAAAATGCGGCTGGTAAATTCGTGGCCCTCAAAAACGTCTCCATGCAGTTAAATTACGGCCAGTTCATCTCTATTGTGGGGAAATCGGGCTGTGGAAAATCTACCCTGTTGAATATGATCACGGGGATCGACTATCCTACTGCGGGGGAGGTCATCGTCGGCAACGAACGCATTTATGAGATGAGTGAGAGCGAACGGGCCTTGTGGCGCGGGGTGAATATGGGTGTGGTGTTCCAGTTCTTCCAGTTGCTTCCCACCTTGTCCTTGCTGGAAAACACCATGCTACCCATGGATTATTGCAAGGTGTACCCTTTCCAAGAGCGACCTAATCGGGCGATGGATTTGCTAAAGAGCGTTGGGTTAGAAGAGCACGCCCATAAGCTGCCAGCCTCGGTTTCCAGTGGGCAGCAGCAAGGGGCTGCAATCGCGCGTGCGCTAGCTACCGATCCTGCCATCATTCTGGCAGATGAACCCACCGGGAACCTGGATTCGCGTTCCGCAGAAATGATACTCAACCTATTCGAGCAGTTGTCTGCCCAAGGCAAGACCATTTTGATCGTCACCCACGACCCATCGATCACTCAAAGGACAGACCAAACCATCATCCTTTCGGATGGTGAGATCATCGATCATACCGTGGCACGTGCTTTACCTTTCTTATCCCACCCGCAAATGTTGGCGGCCACGCACCAGGCCAAAAGGCAGAAATACTCTCCAGGCGCTACGATCCTCTCTCAGGGAGATTCCGTAGAGCATTTTTCTATGATCGTTTCCGGTCAAGTAGAAATTGTGGCCAATATTGAACAATCCAACGAAATGAGCCTGGCGCGCCTGGGCCCCGGCCAATTCTTTGGAGAAGTTGAGCTAACCCAAGGCGGTTCTTCAATCGCCGGCGTGCGTGCTGCCAGTGAAGGGGCAGAAGTTGTCTTGTTACCTAAGGACACCTTCTATCGGTTGATCGATGGCTCCCCTCTAACTCGCAGTGCAATACAAGATATTGCCGCAGCCCGGTTAGCTGAAAACCTGCGCAGAAGGAAAACGGATCAGTGAACGGCAAGACCGAGTTCAAACCCAATTCACTCAAACCGCGCTGGAACAAGGTTCTCGCTGATCTTTGGGATAACAAAATGCGCACCCTGCTGGTGGTGGCGTCTATTACCGTGGGTGTATTCTCAATTGGTATGATTGTCAGCGCTTACATCATTATTTCCGAGGATATCGATCGAAGTTATGCCTCTGTTTCGCCCGTCAATATTGAATTCTGGACTGATCCGTTTTATCCCGACTTTGTTAACATCATCGAGCGTATCCCGGGGGTTGCCGCTGCCGAGGGACGCTATATCACCAGCGTGCGTGCCAGCGCGGATGATATAGAATGGCAAGATCTGAGTATGATAGCTATTTCAGATTTCCACGATTTGCGTGTGAATCAACTTACTACACTCTCCGGAACCCAGTTTCCAGGCCGGCGTGAATTAATGGTGAGTGATGATTTCATGGCGGAAACCGGATTTCTGGTTGGAGATCAAGTTCAGATAGAATTTCAAAATGGAGATAAGCACACCTTTCCGTTGGTGGGGATTGTAGGCGATCAGGTGACCGACGCGGGAGATTTCACCGCTGACCCTAAAGCATATATCACTCTGGAAACCCTCGAGACGCTCGGAATGCCTGACTATTACAATCGGCTTTTCGTCAGGATCAGCGGGAATGGCAGCGACGAAGCGGAAATTGCAGCCCTGGCAGATGAGGTTGAATATAAGATCGAGCGCAGTCACCGAGAGATCTATCGCGAAGAGCTCAAAGTTACCGACAAGCATCCTCTACGTTCGCTCATTCTGGCAGTGTTGGGGGTGTTAGGAGCGTTAGGAGGATTGATCACCTTTTTGAGCGGTTCCTTGATCATCAACACACTCAACGCATTGCTTAGCCAGCATTTGAGACAGATCGGTATCATGAAACTGATAGGGGGGCGCAGCCTCCAGATTCTGGCCATGTATTTAACATTGATCTTTATATATGGCCTGATCGCCTTGATCATCGCAGTTCCGAGTGGCGCGATCGCCGGTTATGGCCTGGCCAGGTATATTGCTTACACCATGAACGCCACCCTACAAGATTTTAGGGTTATCCCAATTGCCATTATCCTCCAGATACTGATCGCCTTTTTGATCCCTTTGGGGGCTGGATTTTTTCCAGTAAACCGAGGCGCTAAAACCAATGTGCGCCGTGCCATCACAAACGAAAACACCAGGAACCAATCCGGTGGGCTGAACTGGCTCAACCAGATCACCCAGCGTCTGAGATTCGTCGGACGTCCAATATTGTTATCTATTCGAAATACCTTTCGGCAGACCAAACGCCTGCTATTGACCATCTTCACCCTGACTGTCGCTGGCGCGATATTCATTGCTGTGTTTAATGTGCGCACATCAATGACGGCTTTCATTGATCAATTGTCGATGTACTTCATGGGCGATGTCACGCTCAGTTTTAGCCAGCCTTACCCAATCACGCGTATCGAGAAAGCAGCCATGTCAATTCCCGGGGTCACCAGCGTCGAAGGCTGGGGAGGGATTGGTGCTGAGATCTGGGATGAGAACGACGATGTCTTAGATAACATGTTTATTATTGCACCACCATACGATACAGATTTGCTTGATCCTGATATCATCGCCGGGCGTTGGCTATTGCCAGGTGAAAAGAAAGCTGTGGTTCCCGCGGATACGATTTATTCCTATTACCCTGATATTCAACCTGGCGACAAGATCACTGTTAAAGTTCCTGGTCAACGTGATGAAGAGTGGACCGTGGTCGGCATTTTCCGTTTTGTCAGCATGGTCGGCGATACCCTAGCCTATGCGGATTACGAATATGTCGCCGATATGCTCGACCTATCCAACCAGGCCTATTCTTTTCGAGTAATGACTGCAGAACACAGTCTTGAAAAACAAAAAGAAGTTGTGCAGTTGCTCGATACGTATCTGACTGAACACGATTTTGAAGTGAACAGCATCAATCCTGGATTAGATATTCAGGAGGATAACGCCAGGTCGATAAACGTTCTGGTCGTTTTCTTGATGATCATGGCCTTGCTGACAGCCTTTGTGGGCAGCATTGGCCTAACGGGCACCATGGGGATGAATATTCTCGAGCGCACGCGTGAAATTGGGGTGATGCGAGCGATAGGAGCAGTAGATTTAGAGATCATCAAATCAGTGGTCATCGAGGGCATGATGATTGGTTTGATCACCTGGTTCCTGGCCATTGGAACTTCATTCCCGATTAGTTATCTCTTGTTGAATATAATTAGCGAATCGATGATGGGTTCATCGATGGATTTGACCTTTGCCCCCGAAGGGGTGGTCATTTGGTTAGGGGTGGTGATTCTACTTTCCTTTGGGGCTAGTATTCTTCCCGCGCGTAAAGCCGCCCGGCTGACGATCAATGAAGTTCTGGCTTATGAATGATGGTTCGAGGCTCACTAAACGTCGCGGCGAAGGAGGCAGATTTTGGGGTATGGGGCGTGCTCCATTCGCCCCATACCCCAAAATCTGGAGTTCACCACTGGAGTTCCCAGAGACCCTGTTCGAGATAGCAATGGTTTTATAAATCACCTGATACAATTGAATAGGGAGTGTTCGATGGTCAGGAGCATAAGGATACCAATTGAAAACAGGAGAGGCACATGAACTACATCGAGGGTATTTTCAAAGGCGTTAGAAGTATGGAAATTTATCATCAGGGTTGGCTGCCAGAAAAGTCTGTGAAGGCAGTAATTCTCGTTGTTCATGGAATGGGGGAGCATTGTGGCCGCTATATGAATGTCGTGAACCATTTTGTCCCTCTCGGCTATGCGGTTTACGCGCTCGATCATATCGGTCACGGCAAATCAGAGGGCGGGCGCGAATTAGTTCGTTCTTTTGATGATTTCACGAACACTTTAGAGATCTTCTACAACATGGTTACAGAATGGCAGCCGGGCAAGCCTATCTTTATTCTTGGTCACAGCATGGGTGGAGCAATTGCATCGTACTATCTGCTAGATCATCAGGATGATTTTAAAGGAGCTGTCATCTCTGCCCCAGCAGTCAAAGTAGGGGAAAGTATATCCGCGGCCACGATTTCTATGGCTAAACTGCTCTCTAAAATTGCGCCAAAGATGGGTCTACTCGCCCTGGATGTCAATGCTATATCGCGTGATCCAGAGGTGGTAGAGGCTTATGCTAATGATCCTCTGGTATTTCATGGTAAGACCCCCGCACGTTTGGGAGCAGAGGTCCTCGCTGCGATGTTACGAATTACAGATGAAGCCGGCAAGATCACACTGCCATTCATCGTTGTGCAAGGTTCTGAAGACCAGCTTGTCGATCCCTCCGGCGCGCAGATGCTATATGATCTGGCCAGTTCTGAAGATAAGACTCTCAAGATCTATGATGGTCTGTATCACGAGGTGTTCAACGAGCCGGAGCATGAGATGGTGCTCAGCGATGTGGAAAACTGGCTCGAAGCGAAGCTAACAAGTTGAATCTACCGCCCACAAAAAAACACTCTTGGAAAGCCAAGAGTGTTTTTTTGTGGGCGGTATTGGACTCGAACCAACGACCTTTGCGATGTCAACGCAACGCTCT
>CAYWIC010000097.1:3802-19637 GCA_964458115.1 uncultured Anaerolineales bacterium | reverse complement strand
CTTACTCTATTGTTTCGCAGCAAGCTGCGGGGAATGTACCCGCTTAGATTCAAAATATCGATACACATCACATAGGAAATTATGAAACGAAGAAAATTCTGGACCCCAACTTGTATTGTATTACTACTAATACTGGTTGTCGTAATCGCCCTCGGTGGTATCTGGCTGTACGATCGTCTGTTACCCAGCCCCACCCAGGAAACCCTTTTTCAAGGCGTGGAGTATATCCGTGATGTTCGCAATTCCCCACGGCGCATCGTGATCCACGTCATCAAGGTCAACTTACGAGAACACGGCATTCGCACCCTGGTCACGCCGGGCGATCCTGACGAAGAACTACCCCTCAAAGCTCGCACCACATCCCAATTTTTGAATAACTTTGAGCTCCAGGTCGCGATCAATGGCGATGGCTTCCAACCCTGGCATAGCTATGGATTTTTTGATTACTACCCCCACAAGGGTGACAGAGTAGATTCGATCGGTTACGCTGCTTCTGAGGGCACCATCTATTCCCAAGACACAGATAACGAACCCAGGCTCTACCTATCCATCACCAACAGCGGCCGTATCAACTCTCAAACCGGGAAGGATTTCAATGTGATCTCGGGGAATCTTCTGTTGGTAAAGAATGGTGCACCTGTAGATGGTTTAGCAGGCTCCCCTCAACCCAGGACGGCGGTAGCCCTGGACCGACCCAATCACCAGCTTATTTTAATCGTGGTCGACGGTCGTCAGCCTGGGTATTCGGAAGGGGTTACATTACAAGAACTTGCCGAGATCATCGTCTACCATGGCGGATATAACGCCATAAACCTTGACGGAGGCGGCTCATCAACGATGGCTGTAGAGGGACCATTGGGGGTTGCCAAGGTGCTCAACTCTCCTATCAACCACCGCATCCCTGGCCGTGAGCGGCCTGTCGGCAATCACCTGGGCATCTACGCCAAACCATTGGAATAGGTATTTACGAATCTGAGAATATCAGCGCGAATCAGCATCCCAACTGAAAAGTGACTGGTATCGAGCGGATGCCTGATTGATTTATTCTCCAATGATCTGTACCACCAACTCCCGGCGGCGTGGGCGATTATCGAAATCGACGTAAACGATCTGCTGCCAGGTTCCCAGGGTCATGCGGTTCTGGACAAAAGGCACTGAAAACGACGGCCCCAGAAGCGCGGCGCGCACATGGGAATGTCCATTGCCATCGCCCCAGCGAGCATTATGAGCGTAATTCCGGTTCGGATCGACGATCTCGTCAAACAGCCTGCGCAGGTCGCTGATGCAGCCTGACTCGAATTCAAGTGTGGTCAGCCCACTTGTTGCCGAGGGGCAGAAGATGGTTAACACCCCGTTGTTCAGCTGGGATTCATAGAGAACTGCCCCGACAGCCTCAGTAATGTCTTGAATATCGGCATCGCCGCTGGTTTCTAATTTGATTGAGTATGTCTCAACTGGCATGAACATCATCTCCTTTGAATTGCTCTGGCGGGATTATAGCATGCGCCTATGGACGACAGACTTACCCCAAGGTAGAATGGAAACAATTTGAGAGTGACTGAAAAAAGGGTGTGAGCCGGGGCTGCGCCCCGGCTCACACCCTTTTTTCGAATTTTCTCATGTTGTCTACACAAATATGGTAATGCAATGTCTGCAAAACTAATCCTCCGAGAAGAAGAATTCGAAGTTAAATCAGGCATGACCGTCCGGTCGGCCTTGGAAAAGCTCGAGATCCTACCAGAGTCTGTCATCGCCACGCGCCAAGGCGAGTTGATGACCGACGATGAGTTGATCGATCACGGTGATGAAATCAAGCTTATTGCTGTGATCTCTGGAGGCTAAATGACCGCCGGATGAAATGCAACAAATGCGGCGGCAAGGCCGCCATCAACATGCGCCAGCACAAACTGGCGCTTTGCAAAGAACACTATCTGGATTGGATTCCCGCCCAAACCCAGCGATTCATCGAAAAGTACAATATGTTTTCTCCCGAGGACAAGATCCTCGTAGCGGTATCCGGCGGCAAGGATTCCCTGGCTCTCTGGGATATCTTGATCCAACTTGGTTACAACGTCGATGGGCTGTACATTGGGCTGGGAATTGATGGTGGATTTGGCTATTCGGATAAGTCTCTACGATTCAGCCAACGGTATGCTGAGCGACGAGGTTTGAATTTGATCGTAGTGGATGTCGCTGAAAGCTATGGCAGTACGGTCCCCCAACTGAACGAGAAAACGCCACGTGGGAAAGATAAGCCTTGCGCAGTCTGCGGAATGAGCAAACGAAATATCATGAACCGCGTAGCCCGCGATGGAGAGTACGACGTCTTAGCAACCGGACACAATCTTGACGATGAGGCCGCGGTTCTATTTGGCAACACGCTCAATTGGCTGGACAATTATCTCTTGCGCCAGGGTCCAGTACTCGAGGCAGAACATGACGGGCTAGTACGCAAGGTCAAACCACTCTTTCGATTCTATGAACGTGAGACGGCGGCTTATGCGCTGCTGCAGGGCATTGACTACATCTACGACGAATGCCCACATTCAATTGGCGCGAAAACGATCTATTATAAGGAAATCCTCAACCAGCTAGAATCGAAGCGCCCAGGGGCAAAGCTTATTTTCTATCTAAATTTTCTCAAAGCCAAGGAGCGGGGTCTATTCACTGAACCAGAGATCCGAAAAGTAGAAATGAACGCCTGCAAAACATGCGGACAGCCAACGACAGCGCCAGAAAATTGTGCGTTCTGTAGACTGGTTGATCACACGGGGCCAAGCTGACTTGGAAAAAGTGGTTGTCGTGCGTAAGCCGACAACCCCTTTTTCCAAGATTTTTTTATGCAACTTCTAAGTAACGCTTGACTTCCCAATCCATCACCTGAGTGCGATATTCCTCCACCTCAGCCCACTTTGCTCGGATAAAGGCGTCATATATTGTCGCTCCTAAGGTGTCCTTCAACATGATATTCCGATCCAGTTCCCTGAGCGCATCTGCCAATGAGTTAGGCAGTTCTGCAATGTCGCGGGCGGCGCGTTCTTCGGGCGTCAGGTACCAGATATTGACATTGTTCAAGGGATCGGGGCATTCCAATTCGTTATCGATGCCATCCAGCCCAGCCGCCAGCATGGCCGCAAAAGCCAGATACGGGTTAGCGGATGGGTCGGGGAAGCGCAATTCTGCGCGCACCGAATTATCTTTCCCTGGTGTGTGCCTGGGGATGCGGATCAGCGCCGAGCGATTGATCTGCGCCCAACCGACATAGACTGGTGCTTCATATCCAGGAACCAGCCGTTTGTAAGAATTCACTGTGGGGGCCACAATGGCTGCTAATGCCCGGGCGTGCTTCAATTGCCCAGCAATGAAGCCATAGGCGATCTTCGAGAGTTTATATTCATCGTTGTCATCAAAGAACAGATTTTTGCCATCCTTATCAAACAAGGATTGGTGGCAGTGCATCCCAGAACCATTGACCCCGAAAATGGGCTTGGGCATGAACGAGGCGACCAGGTCATGCTGCGCAGCGATCGCTTTGATGGTGTATTTCATCGTCAGCACATTATCCGCTGTTCTGAGCGCTTCTCCAAATTTGAAATCGATCTCATGCTGGCCGCGAGCAACCTCGTGGTGGCCCGCTTCGACATCCAGGCCCATGACCTCCAGCGCGCGCATAAGCTTGGAGCGCACAGTAACGGCCTCGTCCCCAGGCGAAAAATCGAAATAACCACCGACATCATGGGGAACAGGGTGAATCCCCTCGGGACCGTTCCGCCTAAACAGGAAAAACTCAGGTTCC
Source organism: uncultured Anaerolineales bacterium (assembly GCA_964458115.1). Lineage (GTDB taxonomy): Bacteria > Chloroflexota > Anaerolineae > Anaerolineales > UBA11858 > NIOZ-UU35. The sequence continues at coordinate 15,841 of CAYWIC010000097.1, read as the reverse complement.
GGCCCCACATTGAATACCCAGCCTCGTTTCTCAATCCCTTCAAGAACACGTCTCAGCACACCACGTGGATCACCCATAAAGGGCGCCCCGCCCGGCCTGTAGATATCGCAGAATATGCGCGCTCGTTTGAATTCTTCCGATGACCAGGGCAGGATCGAATAGGATTCAGGGTTTAGCACCAGGCGCATGTCGCTCTCTTGAACGCGGGCGAATCCTTCCACAGATGAACCATCAAACCAGACGCCATCTTCCAGCGCACTCTCAAGCCGGCTGGGCGGGATATCGACACTTTTTACCGAACCGATCACATCGGTGAATTGCAATGAGACATATTTAATCTTATCCGCCTTGACTCTATCTAATAATTTTTTGTTATCCATTTGAATGCCTCCTGAGCATTAACAAAAAACTGGATATGCATGGGCATACCCAGTTAACAAAATCCAAACTGTTGCGGCAGCCCTTCCTTCGATCCACAAACGGTTTGCATTTTCAGACAAACGGTTTGGACCACTGTGCAGGTCTTTGGCCCGATCATTGCTGATTGGTTTTACTCCGGCACTTTTCGGAAGGGAAAGAGAAGCCCGTGGTCAGGCTTCAGAGGCATCCGCTGATCGATCCGATTTTCCTACCGAAACCATGTTTTTCACAAACTTGGTTTCGCCGTTAGCACTCCCATCGCTGGGAGGAACCTCCACCTCGTACCCCGCACACACGTACGGGGTCAGCCGCTATCTCTCCAATATTCTTTTTTTTCGCCGACAGGCCTGCCGGCTGCCGAATGATAGCATAGGGAGTTCAAGCATGTCAATAGAAAACACCCCCGCTCCTAAAGCGAGGGTGTTCAGGTTGGAACTCTAATAATGATAAGGACTTACGCAGTTCAGCGAAAAAATGGCTGGGAATAGGAGGTGGGGGCGAAGCCCCCACCTCCTATTCCCAGCCCAATCCGCTTCAAGTGCGTAACTCCTTAATGATGATTAGACAGGGACAACGCAATCAACGGGACAAACATCGACACATTGATTTGTGTCGAAATAACCTTCACAGTCGACGCATTTGCTGGCTTCGATCTCGAAGATTTCGTCGCCTTCGAAAATTGCTTCTGTGGGGCATTCCGGCTCACAAGCGCCGCAAGAAATGCATTCATCGGTAATTGTCATAACCATAGCAGAACCTCCAGGTTGTCTATTTTCAAGGATAACTACCCCAGGTTAATTGATCCAAGATACTACGTCAACAGTCAATTGTCACATCCACTCATTGACAAATGACGGTTCTCTAAGAGCGCTTTGGTGTCTCCCAAATGGGCCAAAGACACTACCCAGAGATCCAAAATCTCCCGTTTTTCTGCGGTATAATCGCTGCACATCCCCAGAATTACCCTATGGGGGTGGTTGAGTCCCGGTGGGCTCCTCGGTCTTCAAAACCGGTGGCGGGTCGTTCTGCGGGCCGCGGTGGGTTCGACTCCCATCCACTCCCGCCTGATCAATTACAGGTAGTGGCTCCATTGAAAAAGTCTCGGCGTGAGATGTTCGGACTCACGCTCAGGTGTTTTTCTATGGACTCAGGTAGAGGAATACAAAAAAATACCTATGACTGAAACCATATCGGCTGTACCCCAAAACGAGGCGATCATCGCTCGACTGGTTGAACGCGTCCTGCGTGTGGATGATACCACCTGGGGTTCTGCAAATCTCGGCTATTTAGCCCGCTTCCGAGGGCGGCTCTGGGGTGATTCCCAAATCGCTTACGAGCAGTTAGCTGAAGCGCTGCGCCCCTACGAGATCACGCCCTTATTCAGAGAAGAAGAAGGCCGTCATGTTGTTATCTTAGTAGAAGGCATCAACCATGCCTCGCCTTCGAATCCCTTGATCAATGTGATCTTGTTCGTCCTGACATTATTGAGCGTGCTTTTTGCCGGGGCGCTTTATGGCTATGAGGGCCCTGTAACCGGCGATATCTTCACCGATCTGATTCACATCCTTGGGAACCTTGCCAGTGGTTGGCCCTTTGCCGCAAGTATGTTGGGCATCTTGCTTGCGCACGAATTTGGACATTATTTGGCAGCGCGCTACCACAAAACCGATGTAACCTTACCTTATTTCATCCCCTTTCCGTTCAGTCCATTTGGCACCATGGGTGCAGCCATTCGCCTCAAAGAGCCACCAAGGAACAAACGCATTTTATTGGATATCGGCGTTGCCGGCCCACTGGCTGGATTGGTTGTCGCTATTCCCGTGCTTTTGATTGGCCTGAGCACTTCTGAAGTACACCAGCTACCCGATGTTTTCCCACCTGGTCAGGCATTCGAGGGGAACTCTATCCTTTACCTGGGGATAAAATTCCTTGTCACTGGCAAGTGGCTGCCTGAACCCGCCAGTTTTGGAGGACTCAACCCGCTACTGTATTGGACGCGCTACTTCTTCACAGGCATGCCGATGCCCGTAGGAGGTATCGATGTCACGTTGAACTCTGTAGCCTGGGCTGGGTGGGCAGGATTGCTAGTGACTGCGCTCAATTTGATCCCCGCGGGACAGCTCGATGGTGGCCACTTGATCTATGTTCTCCTCGGCCGTCAAGCTCGCCGCCTGATGCCCATCATCTTGGGAGCGCTGCTGTTACTCGGACTGGCATGGTCTGGCTGGTGGTTGTGGGCGTTCTTGATCTTTATGCTGGGCCGTACCTATGCTGAACCCCTGGACCAAATTACGACCTTGGACCCTCGGCGCCGGTCCATCGCCATTTTGGGATTGGTCATCTTCATCCTGGTTTTCACACCTGTTCCACTGGCAACCCCCTTCGGCGGATAATCCAAACAAACTGACATGGCTGACATCGCTCCTAGCAAATTGCGTAGGTTTTCCCAACAATTCGTACTGACTCTATTTGCTGGCGCATTAGCTGGGATTGTCGCTGTTAGCAATACTATATCTTATGGGGCAACGATTTTTTCAGGTGAGCTTGTGCAATATGTCTCCCTGGGGATTGGACTCACGCTATTCAGTGGTATGGTCCTCACGGCGGCCATGGCACTGACCAGTTCTTACCCTGGCACGATCGCCTTTCCTAAAGCTGCCACCACGCCTATCCTGGCGTTATTAGCTGCCCAAGTTGCATTTGGTATGCCTTCATCGGCGTCGTCGGAGGAAGTCTTTGTATCGGTCGCCGCTGCATTGGCAATAAGCACCCTGGGAATTGGGGTCTTCTTCCTCTTATTCGGAATATCAGGTTTAGGGCGCTTCATCCGTTTCATGCCTTATCCGGTGACAGGCGGATTTATGGCCGGACTGGGCTGGTTGCTGCTGAAAGGCGGCTTTGGCGTGATGATCGACTTACCGCTGCAGGTTGATTTCATCCAACAGTGGTTCTACCCTTACTCGATCTTGCGCTGGGCGCCAGGTCTACTCTTCGCCATCGTTGTTTATCTGATGCAAAGACGCTACCAACACGACGCCGTCATCCCGATTGCCTTCATTATCGGACTGGGTATATTCCATTTAATCGGGTTTCAAAATGGGGTCTCAAAAAGCGCCATGGCGGAACAAGGCTGGCTGCTTGGGGTCTTCACCAGTGCTGAATTGTGGGATCCCTACCTATCGCTGAAGTTCCAGAATGCCAACTGGTGGGTGATAGCCCAGCAAGTTTTAACGATGCTGACCTTATTGCCAACGGCGCTGATCAGTATGCTATTTAACAGTAGTGGGATCGAGTTAGCTACCAGAAAGCCTATCAATTTCAATCGAGAACTTGTCTCTTCAGGTTTCGCAAATATATTGGCCAGCTTTGGCGGCGGCATCATGGGATATCACTCTGCCAGCCTTTCCGCCCTTTCACACAAAATGAGTGTTAGTAATCGATTTATTGGCATCGTCGCCGCCGGCATTTTTGGCGTGACCATCTATTTTGGTGCCGGCTTACTCTCGCTTATTCCAAAAATCTTGATCGGGGGACTGCTGATCTACTTGGGATTATCCTTCATAATACGCTGGGTTTTCGAGCCGCGCTTATTGATTTCCAGGATGGAATACTTGATCCTACTTGTGATCTTGGGAGTGATCATCAGTCTAGGATTATTGCAAGGCGTCCTGGTGGGAGTACTGGCAACGATTGTCCTGTTCGCTCTGAATTACAGCCAAATCGATATTGTGCGCAGTTCACTTTCTGGAGCAAATTTCCAAAGTAATGTGCAGCGTGATCCTCACCACCAACAATATTTGCGATCTGTTGGTGATCAGGTAATGATCCTCAAACTGCAAGGGTTTATCTTTTTCGGCACCGCACATAACCTGCAACGACAAGTCGAACAACGCGCGCGTGACAAGATTTTACTAAAATTTGTGGTGCTCGATTTCAGATTTGTCAGCGGAGTGGACTCCTCGGCGTTAAATAGTTTCATCAGTATGCATTATCATGCTGAAGCCAAGGGTTACAAACTCGTCTTTGCAGATCTAAGTCCAAGCATTCAGCGACAGTTAGAAAAAAGCAGCATACTAGAGGAAGAGAGTCAGGTTTCACTGCGCTTCGCTGATATCGATTACGCGGTGGAATGGTGCGAAAATGAACTTCTTCAAACGGGGGATCTGACCACAGTCCTGATCCCTTCTATTCGAGCCCAGATCGCCGAATCGTTCCCACGCAAGATCAAGGCTGAAAGCTTTATGGCATACCTGGAAGAGCAGATCGTCGAAAAGGATGTCCAACTGATCATTATGGGGGATGAGCCAAGAGGCATCTTCTTCATCGAACGTGGTCAGGTGACGGTGCAAATTACTTTAGATGACGGCGAGGTTGTACGATTGAGCACAATGGGCTCAGGTACCGTGATTGGCGAAATTGGGGCATATTTAGGCAATCCGGCGTCTGCCACTGTGGTGACAGACATGCCATGTATCGTCTATTATCTATCTCTCGATTCTTTAAAGGAAATGGAGAAGAATGACCCCTCTATAGCAGCTGCCTTCCACAAGTACATGGTCGAAAACACCAGCCAGCGGTTAGTCAATATGAACACGACACTGCAAGCGCTACTGGAATAGCGAACAAGCAAATTTCACTGAAACTATGAAAACTCTTTGCCTATACCATAATGACGCTGATGGGCGCGCATCAGCAGCGATTGTTCGCCGCGCGATAGGTGCGGAGATGAGCCTATGCGAAATGAAGTACGGCGACTCACTGCCTCTCGAGGATGTCTTGGTCTCAGACCACATCATCATTGTCGATTTCTCACTCGAACGCGAAGATATGGAGCGTCTATCTGCTTATCACAAGCTGACCTGGATCGATCACCACAAGACGGCTTTGAACGATTTGGTTGATATTTCTGAACAGTGGCCTGGGGTGCGTGACACTAGTGAAGCTGCCTGTGTGCTAACCTGGGGTTATTTCTTCCCGGACAAGCCGGTGCCCCTGGCCGTAAAACTTGTCGGCGACCGCGATATTTGGCGCTGGGATCACCAGGATACCGGGGCGTTCAACGAAGGCCTTTACCAGCTCAATACCAACCCGCGCAACGACCGACTCTGGGGACCGCTTCTAGATGATGACCGCTCACTTCTCAACGAGATCATCGAGCATGGTCGCGCGTTGAGAGAAGCGCGCTTGAAGTCAATCCAGAGTTCCACAGCACGCTATGGGTTCCCAGTGATTCTCGAGGGCTACCGAACTCTGGCGATCAACATGCGTGGCTCGGGAGATCTGGGCGAGCACATCCGCAACCACGGCTATCAGATCGCATATTGCTATATCGATAATCTATTGGATGGAGAGCTGTATACCTTTGTGTCGCTTTATTCCGATGAGGTGGATGTGGCCGAGATCGCCTCACACTTCGGGGGTGGCGGGCACGCCGGGGCAGCAGGTTTCCACTTCAAACGGGGGTCGAGCCCTTTCCCCACTGGGGCCAGTGTGAAGTATCGGGACGAGTAATCTCGTCCCATTATTTGTTTAATATGAGCTTGTAATCTGGGGGTGCGAAATCAGCCGCACGGCGGATTTCTGTTATCTCAGATTCGATAACCCGATATGCCGCCTCGTAATCCTGGCGAGGCAGGTAAAAAGGGCCTCTCAAAACGATCAAATGCTTGGTCAATAGGGGGGCTAGATAATTTGAGTATGCACGCCAACTAGGGTATGCTCCAGCGATAAACAAAGGAAAGTCTCGCTCACATTTTGCCTGGACCAAATCGATCGAACGATAGAGTTGCGGGTGCAATAGAGGCTTCTCAGGGAAACCAATCCCGGAGAAGGGAGTCAGAAAGCAGACCTGCCCCGAGTTTACACCTCGAAACTGGCGTACGAGTGATTTCAAATAGGTCGAATTTATTCCAGAGAATTCCTGTTCCACGATCTGGAAAAGCCTGGGATTATCTCTCTCAAATTCTCGGACCACAGGGAAGAATCGAATACTCGGATTAGGTTTGCGGATATCGTCGATAAACCATTTGAACAGTTTAGAACGCAGAAAATAACGCAAAGATGGCTCTCCTTCTCTGCCTATCCCCATATCCAGGTGAACGGCATATGGGATGATTACGCTGGAGACATTTTCTGCAAAGCGTGCCAATCCTAATCCCAGTGGCAAGGCATCGAAAGCATAATGGTGGTCGAATAACACGATCAGATTATTCGATGCTAGGTGATCCTTCATCTGTTCGAACTTTGATTTGATTTTCTGAAGATCGCCATAATCTACAACATAATTCCGCCAACGGAGAATTATATTTCGAGACAGAACACTGAACCCCTTATAAAGATCGTCTTCACGTAAATAACCTGCATCTTGTGCCAGCAAATCTCACCTCATCTGCCTCACCGAAAACCCTCCCGGCGAAGAGTTCGAAGACCCAACCTAAGATATAATCACGCTGTTCGAGAATCACACGCTAAGTTGCGCCTTATTCTACACCAATATCGAAATTTCGAGATATCGAGATGATCCACGAAAATCAACATCCTATAAAATATCCCCGTCACCGATTTGTGCGCGGCGTCCTACGATTGATTGGACGCCTGATATTGCCAATTTTGTTCCGCATAGAGAAAGTGGGCGGAGAAGACTTGCCTAAGAATGGGCCGATCATCTTGGTGGGCAACCACAATGCGGCCATGGAGGCGGTGTTAATGTCAGTTTACTCGCCCTGGCAGGTAGAGTTTCTCGGCGCAGGCGATCTCCCCCAAGAGAAGATCACCGAATTCTTCGAATCAATCTACAAGTATATCCCCATCCGACGTGGCCATATGGACCGTCAGGCATTACAAAAAGCGCTGGCAGTGCTCGAAGCCGGTGGTTTCTTGGGAATTTTCCCTGAAGGAGGCATCTGGAATCCCGGGCAAATGCAGGCCCAAACTGGGGTGGCCTGGTTGAGCTATCGCTCCCAGGCTCCAGTGCTACCGATTGGCTACGGAGGCACCATCGGGGCTTTGGACGCGGCGCTGAAATTCAAACGCCCGAGATTGACCATCTGCATGGGAGAATTGATCCCTGCCGCGAAACTGACACCTGGCCTGGGACGCAAAACATACTTCGAAGAGTATGCCAATCATGTTATGGCTCAAGTGAGGAATCTCCTGCCGGAGGACGACCCCGCCCTGGATGTCAAGATCAGGGATGAGCGTTTTGAATTGGAGATTGGCATTCAGAATTCGATGGGGGAAGAGCAGTCGATTCCAACCGATATGGTGATTTCTCATCCAGCAGCATTAGCAAAATTTCTGCACCGACCGATGATCTTGAAGATCTTCCGCGTTAATTTGAAACTGCCGATTGATGCTCTGGAGCATTTACATGATGTGCCCAACCCTGGCGAGATAAAAAATGCCATCAGGCAGATCTTGGATAGCATCAACTCAAAGTACACATATTTGCTGACCTACCGCTTCGGTCCCAAGGAGAGTGAGGCCATGCTGGCGAGTTTGGGGGAGCTCCATTCTCTGGCAATCTGGGCCGAAGAGAACAAATTCCAACTGAAAATCGTTCCCATCCGAAAATTCTTTTCAACTGAGGAGGGGAAAGAGATAACTCAAATCAAACAGGATGTTTCAGGCACCTGGATGTAACCGACATCAAATTCTCGACTATATAAAAAATCAAAAATATTGAAGAGGGGGCTCCTCGTGACACCCCTTCCATTTTTTATAGATTTGTGCCAGATGAGAGAAACTATCACCAAGTAAGAGCATTCCCAACAATCCCATCCAGTCTAGCATAATCAAATCCTACCTAAGGAGACTGTTATGTCGAATACACGATGGATCATTGGACTGCTCTTTGTTGCCTTATTGGCGACAGCTTGTTCAGCTGGGCCTGTCCAGGCGCAAGCCCCCTCGTCCAGCAACCTCAGCGCAAGCGAAGAGGCATCCGAAGACACAGGTGGTGAGAATGCAGAAACGGTTGCCGATGTGGCACCTGTCTCACCTGCCACTTCTACAGAGAGCGAGCATGAATGCGCAGATCCCTTCAACGGCGAACAACCCAGCTTTGACGTGCGCCACTGGGAGCTGACCGACTTCTGCCAGCACAGTGTCGACTATAGTGAAATCTTCTCCGGTGGACCGCCCCCCGATGGGATTCCCCCAATCGACAAACCCACCTTCGAGACTATCGATTCTGCCGATAACTGGCTCAGAGATGTCGAACCGGTTGTATTACTGACGCTCGAGGACGATGTGCGTGCCTATCCCTTGCAGATTATGACCTGGCACGAAATTGTTAATGATACGGTCAACGAACTCCCGGTTGTGGTCACTTTCTGTCCCTTGTGCAACACTGCGCTGGTCTTTGAACGCTTCGAGCACGATGGTGAGCCCGTCACATTTGGCACCTCCGGCAACCTGCGCCACAGCGATCTGGTGATGTACGATCGCCAGACCCAATCTTGGTGGCAGCAGTTTAGTGGTGAGGGCATCGTCGGTTCCTACACCGGCACCAAACTGACCCCAGTCCCCGCGGCGATCATTTCTTGGGGAGATTTCAAGACCAAATACCCCGATGGGCAGGTTCTCTCCATCGATACGGGCATCAGCCGGCCATACGGGCAAAATCCCTACGTTGGCTACGACAACATCAACTCCTTCCCCTTCTTGTTCAGCGGCGAAATCGACGACCAACTGCGCCCCATGGACCGCGTTGTGGGCGTCGTGTTAGATAGCGGCGATTCCAGCGCCTATGCCTTCACAAGACTGAGTGAGGAATTTGTCATCAATGACGTTGTCGGCGAGACCCCCATTGCAGTGTTCTGGAAAGCAGGTACGGCTTCAGCGCTGGACTCATCCGTGATCGCAGAAGGCAACGATGTCGGTGCGACGGGTGTTTTCGAAGCCATGGTCGACGACGAAGTTCTGGTCTTTAGCGACAATGGTGATGGCACCTTCAACGACGAGAACACCAACAGCACCTGGGATATCTTCGGCCAGGCGATTGCCGGCCCTCTAAGCGGCACATCGCTCAAAGCGCTCAACCACCACGATACATTCTGGTTCGCCTGGGCTGCCTTTGTCCCAGGAGACACCTTACAAGAAGGGTGAGCACGTAGTGTAGAAATATACGCGCTGTAGATGGCGCAATCGAATCTTGAAATTTAGCAGCCACCCCAACTGGAGTCTCAGATTCCGTTTGGGGTGGTTGCCACGTTGAAGGGGGAATGCGCCTCCAGACCAGGCTCGTGCTATAATTTGCCAGTCCTATGATGAGGAAAAGTCTGGAGGAAATGAACTCCCCATGAGTGAACGCACAAACGAAGAATGGCTGGCAGATTTGCGCGGACCGAATCAGGATCAGGCCATCGAAGACTTACGAGACATACTGATTCGCGGCCTGAGTTATTCGCTCTCCACCCGCACGCGCGGTGATATCGATGTGCTGGTCGAAGATTTCGCTCAGGATGCCCTGATCAAGATCCTCGATAATCTAGACACCTTCCGAGGCGAAAGCAAACTGACCACCTGGGCACAGAAAATCGCTATCCGGGTCGCCTACACTGAGTTACGCCGCAAACGTTGGCAAGATGTCGCCTTAGAAGACTTGCTCCCTGAAGACAGCGGACCCGATTTTACCCCCGCCATTCTGACCGACCCCGACGCCAGCCCCGAGCAACAGACCACCCAACAGATGATCGTCGAGACTGTGATGCGAGTGATCGAGGAGGGCCTTACTGAGCGGCAGAGAAATGCGCTCCAGGCCGTGATGGGCAGTGGAATGCCATTGGAAATGGTAGCAGAGAAAATGGGCACCAATCGCAATGCGCTTTACAAGATGATCCATGATGCGCGCAAGCGCCTCAAGCGCGAGCTGCTTGCCGAGGGGCTTTCGATCGAAGAGATCCTGTCAGCTTTTGATGGAGCGTAAGATAAATAACACATAAGGCATCTGTGTATCTGGAGAATGCAATGGAATTAAATGTCGATATCATCAAAAAGATGACCCGGGCAATCGCCAACACCCGCGAGGACGAGATTGGCTGTGATGATTGTTTTGAATTCGTCGATATCTTCGTCGAATCACAATTACAGGGCAAAGATCCTTCCGAGGCTATGCCTCTGGTAGAAGCCCATCTCAATCGTTGTGCAAATTGTCAGGAAGAATTCGAAGCGCTCTTGGATGCCATCAAAGCGACTTCGGATGATCATGAATGAAGATTATTCAGAACTGAAAACAGAAGAGCGCAGGGTGGCTACCCCACCTTGCGCTCTTTTGTTTCTTGGGATTTGAAGAAAGCATGCAGATACCATCAATTACAACAGAACAGATGCGCCAAGTCGATCAACTGATGGTCGAAAGCTATGGCATTGAGCTCAAACAGATGATGGAGAATGCCGGTCTCAACCTTGCTTCTCTGGCCAAGGAACGGTTTCTGCGTGGTAACCCTCATGGGGCAACCATTCTTGTGTTAGCAGGCAGCGGCGGCAATGGCGGGGGTGGACTGGTTGCGGCACGCCGGCTTCACAATTGGGGTGCCAATGTGTACGTTTTCCTGACAAAATCTCCCCCGGAGATGCGAGGCGTGCCCTCCGAACAACTCCGCATCCTACAAGCCATGGACCTGCCCATCTGCGCAGCAAGTGAAGTTGATGCTCTGCCTCGAGCAGACCTGATCCTGGACGCGATCATCGGATATAGTCTTTCTGGAGCGCCGCGCGGGACGGCAGCCAGCCTGATCGAATTCACCAACCAGCATAAAGCGCCAGTCCTTAGTCTGGATACACCTTCAGGGCTGGATACAACCTCAGGGGGTGCCTACCAACCTCACATCCAGGCGCGTGCAACCCTGACCTTGGCGCTCCCCAAAATAGGTTTGATGGTCGACACCGCCCGGGATATCGTCGGCGAACTGTATCTAGCAGATATCAGCGTACCCCCAGGCTTGTACAAATCCCTAGGAATAGATGTCGATCCAATATTCGCTGAAGATACTATTATCCAAATTCGATAATTTAAAAAAAATAGGTCCTAACGGGTTCTATGAACCCGTTAGGACCTATTTTTTTTAATTATTAAGATTATTTCTCTACAGCTTTGGTCTTCTCTTTCTTGCTATCGTCTTTCTTCTCTTTTTTAGATGAACTCTCGCCCTCTTCCGATTTTGAAGAGGTGAGGACCTTGGAAGACGAGCGGTTATCAGTGGAATAGAAACCAGAACCCTTGAACACGATGCCCACTGGCAAATATACTTTGCGCAAAGCATCTTTCTCGCATTCTGGGCAAACAGTTAATGGATCATCGGAAAATTTCTGGCGGCGCTCGAACTGGACACCACAATTTTCGCAGCGATACGTATAAATAGGCATAACAATACTTACCTCGTAAACCTTTCTCTAAGCACGAGGATTATAGCGCGCTTGAAATTCGATGACAAGGTGACCTTCTTCGTTGAGCAGAGGCTTTCTCATTATCGGTGTCTCTAGAATTTACCAAAGCGATTCCTCAGATTTAGGGGTAGGCGGGGTGCGGTGCACCCCCCCAACCCCAAAAAAGGGAAGACCCCCAGGCGGGGTACGGAAACCCATATTAAATTAAAAATGTGATTTAGTTAATTGAAT
>CAYWIC010000097.1:0-3792 GCA_964458115.1 uncultured Anaerolineales bacterium | reverse complement strand
ATGCGTTTAAAAAAATAAAAACCCCCCCCCCCCCTTTTTTGGGGGGGGGGGGGGCGCCCCCCCCCCCCCCCCTACCCCTAAATCTGGATGACCCCATGGCGGTTTCCGGAGACCCTTATTCGATGAAAATGTTGATTGAGTTAATTGAATAACAATCTATTGATTCGTTGAAGCAACATGCTCAACAGAAAGCTCGATTAGCTCTCTCAAAACCCGCATATCAATGTCTTCGGTTTTTTTGACATAGAGACAAGATTTGCCTGTAGAATGCTTGCCAAACTTTCCTAGTAGATCGTCGTATTGCTCAAATCCTGACATTATGTAGAGCGTCAGGCTTTGTTTGCGGGGGGAAAAACCCGTCAAGAACCAGTCTCCCTCCCGGCCGCTGGCATATTTATAATGATAACTACCGAATCCGACGATACTGCTGCCCCACATTTTTGGCTCATCACCAGTTATCTCTTGCATAAGTTCGAGAATCTCGAAACTGTCTTTGCGCTTCTTTTCATCTTCCACACTGTTTAGGAAATCCTGGACGCTTGCATCGTTGAGCTTGGTTTTCAGTTCGGCCATTGGGGATCCTCTCCTCATGTTGATTGTTTATCCATAATGTGACGACTCGACGGGGACATTTCTTACTCATCCTTTGGAGTTTCATCGGATAATTTATGCACTATCCACCACTGGCCATTAATTTTCATCAGGTTGAGATAATCGATATATTTTACGCGTTGGTTTTCAATCCTAAGTTTCACGGAGGCATTATCGCCAGTCACATCGATGCGATAAAATTCGGTCTCCCAATCCAATTCGGGATTCAATTTTGCCGGGTGGTACCACTCACAAAATTCCTCCCGGCCCACGATCCGCAATTCTCCATTTTCGATCATAAAGAATTTCCATTCAGGATGCAAAATCTGTCGATATAACGCTGGATCATATTTTGCATGGCCATCATGATAATACTTCAGGATTGCATCTCGGATTTCTGATTCTTCGCTTTTGGCCATAATCACCTTCCTATACTATTTGATGTAAACCTACGGAGGTTCTCACACCTCCCGTAGATTTTATTCGTTTGACATCAAGCTTTGCCTGACAGAATGGGTTGCTCATGGAGCAAATTATCACTATCCCATATAGGATATGAGCATGAATGCAACTGCAATTTCTTCACCAGAATTGCGATATCTATGCATGTAATCCGCTTGAAAGCTGATGAAATGCTCGTGATCTACCCGGTAGACTTGTCCATCCACAGAGATATCAATCTGCCCCTGCACCACAAAGACTTGTTCCTCGGCGTTGCCCTGGTGCGGTTCCGCCTCCAAAGCTATGCCTGGGTCGATCTCGACATAATAGACCTCGAAAGAGCGCTCAGGGTCAAAGGAGATCAGTGGGTAAAGACGATACCCCGGCGTATCACCTACCAGAGGCAAGTCTTGTTTGAAGGGCTGCAAGACGACCTCTTGTGTTTGCTCTTTTAGCATGGCAGTGAACGGAATTTTCAGACCATTGGCGATTTTCCAGATCGTGGCGATGGTTGGATTCGATTGGCCGATCTCGATCTGCCGCAACATGCTCTTACTTACGCCAGAGATGTCGGCAAGTTTATCGAGACTCAAGTTGCGGTCTGCACGGATTTTTTGCAGATTTCCTGCCAGGGCATCGATTGACTGTTTCATATAACACTCCACTTGACGCTATAGCGCCCATATTGTACACTATAACACTCGATTGAGTGCTATAGTGTATTCGATCGACCGGCATCAGACAAGGATGTTTCGCATGGATTTTGATCTATTCGCCACGGCTTCATTCGTAATCGTGACAACTTTTACACCTGGTCCAAACAATATTTCCAGCGCTTCGATGGGAATCCTTTTTGGCTATAAGAACACGCTGAGATATCTATATGGAATTACAGCAGGCTTCTTCCTGGTATTGTTCCTTTGCGGCTGGATTTCGGCTACCTTGTTGCAGGTATTCCCTGCCATCGAGAACGTTCTGCGGGTCGTTGGCGCGCTCTATATCCTCTGGCTCGCATATCACACATTTAGAGCCAGCTACAACTTTGAGGAAGATCAGCAAGTACTGCTGGGATTCTCGAAGGGCTTCTTCTTGCAATTGCTGAATCCTAAGGTCATCGTGTTCAGCCTGACAGTCTATTCGACCTTCCTGGGTGTGGCGGTTTCCGGCCCGATACATTTGCTGCTTTCGGCAACCCTTCTCACAGGAGTCGGGTTTTGCGCAATCTCAACCTGGACACTCTTTGGGGCAGCTATTCGAACATACCTGGAGCGGCCATGGGTAAAGCAAATCATCAACTCTGCCCTCTCTCTTCTGTTGGTGTATACAGCAGTTGAATTATCTGGGATTCTGGAACTCTTATTACGCTGATCATCTTTGATGGGGGCCAATTTTATTTCATCCCCATCATCAGGAAATCTCTCCACTAGATTTCCTGATGATGGGACTTGGGGAAACGACGCAACTGCACGATCAATGTGCCTATGCCAGCAGCTACCAATCCAAGCAACTCCTTACTCGTAATGCTCTCCCCCAAAAACAGGACGGCAAAAATCGGTATCCAGATGAGCATCGTTCCATTAATGATGCTCGACTCCATGGCCGTCAGCGTGCGAAGGGTATGATTCCACAACGTGAAGGCAAAAGCCGTATTGACGATGGCCAGCCAGATGATGATCGTCCAACTCCTCAACCCAATGGCTGGCAGCCCTTCTACAAATAGACCGGTTCCCAAAAGCAGGATCGAGCCGGCGCCCATGCTCACCACGGTGACAACCAGCGGATGATACTCTGCAGATCGGTTGATATCCCGTCCCATAATCGAAGAAACCGCATTCGCCATGATCCCAATAAGGGCAACAAAATACCCGATCCATTGCGCCTTTGGGATCGCGACCGGATAGAAATACATCATCGCCCCAAGCAGCGCAAGCAGTATTCCGCTCCACTGGAAACCGGTTGGTTTTTCAGATAACCAAGCAATTCCCAGGAGGGCCACGATAACACTGCTGAAACTCCACAGCAGGTTCACAGTCACTGCCGGCAAATGTGCCAGCGCAACAAACGAGGCCCCCTGCGTACCCGCATAAAACAGAAATCCAAGGAGTATCAGTTGACTCCAGGCACCTTTCGATAAGGACTTCACCTGATGCTTCGCACCACGAAACAGCAACACCCCCAACAGACAAAGAAAGGCGAGAAAATACCTCAAACCCGCGAATGTAAGCGGTGGGATCTCTGCTAACCCGAACTTAATCAATACCCAGGAAGTAGCCCACAGGAAGACGACAAATAAAGCCTGCAAAATAGCAATCAAACGTTTATTCATAGTAACCAAAAAATTTGCGCACAATCCCAATTCAAAGCCATTCTACCACTTAGACGATTTCTAAGAATTACACCACCTCGTTCAAAATCGAGGAAATCGCCGGAAATAGGGGGTGGGGCTAAGCCCTCACCCCCTATTTCCGGCACACCACATTTCAGTGAGTAACTCCTTGAGGAATTTCTTGACGCGCGCAACGATAATATGCTACACTTGTCCTACCGACCGGTCGGTAGGGAGATCGATATTTATTCTCGAAACCTCTCCCCCGCATTTTTTCGCACCAAGATCTGCTCAGCGGTTTTACCTATCAGAGGATCATCGTGTCCAAAGAACAAATTCTCAAAGCTGCGGCTCAAATCTTCAGCCAAAAGGGTTATCACGCCACATCTATGCAAGATATTGCGGACGCCGTTGAGCTGAAGAAAGCCAGCCTC
>CAYWIC010000096.1:0-19879 GCA_964458115.1 uncultured Anaerolineales bacterium | reverse complement strand
GCTCGATCGAGAACCACGAGTATCAACTTTATCTGGCCATTGAAGATATTGATCACAGCAAGACAAAGACCCGGCATCCGCAGACAAATGGCATCTGCGAACGCTTCCACCGCACTATCAAGGAAGAGTTTTATGATATTGCTTTCCGGAAGAAAATCTACAAATCGTTAGACCAACTTCAGGAAGATCTAGATCAGTGGATTTCTTACTACAATGCAGAACGCCCGCACAGTGGCAAATACTGTGACGGGCGCACTCCCTATCAGACCTTCTCTGACACAAAACACTTGGCGAATGAGAAGATGATTGATACACTTTTTTCCAAGAAAGTTTTAAATCATGATGCTAACTCATCTGTTGTAGCAGCTTAGAACCATGAGTGTCAGATCTTGTCTTGACTATTACACATCAATATTTCGGCCATCTTTATTTAGAATAAATAGTTTACACTTTCGTAGGTTAAGAATTTCGTTGAAACTAATACATAGTCCGCGTTATGAAGCTGTAGTTTCTGACCGATGCCCATCGTTTTCATTTTTGCAGCTATTGCACCTTCTATTCCAGCAAAGGCATCTTCAACAACCGCGCAGCTTTCTGGCGCAACGCCTAATTTTTGAGCTGCTGACAGAAAGCCCTCAGGATGTGGTTTTGCCTTGGTAACGTCATTCCCAGAAATAATGACCTCGAAATCGCCTTTGATTTTCAATTTCTTAACGATCGTTTGAGTATTTTTGCTAGCTGAATACAAGGCAATCTTGGTGCTGGATTCTTTAAGCTCTTTTAGAAAATCGAGAATACCAGGAAGAATATCGTTTGGTGTTAATGATTCCAGCATTTCTACATAGATATCATTTTTTGACTTTGCCATGCTTTCTTTTTCCTGGTCCGAGTAATCGTGGTCGCTCCTCTCCAGGATAATATTCAAGCTGTCCATTCTGGGTACGCCTTTTAGCCGCTCATTGATGACTTCATCAAAATATATGCCTTCTCGATCGGCTAACTGCTTCCAGGCTTTATAGTGATATTTTGCTGTATCTGTGATAACACCATCTAAGTCAAAGATTACCGCTTCAAGCTTATTTCTGGCTGTAAACTTTTCTGAAATCGGTAAAGATTTGAAGTTTGAAGTTGCTTCAAGGGTTTGGCCGAATATCTTGATATTTAAACTTTCACCCTTTGTAATCTGGTAAGAAACAGTTTCCTTATCGACATTGATCTTTATTACTCTATCCCGGTATACCACTTTAAAGGAGTAGCTGTCCCAGGCATCAGGAATAATCGGTTTGAATTCAAGCAACTCACCATTTGCTACCATTCCTCCAAAGCCATAGACGATATTCGTCCATGTGCCAGCCATCGCTGAGATATGAAGTCCTTCGTAGGTATTGTTGTTGTAGTCATCTAGGTCAAGTCTTGATGCCCAGAGATAGTAATCATAGGCCTGATTGTATCTGCCGATCTCTGATCCAATAATTGAGTGAATGCAGGGTGAAAGCGATGAACCGTGAAGCGTTCTTTGCTCGTAGAATCTGTAATTATTCTCTTTTTCCTCTAATGTGAAGTCATTTCTGAATAAGAACATCGACAGGACAACATCCGGCTGCTTTAAAACATCATGTATCAAGAACTTTTCAATACACCACTTTGCCTCAACAGGAATATCTTCTCTCGTCATCTCTTCTCTGGAAAATGGAATAAGGGATAAGAACATTTCGTCTTCAACAAAAATGTCATATTTTTCGTTGTAATTTAAAAACAACTTCTCAGCAATATCTTTCCATTTTTCTACTTCCTTTTGCTTTATATCCAGTTTCTCGAATACGCTCTTAAGTTCTTCCGGATGCTCTTTTCGCATCATCTGAATGGTAGCTCCTGTGTATTCAAGAGCTTTTTTAGCCATGAAGTTTGTATAAAAACTGTTGTTGACCAACATTTGCCATTCGTCGGCGTTTGTTACCCTGTATATTCCATAAATATTTCTGTTTGGATCCCATGAAGACCTGCTTTCCCAGAACCTGGCTGTTTCCAAAAGAACCTCTATGCCTTTGGTTACCAAATACTCTGTATCGCCTGTAATGTGGGTATACATCCGTATGGCATAAGGAACGATTGCTTGAAGATGTACCTCCAGATAGGCATATTCCCAATAGATACAATCTTCAGAACCATCTATAGTCTGCCATGGATATTTTGCTCCTTTATATCCAAAGCTCCGCGCATTCTTTTTTGCTTCTCCTAAAGTGTTATAGCGGAATTCAACCAGGTTCTTGGCCGCATCCGGATTTGTGAAAAGATAAAATGGAAGGCAGTAACTTTCTGTGTCCCAGAAACTTCGTCCAAAATAAATTTCTCCGGTTAGACCTTTTGCACCAATATTTAAATAGCTGTCAAATCCCTGATACGTGTTGGTCATCTGGAACATGCAGTATCTGATGCCCTGTTGTGCTAATACGTCCCCTTTAATTTCTATATCCAAACTGTCCCACATGATTGAGATCTTTTCCATGTGATTACTTTTCAATGTGTTGTAACCGTCTTTGGCGTAGGCTTCAATGTTCTCTTTACTGTTCTTGAGTATGAAATTAACAATTTCAGATTCTTTGCTTTTGTCAATTTCGGTACTTTCGCATTCCTTTTCAATCAGGCCATGTGGATAACCTGCATCCTTGCTGGTCCAGACAGAAACAATTTTATTGAATTGATATTCCTGCCCCTGTTCGCCTGAAAATGAATATTCATAGCCTATCTTTTTGTCTTCTGCAATTTCCTGCTTATCAATTTCTGCATTTGATGGGTTTTCAATAAGCATCCTATGAATATAATACTGCCCTGTTGTTGGTATATTCATTAACAGGTAACAATCATCGCCATCAAATTCCTTTTGGACGCAAATTTTTGGTTGTGATTTGGTCAGTTTATTTGCCCTGGTGTCATCCAAAAGAAATTGGATTTTGACCACTTTATCGTGATTGATTGGTTTTGCTGTTATGCTTACAGCCCCCATATGCCGATCAGCATGACTTATAAATCGTTCCCATTTTAGTAATGTTTCGCATCCTGATTTTGTTTTGAAGACAAGCCGCCTTCTTAGGATCCCCTCTTTTAAATCCAACTCACGATAAAAATCGGCAAATTCCGAATTGGCCATGTTGAATCTTTCGCCGTCAACATCAACTTGAATAGAAATCCAATTCGTTGTATTGGCCATGGTGTTTTCATAGGTAGGGAATCCTTTGCGTTTCCAGATATAGCTTAATTTTTCTTTAAGGTATATCCCACCGATATAGTTACCATCCGTCGATTTATCATCGGATAAGCCTTCTTCAAGCATCCCTCGCGTTCCCATATATTCATTAGCCAGTGAAAAAATTGACT
Organism: uncultured Anaerolineales bacterium; assembly: GCA_964458115.1. Lineage (GTDB taxonomy): Bacteria > Chloroflexota > Anaerolineae > Anaerolineales > UBA11858 > NIOZ-UU35. The sequence continues at coordinate 16,504 of CAYWIC010000096.1, read as the reverse complement.
CATCAACAAGATTTTTTTCAGCGTCAAAATTATCTTTAATAATTTTCCAAGGATCTTCCCGATAAATTCTCTCAATGCCAAAGTCCATGATATACCTTTTCCTTTGTTTCTTATTTTATTTATCGCTCTGCTATGTTTACTCGAAAAGAAGCATCTCAAACCAAATAAATTCAAAACAAATATATTTGTGTTTCGGAGAATTTTGGAAGAATCATGCATCCAGTTTATACTTTTTAAGCAGAATTCCGCATTGTTAGGATACCCTTTTTTTCGCTGTGCAACTTTGTTGTTTGATTTCAGAGGGCTATCGCGTTCAAATGTCCACAATCTTTGCAGTCATCTGTAATCAATTTCTTGTGTTTAGGGGATGCTTATCATATAAGTATAAATAGCGAGAATACCGCCCTGTATATTAATCTAAAATTGGTTTTATGGCAATGATGTGAAAATTTTTCTAATGAGTGAAATTAATTCAATCCCATTGATTTATGCTGTCATTTATCCTGATTCCTGAGGTTTTGTGTCAGATCCAGTAATAGTGAGGTCGCAGTTCTGTTTTCGCTATGAAACTTTTCGAAGAGATCATTTTGAAATTGTTTCTCAATTATTGAACAAGAAAGTTCCTTGCCATTGTTTTGATCAGACCTGGTTATCAGTTGATCGGGTGACCAAACGTCGGGTCGCAATGTTGAATTTTTTATTCAAAGGTTTTGACGAGCAATGTTCAAGGTCAATGCCGCCGGATCGCCTAAAGCCAACTTCACATGATTTTCCAAGCCTTTAGAGAGAAGTGGTATTGGTTATGCTATACTCTAAATATGTCTGGTTAGAAGAATATTTATTGAAAGGATAAAACCACTACCATAGGTAGTGGTTTTATCCTTTCAATAAACGCTCCAGTATTTTATGTGAAGTTGGGATAAAGAAGCCCATCTGGAGTTTATATAATATGTATCTGCCCAACCCCGCTTGCAGGTGCCGCGGCTTGTGCCTGAGGGTAATCGCCGCAAAAACATTGATATTTGGACATTGAAAAACGAATAGGAGAAACAATATGCTGTGGAACCAAAAACTAGAACTCTTCGATAAATTGGTTGACAAATGCCCTCGGTTTGAAAGAAAAGGAAAAACCGTGCCCTATACATCTGCAAACGGACACATGTTTTCACTGTTAAATAAAGAGGGGGAATTAGGCTTTCGATACTCAAAACAAGATCAAGTAAAGTATATTGAAGAATTTGGGACGACGATATTTAAATCACACGGAGCCACAATGAGAGGGTATGTGCTAATACCCGACAATATGCTTGATGATTTGGATACGTTAGCAGAGTATCTTAACGAGAGTTACGATTACGTGATGACATTAGAACCCAAATAACCTTTGAATTTTCTCTTTGGCAATAAATTAGTTGAAGATGTAATCTGGTACAACTTTCGCTCTACGAACACTGAGAATGTTTGGGCCGATGGATTAGGGATACTCTCAAATGATCTATTCCCTTTGCCTGCAAATGAGATGTACTCCGAGTATTTTCGTCAACATATTTGTCCCCGATTTTTTCCTGCCGATTCGAACATGGCGGGGTAATCGCACAGATTTTTGATTAAAATGTGATATTCTAGGAATTACATTTGAACTATTTACGTATTGAATAAAATCATTGACAATCACGATTATTCTGAATAAGTGAACATGAAAAATAAAATATTAAATTTGAGAGACTATAAGAAAGTAATTGAAATAACTATCAGTAGATTTGGTGGATTCTTAAAATATGGTTTATTAGTTTCTGCCTCCTCGATTGTAATTTCCTGGGTTATATTCAAATTCATTAGTTTTATTGGGGGTGCAAATATTTCTCCTACAAATGTGTTGTTGCTATCCTTGGTATTTATGATTCCAGTAATCGTTTCAAGCAATACGGGATTCCTGAAACAAATATTGATATCTCAGCAAAATCAAATGAACATGTTTTGGAATTACCGAGTGTATACGGTTGATGAAAACCCCGCCAATGCTTCTCCCATCATTCGTATTACCAATGCCAATGATGTGGCAGAATTGTTAGCAATAGGATTCGAAATAATGAAAGCTGATGGAAGATCTATTCAAGAAAGTAGCCTTGAACGTGGGATGTCGATGCTAAACCGAATAGGATGGGAATTGGTGCAAGTCCAGCGAATTGGTGAATTTCGATATTATTATATATTTCGTCGTGCAGGTGGTGAATCTGACAGAATATAAAAAAATTTTTATAGCGAGCAAACAACCTACCTAAACACAAGGTAGTCCGTGCTAATGCGGTAATTGGGCTGTGATTTCTGATTCAACTTCAATAAGCCAAATAATTTGTTGAACAAACATAAATATGACCAGGAGATCTATATGAATCCTTTCCCTACATGCAAGATTACCGTATTAAAGACATTGCACTATCCAGATTTGGAAGCTGAATATCGCCGTCCAGAAGTCCGCAAAGGCCCCTGTACGTTTTTCAGTGTAGGAGATGAATTCATCGTTAACTATTTGGCAGAACGACCAGAAAATTTTAAGTGCGATTGGGCCTGGCACGATATTCATAAAATTATTATGGTCTTGATGACAAATGGCAATTTTGGCACCTGGATGAAAAATGAGCACAACTTCATCACTTGTTGCACAGATGGAATCAAGCCAGTCATTTTCAAAGTAGAGAGATTAGAATGGAAGCAGGGCTATTCCAAACCCTAATATACATCCTAGAAGACTCTTTTGAGAACCTAAACGCCGATATTTCTGCTATAGCCATAGAAGACCTGGCAGTTACTATCCATCGCGTTATGTCTATGGAGACAAGGCGCTTTCATACCTTAGATCATGCGCTCTCACTCACGGACTCGAACGCGCCATTGCGCTCTCTGGCCGCATTGTTCCATGATCTGATTTATTATGAGATTGAGTGCGAATTTCCTGTGGCTGTTTTTTCCATTATTGATCCCTATTTGGGGGAAACTGATAGTGGCACCTTGCTTTTAGAACCCCAGCAGGCAGAAGATTTCACATTTGAGTTGCTTCGAGAATTATTTGCCCTTTCACCTGGTCAGCCAATATCCAGCACTATCGGCATTAATGAGTTTTTGAGTGCCTTAGTGGCCTGGAAAAAATTGGAGCATGTTCTCTCGAATACTTTACTAGTCCAAATAGCTGTTCATATCGAAGCCACCATACCTTTCAGAGGCTCGGATGAGCAAAATGAGAATAATTTTGACAGAATGGCGGACCGGATGAAGAAAATCTGTCAGAACTACCACATCCCAATATCGGATGTCGAGGTGGATGAAACGATCCTGAGTGCGGTGGCGTTTGCTAATCAAGATGTAGCGGGCTTTGCTAAATCTGATCCAGCGATTTTTCTAGATAATACTTGGAAACTGCTTCCAGAGGTTAACGCCGAGCTTCGTTCGGGTATGATCTACTCAATACGTGAGTATCGGCAAGCACTACAGAAGATGGAGAAGTTTTTCGCCTGGCTCGAACCCGCAAATATCTTTCACAGCTATAAAGGATATCCAAGCGAGCGAGAATTGCGGCAAATGACCTCAGCTGCGAAACGTAATATTGAGTTGGCACGCGAATATCTATGTGTTAAATTGCTGGCCATTTCAATTCTAGAAGCATTGGCAGAAATTTCCGGGGGCGATACCCCCTTGGCGTTTTTCATGGGGGATATTCAAGCAAAAGGTGTCGTGCAACAACGCTTGGAAAATTATCTGCCGGCAATTCCCATGCCAGAATCTCGAAATATTAACTCGACCGTCTACCGTTTATTGTCAGATGGAAGGACGGATCAAACCCAATTTGACATCCGAAATGCACCCTTAGCTTTGTTCTTTTATAAGTGTTTAGGTAGCGATGGTTGCGAGACACTGCTTTCTGGCGCTCAGGAGATGTTTGCAGGGAAAAGGACCCCATCGGATTTTCTGGCGATGGTCGATCCGCAGGTGATTTCTGCCATTGCACAAGCTTGCGTGCGAATGGTGCCGACGCGCCGAGAATTGCTACAAAATTTTCTATCGACAATTTCACCATAATGCCAAACTGTCATTATCTTGCTAAACGGAGTAAGATCAAAATATGTGAAAAGGAGTAACAAATGGAACCGATGGAATCCCATCGCAATTTCCTCAAGGCTGATCGATGGAGCGAGTGGGCCGAGTCTGAAACGGATCAGAAAAAACAACTTCCTCCACCATCACCTCAAAAATCATTTTCCAAAGATTCCCCTATAATCGAACTAATAGCCCCCAATGAATTGACTGTCGGGAATATGCCTTTGATAGAGGCAATTGGTTCCCGAAAAAGCCATAGGGAATTCACCAAAGAGTCTTTGACATTAGAAGAGCTCTCATTTTTGTTATGGGCAACCCAGGGAGTGCGTGAAATCTTGGGTGGCGGCTCCTTTACTCGGCGAACTGTGCCATCGGGTGGCTCACGACACCCTTTCGAGAGCTACCTGCTAATAAACCGTGTGAACGCCCTTGAGCCCGGGCTTTATAGATATCTCCCTTTGGAGCACAAATTATGTTTGTTATTGGCAGATTCGGATTTGACTGGAAAAGTCACTGAGGCTTGTCGGGGGCAGACCTTTGTAGGCAAAGGCGCGGTCGTTTTTATTTGGACTGTCATTCCTTACAGAGCAGAATGGAGATATGGTATTGTGGCCCATAAAATGATTGCTCTAGATGCTGGCCATCTCTGTCAGAACTTATATCTTGCCAGTACAGCAATAGGAGCTGGAACATGTGCGATTGGAGCCTACAACCAGGATGAAATGGACAAGTTTGTAGGTGTGGATGGCAGAGATGAATTTGTTATCTACATTGCTCCTGTAGGGAAGATTACCTGAGTGTCGATCAAGGAAAATCTTGGAAACATGACAACCAATACACTTGATTTTTTTAGAAAGCCAAGTTTCATGACCGAGCTTGGCATTTATACCGATCAATTTTCCACATTACCCAATGATATTCCATCACTTTGTAAGGTGGTACAAGGGCTGTTGATTCATCAATATTGGGCGGGAGCGTATGGATTTTCGATTCCTGAAGATCGAGTTTCGGAGTATCAGATACGGGATGTTGCCAGTAAACTGGAGAGATTAATTGAACTTGATGGAAGTGCCTTGATCGAATCGCGATCACCGGAAAAGAGATTGGTTGGCAACTGTCGTGATTATGCTGTGATGATGACGGCGATATTGAGATTCAAAGGTATTTCTGCCCGCACACGCTGTGGATTTGGTACATTCTTTAGCCCAGGATGGTATGAAGACCATTTGATTTGTGAGTATTGGAATGCGGAAGAAAGCAGATGGATTTATGTGGATGCAGAACTCGATGATATTCACCAAAAGGTTTTGCAATATTCATTTGATCCTTGCGACGTACCCAGAGATCAATTTATTCTGGGTGGAGAGGCATGGTCGATGTGTCGCCAGGGTGATGAAGATCCAAATAACTTTGGGTATGGCGATACCGTTGGAGGATTTCCTAATATCAGAGGGAATCTGGTTCGCGATATCGCTTTTCTGAACAAAGTGGAGATACTAGGCTGGGATTATTGGGGCCTTATTGAGGGAGAAGAATCTGAATTAAAGGAAGATGATTTGGCGGTTCTCGACCGCGCGGCAACCCTCTCGGTAGGTCCTGACGACGTGTTCCCTGAATTGCGTAAATTGTATCTAAGAGAAATGCGGTTAAGAGTCCCTCCAACTGTGAAAAGATATGATGATGTAGCTTTCACGTATGAAGATATTTTGAATGGTAACCCATCATTGGCAAAACAACTGTGATCACAGGATGAGTAGACTAGATAACTCATCAAGCCTGGAAAAACTATCATATGAACAAATTTCCAGGCTTGAGTTAAATCATTAGAGATACCGCAGCCACATGTAACCACTAGCCAGAACTAGCGATCCAACAGTCACGATGGCGCCATAACGGAAGTATTGTCTGAAGCTTATCGGGTGACCGCTTTTTTCTGCCAGGCTGGCGACAACCACATTTGCAGCTGCTCCCACCAAGGTTAAGTTACCGCCGAGGTCGGCTCCCATTGCCAAAGCCCACCATAGGGGATCGGCTGGCATAGCTTGCCCAAGGCTTTTAACCAGGGGGATCATTGTTGCTGTATAGGGGATGTTATCGATAATTCCAGATGCAATCGCTGAAAACCAGATCAAGAAAATCGATGTCAAAGAGACATCGCCACCGGTCAGACGCAAAGCCGCATCGGCAACCCGTTCGATCAAGCCAACTTCCACGACCGCTTCAACGGTGATAAACAACCCAAAGAAGAAAAATAATGTGGTCCACTCAATATCTCGGAGCGCATTATGTGGGTCGGCTTTGCTCCAAAGAAGTAATAGAGTCGCCCCTGCTAGTGCGATGGTAGCTGGCTCGAGGTGCAGGGCTCCGTGGAGCAAAAACCCTATGATAACCCCCGCCATAACGATCAGGGATTTGCGCAATAAATCGGGGTTTGTGATCAGGGCATTTGCATCGAGATTGTCGATGTTGGCTGAAGACTGCTCCTGAAGAGCTAGATCTTTTTTGAACAAGAATCGCGCTGACACCAAAAAGATCAGCAGAATCAGTAATGAAATTGGCCCCATATTGGCGACAAACCGCACGAAGTCGATTCCTGCGGCACTGCCTATTAGAATATTGGGTGGGTCACCCACCAGTGTGGCCATGCCTCCAATATTGGATGCAAGAATCTCCGCTATCAAAAACGGGATAGGGCTAACCCGTAGCGATGAAGCGACGAATAAAGTGACCGGAGCAACCAGCACAACGATGGTGACGTTGTCTAGCAGGGCGGAGGTAACCGCTGTAATGGACGATAAAATCACCAACACTCGGAATGGATCACCCTTGCCATATTGCACAGCCTGAAAGGCGATCCACTGGAAAAGCCCCGTCTCTCTGAGAATATTCGCGATAATCATCATGCCTGCTAGAAGAAAGATTACATTCCAATCGATGGCGTGGAAGGCTTCTTCTTGAGGAACCACGAATAAGATCATGGCGACCCCACCCAGCAATGCGGATACGGTACGGTGAATTTTTTCAGAGACGATCAGCGCATAGGTGAATAGAAAAATCGCGCCAGCTAGCCAGACGATATTCATTACTCCACCTCCGCACAGTCTTCGCCATTGTTCGAGAGAATACACAGTGACATCAATTCTAAAAGATTGATGTAGCCGATCACCTGGTAGCAGTCATCAACGATCGGCAATCCGGGAAGGTGATTATCGTGCATCCGGCGAAAGGCTTCCGTTACAGTCTCATCCAGCTTGACCCACGCCGGTTCAGTCATAGCATCTTTGGCGGTTAACTTGCGGGTTTTGTCTGCGTAGGCCATAAGTTTCTCAAGATCGGTAATTTCACTAAGAAATTCTTCGGGCAAAATATGGAAGAATAGATCGTCCGCGAGGGCATTTAATTCCAGCAAACCCAGCAGGCGACCATCCTCAGCGACTACCGAGGCGACATGAACATTGGGATGGGCTAACATGGCACGGGCCACACCCTCAAGTGGGGTATCTGCTGGAACAATGGTTGGCTCGAGCTTCATTTGAGCATCAACAGTTGCAATGGTTGTGTCACGAACTTTATCCCAGCCGCTTCTTAGGGGTGGGGGTGAAACCTCTTGTGATGGTTCGGGGACTGCTTTGAACAGGCCTTTTGCCTGTTCAACTGGCAGCACTAACACTAAACCGCTGTTTGGGCGTTCAAACCCGCCTACCAGTCGTTCTGCTTCGGCAACAGCTTGATTGAGTAGATCGTCATCATCAAAAACTGCAAATACGGTGCGGGTTTGAACTTCTCGGGTTTCAAAAAGGTTGTTTATGGCGCCCAAACCGACTCGTTCAAGCCAAGTGCGAGTGCGGTGTCCCCCAACACTTTTTAGGATGGTAGTGCCCGGAACCCCAATTTTTCGCCAGACTTCTAGTAGATCTGGCAGAATCTGAATGTCGTTAAGAATAATCATTAGTAACTTTGACATAATCTCTCCTTTAATATTCTCGGTTAAAATATATCCTGTGCGTTATTTTTGGTGGGGAAGTAATACTCCAAGCCGATATAGGTTAAGCCAATTACCAAAATCGAAATACCCAATGCTACCAACAATTGTTGGGGGGCATCCAATGTATCGCGTGGCCAAAGCAAAAGGGCGGGGAAAAGTAGAAGGCCGATGCGTAGCCCCACAAACCAGAAAGGTCGTTCGCTCTGAAAGGCAGGGAGCGTCAATTGGCGACCGATCCACGTGATGAGCAATCCCACAATTGCCCCGACAACCACTTCGATGATTAAGATCACAGATAAGGGCTGGTGCCCTTGCCACCCCAATAGTAGGAATAGAACCAAAATAACACCAAATCCAGACCAAGAGTTTAAGGGCGCGGAGGGAGCTTCCTCATGGTAGCCAAGTTGGTAATGTTGGTTCAGCCAAATGAACACCATCACAGCAACCAGCGCAGCGGCAACCGCTGATATTCCAGTAATATATGAGAGTGCATATGCCAGATATACCTGGCCGAGGCCAATCCAGGTATGAAATCTAGGTGCAGATTTGCGAATCAGAAAAAGCCCAAAAAAGGCAGAAATCAGCCCGATCGAAGCCCCACTGAAAATTCCACCTAAATAGTGATCTGGTGATTGGATGGCTGCTTCGACCTCTGTCAACAGAAACACCAGGGTAAGCGGTCCCACTTGACTCATAAAGCTGGCGCCGATTTCAGGTTCGCCTGCTCTCCAAATCATACTGGCTGTAATCAACCCGAACAACAATGCTCCGGGCCAATTCAAAGCGCCTCCCATCCAAAGCGCAATCCCCATCACGATTACGGTTATTCCCCATAATGCGACACTTTTCCAGCCGCGCCAATCTGCATTGACAATTCTGCGAATATTTTGCCATAACAGCAAAGGAAGGATAAAACCCAATATCAATTCCCAAGGAAGTTCCAAAGTACGGGCTGGTGGTATGAAAGCCAAAAGCACCCCCACTAAAATTATGGTGATGGCCCATCTCGGGTGTGGCGGTTTGGCATTGAGAACTGCACTCAATAATAAAAGAATAAATATCGTATGTTCAAATTCAATCATTTTCTCACCACTTTTGATGATGATGAAGGGAGTAGGGGATTGGAACGAAGCCCAGGTCCCCTACTCAAGGCAAACAAAACATCATGTGCGTAATTAATACATGTTTCATCATTCATTATATCCGTATTTCGTCACTTCGATAGGAATCAATACCACCTTGTCGCGAGACGGCATCCCGCTACCCTGATTATATCTTCTAGTGAATTTAATATATTCTGATGGGATTTTATTGATCGGTGGTGTTCGGCAAGTGAAGCTACCCAATGCCTGGAAATCGGCTAAAGCCAGCGAAGCGCGGGGTTACCGTAATGACCGTTCCTTTGGAGGAGAGTCGGCGCATTCCTTCCATGACAGCCTCGTTTGGCTGGCCGTAGATATCGACTTGTGTAGTCGTAATGTACTGCATTACATCTTTCATATGCGGATCGGAAATATTCCAATGCGAAAGAATTGACTCTGAGTTTTTATGAACCTGGAGACCATAAAAAACCTGCTCACTTTCATTGATGAAAACGTCAGCCATAAGTTGTGGTCCGTTCGCCTCAAAGAATTCGGTTGACTTACGAGTCGCCTCTTTCACCTCTTTCAGGGAACCCTTATCAATTCGATTGGTTGTGATAAATATAATGAGTTCGGACATTATTTCTTTCCTCTCTTTAAGATAGAGCCAACGGGCGTGCACCATGCACGCTGAGGCAAGGATTTTGTACTATTTATGTTTCGTCCCCACTCCTAAATGCATTGTATAAATCTCTTCAACAGGGCGTTCCCCAACTTCTTCTCTAAGTGGTGTAACACCCCATTGGCAACCTCGTGCCAGCGCGCCTCGCCAAGCTTGCGTCTCAGGAGAACAACCGGTGCGGCAGACTGTTGTGTCCTTCTCCAAAATTCTGCCAATGTAGATGTATTTTCGACTCCTTTGACAGTGTGGATATCAACATCGCGAAATCCCGCCGCAGCCATCTCCTCGTTAAACTTTTGGGAATCACTAAGTGGTGGTTTGTTGTTTGTCGCGTTTGGCATACCTGGTACCAACGAACTTATAGCTTCCAAGACCTGCGCAAAAGGCCCTTGAATTGAAGAGATACTGCTGACAACAGCTCGGCGTCCTGGCCGTAAAACCCTGTGCATTTCGCTGAAGCCGGCAGCCCGATCAGGAAAAAATATCAAGCCGACCATTGAGAAGGCACCGTCGAACATGTTGTCATCGTAGGGTAAATTCTGACCATCTCCAACGCGCACATCAGCCAGAGTCAAACCAAACTCCTTGGACCTGCGTAACAGGTTTGCTACCATTGCCTCAGAAAAGTCAATCGCACTTACCGTTGCACCTTGTCTTGCGGCCACAAGGGCTAGCGAGCCTGGACCTGCTGCTATATCTACAATATGAGGTGATGATGGCAGTGATGCAAGCTCTAATGCTTTGCCTGCCATGAATTCAGCCCAACCCATTAATTCAGCAGTATATCCATCTGCCACGAGATCCCAAGGTTCTGCAGATGATAATGGATTATCGTTTTTATCTTGCATGTTCATTTCTTATCTCTTCAACCGGTAATTGTAAGAAATTGCTGGGAATAGGGGGCGGAGGGCTTTGCCCTCCACCCCCTGTTCCCAGCAAACCATATTTCAAGTGTGTAAACCGAACAATATTATATCCTGTTAATTGGACTATATTTGTCTAATAAGGGACTATTCATTTCCCCCTAATCTGGTTTGTGCAGGAAAATCAAATTCCAAAACAGATGAAAACTTGCGGAATTGGTATTAAAAATTCACTAGCAAAATTTTGCTAGTGAATTTTTAATCGCAGTTGTAATCAACTGCCTAGGGCAGTGGTGTAATGAAAGGGTTATACCTGAAAAAGGGGTACTATAAACCTCCCAGAAGGTGCGAACTTCAGGAGGTTCATAGTGCCCCAACGCTTCAAAAGGTTATCGCATTCCGTTTACGAATGCAAGTATCACATTGTATTTTGTCCAAAGTATCGATATCGGATTCTGAAAGAAAAGATAGGAGAGTACGTCGAGCGACAAATCTATACATTGTGTGAAAGGAAAGATAAAGTAGAAATACTAGAACTGAACGTGCAGGCAGATCATGTGCATGTGGTGATGACAATACCACCAAAATATGTGGTCTCAAATATCATGGGATATCTGAAAGGCAAGTTGGCGATCAGGATGTTCCAGAAGTATGAGCAGTTAGGCCGGAAGTATTGGGGAAGGCATCTATGGTCAAGGGGATACTGAGTAAGCACGGTCGGAATAGATGAAGAGCGCATACGAAAGTATGTGAAATGGCAAGAAGAAAAAGAAAAGCAAGCTGAAGCAGAGCAAAAGCGCTTGTTTGATTAGACACTAGAAAGGTCGCACCTTCTAGGTGCATCATCCACAAGCCACCGCCTTTGGCGGTGGTAGCTGACTGGTGTATTTGTTTGTCCGAACGCAGGACAATATTAATAACATCGTCAACACAAGTGGCAACGATATCAATGAGTTGCTTACGGCGATGAGCGAGATGAGCCTGGCGTATAGTTTCTTTCGATTTGTTTTGCTGCTCAATGTCTTGCGACTCGCCGCCAATCTGATCCCTGGGATTATTTAGTAATTTGACCAATTGGAGAAGGTGTCATGAATTACGAATTTTCAGCTGAACAAAATAAGACGTTTGAATCCCTAAGTGCAAAAATGTTACACGTTGTTATCTTGTATGTGATCATTGCCGTGTTGCAAATTTTGCTATTTTCCTTGGGTCCTAATTCTTCATCGGGTGATTTTCCCTTGCTAATCTTGGCCATTCTGCATTTAATACTTGCCTTTGTATTTTATCGACCACTTGATAACTTTCAGAAAGTGATTACAACACAGGGAAACGATATTGAAGAAACATTACAGGCTATTAAGGACATGAATGTTGCTTTTCTGGTCGCAATTGGCCTTATGATCTTCAATGTTTTGGCTGCAGGAGCGCGTATCGCTCAACTAATATCCTCATAAATCTATCTCGTAAATTAAATCGTTACACCTTTCGTTGCCTGATAATCTTCGGGAAATGGAAGGTGTTATTTCTTGTATGAATAAATTTGGGGGATCACCCTGCAACTTCTAGAGAGCCACTTCAGAGTCAAGACCTAATTCAAGAATTTGTGATATAAATGCAAAAGCATCTTGAGCGGAAGACCGATCACAGTAGAATAGTCAGCCAGCGTTCGCGTGTCGATACAGGAGCATTGATAAGATGGACAAAACCAAATACGATGTAATCATGGTTGGTGGAGGGGCAATGGGGTGTGCAACGGCCTACTTCTTGTTGAAGTGCGATCCAAATCTCAAAGTGGCGGTAATCGAGAAAGATCCCACGTATGAATTTTGTTCAACTGTCTTATCCGATGCAAATATCCGTTTGCAATTCAATGTCAAGGAAAACATTCAGATTTCGATATTCGGACTTGAGGTCTTGTCGACATTTGCACAAGATATGGAGGTTGGTGGAGTAAAACCAGATATTGCATTTCGTCAGCAAGGAAACTTGTTTATGACGGATGAGGCTGGAAAATCAGCGGCTCTAAAAGGTTTAAAGGCGCAGCAAGAATTGGGATGCCCTGTCGAATGGTTGGACCCTGACCAGATTAAAGAGCGATTTTCATTATTTGATGTGACGCAAATCGCAGGGGGTACGTTTGGTTCACTGGATGGCACAATGGACGCCCACGCGGTTTTGATGGGCTACAAGCATAAAGCTGCGGAGTTAGGGGCAACCTTTATCGAGGCAGAAGTCTGTGATGTTTTGTCTGCAAATAGAATGGTGAACGGGGTGCGTACGGATTCTGGCGATGAATTGATTGCAAAATTCGTTGTCAATAGTGCAGGGGCTTGGGCGCAAAAATTAGCCAAATCCATTGGAATTGAGTTGCCGATCGATCCTGTCAAACGCCAGGTATTCGTCTTCGAGACCAATGTCGAGACCGAAATTCCGTACCCGCTGACGGTACTGCCTACTGGTTTGTATATGATCCAGGAGCATGAAAATGTCTTTATGGCTGGGAAAATACTGCCCGATGATCCGATTGGATTTGATTTCAGTTGGAACCGACAGGTATTCATTGATCATCTTTGGCCTGAGCTCGTGGAATATGTTCCCGCATTCGATCAACTCAAGATTGCCCGAGGATGGGCCGGCTTATACGCGGTAAACACTTTTGATGGCAATGCCATTTTGGGTGAATGGCCGCATTTGAAAGGCTTTTTGCTGGCGAATGGATTCTCTGGGCATGGGTTTCAGCAATGCCATGCTGTCGGGCGCTACCTTTCAGAACTGATCTTAGGGCTTGAGCCCGCGCTCGATCTCTCCATATTCTCACCCCAGCGCATATTGGAGAATAAACCAGTTTATGAGAGCGAGCACAAATTAGTGTAGATTTTCTCAAGGATTTACCGGGGTGCCTCCAAATTAAGGGATGAATTCAATGATCTTGGCAAATATCAAAACGAGTTACAGCAAATCACGCACATTTGTTGAAAGGGTTGTATTCAAAACGCCACACGCCAGAAGTGAGCGGATTGTATTTGGCTTTTTGCTTTCCCTGCTCTTTGTGCTGGGGTGTTTGCATTGGATGTTAATTTTTAATAATGGCAACGTCTCTTTCACAGCCTTGGATTGGGTGAAGGAAAGCGCGTATCTGGATACATTGCGGGAGGCTCAATTTTCAAATACGCTGCCTTGGAAGTGGGTGGATTCATATTACCAAACGGAGTATTTTCTGGGAAATCCTGAGATTGTGTTGACACCGGATATCTTATTATTGCGGTGGTTAAGTAATCCAACTTTTGCTTTGATGCATACGATTCTGTTTTATACGATCGGCTTTATTGGGTCATTGGCATTAGCCAGGAAGTTGCGTGCTACAATACTCGCCTTTCTCACGTTTTGGCTTCTTTTAAATTTCAATGGGTATATCGTTTCGCATTTGGCGATGGGGCATTTCCAATGGACGGGGTATTTTGCACTCCCATTGTATTTTTTGTTTTTGATAGAGCTTACCAAAACGCCTAGCAAAATAAATTCCAAAAACAAACTGAATGTATTGGCAATGGCTCTGTTATTGGGATTACTTTTTTGGAATGGGTCATTCCATATCGCGATCTGGTGCCTAATGTTCTTGTTCCTGACTTCATTGCTCGCACGGAATCGAAAAATTCTCCCAAGAGCGATTGCAATCGCCCTGCTCGGAGCAATCCTAGGCTTCGGCCGCATATTACCAGCGCTGTTTTCTTTTCGCGGGAAGGAATTGCCTCACTTTTCCGGCTACTATAATCTCACGATGCTGGTCGATGCGATTACTCGCCTGCGTAGCTATTCTTTCAATGTTGGTCAGTTGGGCTGGTGGGAATATGATATGTATATCGGTTTTTTTGGGTTCGCATTATTAGTTTTTGCCTGTGTGCGATATTATTTTCGCAGCCATCGAAATCTTCATCTTAACGTTTCTATCTTATTGGCCGCGCTGATCATGGCCTTATTCTCATTGGCTGAGACCTATTCGCTAATCATAAAACTTCCCATACCTTTTTCAGATATTGAGCGAGTGCCATCAAGGTTTATCGTCTTCCCGTTCATTGCGATATTGATTTTTGCATTTGCTGGCATAGTCGATCTATCGAAATATTCGCCCACACTTGGAAGGCGATTCGTTTTGATATCCGTGCCCTTTATCGCCTACGAACTTTTGCTCCATTCTTTAACCTGGCGCATCATCTTGTTAGAAAAGGATAACCCGCAGAGCGTTCATCCAACCTTAGAATTGATCCCCGTATCGATTATTGATTCGGTGTACAAGAACAGCGTGTTTATTGGCTGGAGCATTTCTTTGATTGCGACTCTTGTGATTTTTGTTTTCTTGTGGAAAACAGTCAAACTTAAAAAGGGCTCACATTCAAGCGTAGACGCGCTACCAGGGTGAGCTACATTGGCCGTTCAACATATTCGGGGGGCGGGATTTATAATTCCGCTTCTTTTACGGCTCGGATCCAATCTATTATCAAATCGAATTCTCCCGGTTGTTTGTCACTTAGCATAAATCCAAATGACCCATTGCTCGCGGTGTCCAGGTCGTCGAAATCCATGATAAATCCCCGATAAGTGGGTACCATGCTTTCAAAGGGCACGAAGACTACGCCCCAAGCATCGGAATTCGTCTCGAAAAGGGCGTTATAGGAGATTTCAGAACCGGCAGTAGCAGAACGAATCCGCAATCGATAGATCTTGCCGTCACCGGAAACGCGCAACAGCAAGCCATCATATTCACTCAGATCAATTTCGGTCCAAGAGGATCGCACGGAGGAAAAACCCCCATTGATGTCCAGCGACATGGTGCCAAAGAAGCGTAGAAACTCTGAATCTAGGGTATCCACGTTGCTGCTTGAGACCCCTCCCATCACATCGTCATCGACTGTATACCAGGACGTTTCATCTCTTTGGAATGAGAAAATTTCTACTCCTGGGAGTGAGATCTCTTCCGGGGCAGGGTTTTGCAAAACACATGTGGTTAAACTCCAGATTTTGGGGGAATGGGGCGTGCGTAGCACGCCCCATTCCCCCAAAATCTGCCACCTTACACGGTGATTCCTGGAGAGCCGAATTTATCTATGCTGCGATTGACCAGAGATGAGATAAAATACAGGCATCTTGAAGTCATTGCTTTGGAAATATTTCAAGATGGGCTAGCGTTCAGGAGACTCCGATGGAGTATTCAGATCAGAGCATCGAAAAATTTATGTGGCCAGTTGCGGTCAGCCGAAAAATCGAGGCTCCTACCAAAAAAATTTGGTCAGTAATTTCAAGTTCAGGAAATTTGGAAATCTGTCATCCTTTCTGCGACCGGAACCCTGTTTTTGAGTGGCCGGGTGTAGGCTCTAAGGATGCGATTTTCTATTACAGCGGCTGGGTGTACCAGCGAGAATTTGTTAAGTGGATCGATGGGGTAGGGTACGATCTCATTATTGGCAGGAAGGGCGGCAGCAAATCCTATGTTACTTGGCGGATTGCAGAGGAGCAGGAAAACACTGGCACACTAAGCATCACCATCTACCCTCACATATTTCAGAATTTGCCACCAGCAATTCGCTGGATTCCATATCGCTTAAAAATCCAACCCGAATTAGAGAAATATCTCCAGGCGGTTCTCAGTGGATTTGAATGGTTTGTTGCCACAGGGGAGCCGGTCCAAAAAAATCAGTTCGGATCGCACATATGGTTTTCACGTGATTGATTAGGGGTAATGGCTTCAACTTTTGAATCTAAGCGGGTACATTCCCCGCAGCTTGCTGCGAAACAATAGAGTAAG
>CAYWIC010000095.1:0-20067 GCA_964458115.1 uncultured Anaerolineales bacterium | reverse complement strand
GGTGGATGTGGTTTGGCCAAACGATCATTATTGTCATGGCAGGCATGACAGCCATTCCAATCTCCTTGTATGAAGCTGCTATGGTTGATGGTGCGACTGCCGCTCAAATGTTCAGACGTATTACTTTGCCATTATTAAAACCCATCATGATATATATTTTTGTAACCTCCCTGGTAGGCGGGATGCAGATGTTTGATATCCCTTACCTGCTTACGGGAGGGAGAGGCGCGCCAAATAGTTCGATCATGACCAACAACATCCTGATGTACCTGAAGTTTGCCAGTAGTAAAGGGCATATTGGTGCTGCTTCATCAGTAGGTGTGCTGGTATTTATCATGACTACGATATGTGCATTGGGTATATTTTATTTCTTACGCGAAAAAGACACTTCTAAACCTGATAGCTCATTTCGAAAATTTCTTTCTAAAGAGAAAGTGGAAGGGTAACAATCATGTTCAATACTTATAGATTTAATACGAATGTGATGCGTGTGTTTGTATATGCGGTATTGATTATCTTGCTTGTTGTCACAATCGTTCCAATCTGGTTGTTGATCGTAAATGCTACCCGTTCAACAACTGAAATCCAGCAGGGAATTAGTATTCTCCCTAGTACGCACTTGGTGGAAAATTACAGAATAATGCACAGCAAGGGACTGAATATTTGGCAGGGATTTTCGAACAGTCTGTTTGTGGCAGCTGCATCTACAGTTATCACAGTTTATTTCTCGATGCTGACAGCCTATGGTATCGTAGTTTACGAATTTAAAGGAAAAGAGCTTTTCTCGAATTTTGTGGTTGTGTTAGTAATGATCCCTACTCAGCTTTCAATTATCGGATTCTATCAATACATGTCAAAACTAGGGCTCACAGATAATTATGCTTCCCTCATTTTGCCCCTCATAGCCAATGCGGGTGGTGTCTTCTTTGGAAAACAATATTTCGAATCAATGTTGATCCATGATCTGATCGACGCAGCCAGGATTGATGGTGCCGGTGAGTTGGGAATATTCCATAGAATCATGATGCCAATAGCTACTCCTGGAGCTGTTACGATGGGTATCTTTGCCTTTGTAGCATCCTGGAATAACTTCTTCAATGCATTCATATTGATTACATCTTTGGACAAGTACACATTACCCATGGTGGTACGTACATTGCGCGGTGATGTTTATCGAACGGAATATGGCGCCATCTATTTAGGTCTGGCCATTACGATTGTGCCCATCATCATCATCTATGCATTATTCTCCCGGTATATCGTCAGTGGTATCGCTATGGGTGCAATCAAGGAATAAACACTCGGGGAAGGTTACAACCAATTCAAATTTACTGTTAGAGCACAAACAGCCTGAATCGATTATGGTTCAGGACTATAGAGGCACAACATGGTGAATGAGAAAAAATATTGTTTTCCAAAAAATTTCGTCTGGGGCGCTGCGACAGCGTCATATCAGATCGAGGGTGCATGGAATGAAGATGGCAAAGGCGAAAGCATCTGGGATCGCTTCAGCCATACTCCCGGCAAGGTACAAGACGGCGATACTGGCAATGTAGCCTGCGACCACTATCATCGCTGGCCTGAAGATGTAGCCTTGATGAAAGAACTGGGACTGCGGGCATACCGGTTCTCGATTTCATGGCCGCGCATCCTGCCCGCGGGTCGCGGCGAAGTCAATCAGGCTGGAGTAGATTTTTACAGCAAATTGGTGGATGCGCTTTTAGAAGCAGGCATTGAGCCATATGTGACTCTGTACCACTGGGACTTACCCCAGGTGCTGCAAGACGAGGGCGGCTGGCCGGAGCGTATGATCGTGGATGCCTTCGTTGAATATTCCGATGTCGTCAGCCGCGCTCTGGGGGATCGAGTCCAGCACTGGATCACGTTGAACGAACCCTGGGTCAGCGCATTCGTTGGCTATCAAGATGGCCGACATTCACCAGGGCATACAGAGCTCAATGAGGCCCTCGTAGCTGCGCACACCTTGCTAATCGCACATGGAGAAACTGTACCGGTCATTCGGGGTAATTGCTCGGATGCTGTCGTTGGAATCACACTCAATCTGACTCCCCAAGAGCCCGCCTCTCCAAGCATTGCTGACAGGAAGGAAGCCACCTGGGTGGATGGTTACATCAACCGCTGGTTCCTGGATCCGCTAGTAGGGCGCGGCTACCCTCAGGATATGGTTAACAGCTTCGGAAATCCCATGGAATTCATTCAACCTGGGGATTTAGAAACGATTGCCACTCCGCTTGATTTCCTGGGAGTCAATTATTACACCCGCAACATAGCTCGCTCCAACGCCATCCCTGAAGGAGACAACCATGCGCGCACCCTATTTCGTGGTGAGGAAATCACTGAAATGGATTGGGAAGTATACCCGGAGGGTTTGTATAACACATTAGGAAGATTACATTTTGAATACGCCTTTCCAACCATCCATATCACAGAAAATGGTGCTGCCTTCCCAGACGAAATCACTCCCAAACACCAAGTTGATGATCCAGAGAGACTGTCCTACATCAAACGCCATCTTGCTATGGTGAATGAAGCCATCCAAATTGGCGTCCCGGTCAAAGGTTACTTCGTCTGGTCTCTGTTTGATAATTTCGAATGGGCTTTCGGGTACTCCAAACGATTTGGCATCGTTTATGTGGATTTCAAAACCCAAAAACGCATTCCAAAATCCAGCGCCAAATGGTACCGACAAGTAATTCAGGAAAACGGGTTTACAACATAATTTGAGGACTTGATGAAATCAATCAGACAACGCATCGAAACATTAATATCTCGAATGACTTTGGACGAAAAGATCGCCCAGCTTAGCTCTTATTGGATGTATGAACTACAAAAAGACGGCCAGCTAGATGCGGCAGTAATTCGGGAAAAACTTACCAATGGCATTGGTCAAATTACACGAGTTGCAGGAGCTTCAACCCTAGATCCTGAAGCTGCCGCGAAAGCTGGGAATCAGATCCAGAAATTCCTCATTAAAAAAACTCGCTTGGGCATCCCAGCAATTATGCACGAAGAGAGCTGTTCTGGTGCCATGCTCCTGGGCGGTACCGCATATCCCCAAATCATTGGCTTAGCCAGCACATTTCAACCAAAATTAGCCGAGAAGATGACAAAAGCGATCCGGGCGCAACTCCTGGCCATAGGTGCCCGACAGTCTCTTGCACCGGTTTTAGATATCTCGCGTGATCCCCGTTGGGGGCGCACCGAGGAAACCTTTGGTGAGGATCCCACACTGGCCAGTCATTTTGGAATAGCATACGTGCGCGGCTTGCAGGGAGAGAATTTGGCTGAAGGCGTGATGGCCACGGGTAAGCACTTCATTGGTCATAGCCTATCTCAAGGTGGTCAGAATTGCGCTCCTGTCCATGTGGGCAAGCAAGAGTTGTTTGATATTTTCCTGGCGCCATTCCAGGCAGCCATCCGGGACGCAGGTTTGGCATCGATGATGAATTCTTATCCAGAATTGGATGGTGAAGTGGTAGCTACATCGCGGAGTATCCTGACAGACCTGCTGCGAGAAAAATTAGGGTTTGATGGCATTGTAGTTTCTGATTATGAAGCCATCATCATGATCCATAACTTCCACAATCTGGCTCCCGATAAATCTGCGGCGGGACGGATGGCAATCGAAGCAGGCATCGATGTCGAACTGCCAACCGTAGAATGTTATGGTGAGCCGCTCAAAGCTGCCTTGAAAGCGGGTGACCTAGACATTGAAACCATCGACATGGCAGTGAGACGGCACTTGCAAATGAAGTTTATACTTGGTCTCTTCGATAATCCCTATGTAGATGCAAGCCGCGTTAATGAAGTATTCGAAACGCCAGAGCAGAGAAACCTGGCACTCGGGATCGCACGAAAGAGTATGGTCTTACTCAAGAACGACGGAATTCTCCCCCTAAAGAAATCCATCAACACACTGGCTGTGATTGGGCCAAACGCAGATCATGCCCGCGCGCAGCTCGGTGATTACTCTTATGCAGCCACTAAAGAATTGATGACCTTCGATCCACATAATGATTCGGCGTTCGTAAACATCGATGAAGATGAAGTGGCCAAGCATGATATTCAAGTTGTCACCGTGTTGGAAGGTATTAAAGATATCCTATCGCCCGAGACCCAAATCCTTTATACCAAAGGTTGTAATAATCTGGATTCAGACACCAGCGGATTCGACGAAGCGATCAAGATTGCTGAAAAAGCAGATGCAGTCGTGCTGGTGCTGGGTGATTACTCTGGACTGACTCCGTCCTGCACTACGGGCGAGTTTCGTGATTGCGCAGATTTGCGTCTTCCCGGCGTGCAAGATGACCTTTCAAAAGCCATCATCTCTGCGGGTAAGCCGGTAGTGGCTGTTTTGATCAACGGACGTCCCTATGCACTTACCTGGCTGCACGAGAGTGCTAACGCCATTCTCGAAGCCTGGCTTCCAGGGGAGGAAGGCGGCAGAGCGGTTGCCGAAGCCATCTTTGGCGAGATTAACCCTGGAGGAAAATTGCCGGTCACTTTCCCCCGGCATGTTGGCCAGTTGCCGATCTTCTACAACCACAAGCCCTCGGGGATGAAATCGCATATGTATGGGGATTACGTCGATGAGAAAGCCACTCCTTTGTACCCCTTTGGGCACGGGTTGAGTTACACGAGCTTCGAGTATAGTGATCTCTTTATTGAACTGAATCAAGCCTCCGTCGGTGAGTCAGTGAATATCTCATTGAAAATCACGAATTGCGGCAATGTTCGAGGTGACGAGGTTGTCCAACTGTATATCCGAGATGAATATGCCAGTTCTCCGCGACCGATAAAGGAATTGAAGGGCTATACCCGTTTATCCCTCGAAGCTGGCGAATCCAAGAAGATAACTTTCGGGCTTCCCATAAATCAATTGGCGTTTTATGACACGGACCTGAATCTGGTTCTCGAACCTGGGCGAATTTTCGTGATGATTGGCAGTTCCAGTGACGATATTCGTCTTGCAGGAGAATTAGAGATCACAGGCGAAGGAAAAATTCCCATCGACGAGCGGGTGTTCGTTTGTCCTGTAGATGTACGCTAAAAATTCACACGCTAGTACTCTTTAGACTTGCAATTCCCTGGATACCGGTTGTAAGTTGAAATGGACGATGGGTTCAGAGTAGCTTCCAGAGTGAATGGTATACTTCGAAACGATCACCAAAGGAGTCACAGCATGTCTGCGTACACCCCAAAACCCGAAAACAAATTCACTTTCGGCCTGTGGACCGTGGGTAATACCGGCCGTGACCCATTTGGCGATCCGACTCGTCCAGGAAAATCTTCATTGGAACTGGTTCACCTGCTCGCTGATGTCGGTGCATACGGCGTCAACTTTACGACAATGACCTGGTGCCTATCGATGCCACGCCTACCCAGCGTGACAAGATCATCGCTGACTTCAAGAAAGCCCTCACTGAGACTGGCATTGTCGCCCCCATGGCGACAACCAACCTTTTCGGCGATCCCGCTTTCAAAGATGGCGCCTTCACCTCCAATGATCCCAAGGTGCGCGCTTACGCGTTGCAGAAAACGATGAACGCCATCGACCTGGGCGTGGAATTGGGCGCTTCGATCTACGTCTTCTGGGGTGGCCGTGAAGGCACCGAGACCGATGCCGCCAAAGACCCCATCACGGCGATAAAGCGCAGTCGTGAAGCAATGAATTTCCTCTGTGAATATGTGCTAGACCAAAAGTACGATCTAAAATTTGCCTTAGAGGCCAAGCCTAACGAGCCGCGCGGCGATATCTACAACAGCACCACCGGGCATATGCTGGCGTTTATCGAGACCCTTGACCATTCCGAGATGGTCGGCGTCAACCCCGAGGTGGCCCACGAACACATGGCCGGGTTGAACTTTGTCCACGGGGTTGCCCAGGCAATGGAGGCTGGAAAACTCTTCCACATCGATCTCAACGACCAGGCTTTTGGCCGCTACGACCAGGATTTTCGTTTTGGGGCTGTCAACCTGAAGAGTACTTTCTTCCTGGTCAAACTGCTCGAAGATAACGCCTATGCAGGCAGCCGCCATTTCGATGCCCATGCCTACCGCACCGAGGATTATGAAGGTGTCAAGGATTTCGCCCGTGGCTGTATGCGCACTTATTTGATCCTGAAGGAAAAAGCAGAGCAATTCAACGCCGATAAGGAAATTCAGGAACTCCTGACCGAGATCAATTCTGATGATGGCTCAATGGACCAATTCAAGGGCGCTTATACAGCCGGGAAAGCCGCCTCACTGAAAGCCCATTCTTTCGATCGCCAGGATTTGGGAGCGCGCGGTTTGGGTTACGAGCGCCTGGATCAACTGACTGTTGAATTACTATTAGGCGTTCGCTAGAACAGGAGCCAAAATGCATTATTTCATTGGCATAGACTCATCGACAACGGCGACTAAAGCCTTGTTGATGGATACGAATGGCAGAGTGATCTCCGTAGCGGCCTCAGAATATTCCCTTGAGATCCCCCAACCGTTATGGAGCGAACAAGACCCTTGTTTGTGGTGGGATGCCACAGTGAAGAGTATCCAGCAGGTGATGGCTGATTCTGGTGTTCAAGCAACTCAAGTCCAAGGGATCGGCCTGACAGGCCAGATGCACGGCCTGGTGCTGCTCGGCGAAGGTGGCCAGGTGTTGCGTCCGTCAATTCTATGGAACGATCAACGCACCGGCGCGCAGTGTGATGAAATTCGAGCGCGGCTGGGCAAAGCCCGCCTGATCCAGATCACTGGTAATGACGCCTTAACCGGATTCACTGCTCCAAAGATTCTCTGGGTTCAAGAAAACGAACCCGATATCTGGGCGCGCACCAGGCATATTCTGCTGCCCAAGGATTACGTGCGCTACAAGCTTAGTGGCGAATTTGCCAGCGACCGCGCTGGTGGTGCGGGCACCCTGCTCTTTGATGTTAAGAATAGAAACTGGTCGGACGATATGCTTGCCGCGCTTGACATTCCCAGGCAGTATCTCCCCCCAACGTTCGAAGGCCCTCAAATTACAGGACGGCTTTCTCGCATTGCGGCGGAGGATATCGGGCTGCCCGCGGGCATCCCGATTATGGGGGGCGGAGGCGACCAGGCGGCTGCGGCCGTGGGAACAGGTGCTGTCGAAGAAGGCATTGTCTCATTAAGTTTAGGCACTTCAGGAGTCATATTTGCCACCTCAGATCAACCCTCTATCGAACCCCAAGGGCGACTGCACGCTTTCTGTCATGCCGTGCCTGGAAAGTGGCATCTCATGGGTGTAATGCTCTCAGCAGCCGGAAGCCTGCGCTGGCATCGTGATACCTTTGCCCCCAAAAAAGACTTTGGGGATTTCGTCAATGCAGCCAGCGAAATCCCAGCAGGGAGTGATGGTTTGTTGTTTCTGCCCTATCTCACCGGCGAACGCACCCCACACCCAGACCCCCTGGCGCGCGGTGCCTTTATTGGGTTGACTGTGCGGCACACCTTGCCTCACTTGACCCGGGCGGTTTTGGAAGGAGTGGCCTTCAGCCTGAAAGACAGCTTCGAGCTAATGACTAACGCAGGACTGCCTGAAATTTCTCAAGTGCGAGTTACCGGGGGTGGCGCAAAAAGCACACTCTGGCGTCAAATCCT
The DNA here is from genome assembly GCA_964458115.1 of uncultured Anaerolineales bacterium. Classification (GTDB taxonomy): domain Bacteria; phylum Chloroflexota; class Anaerolineae; order Anaerolineales; family UBA11858; genus NIOZ-UU35. The sequence continues at coordinate 12,441 of CAYWIC010000095.1, read as the reverse complement.
GGCGGACGTCTTGGGGACTGAATTAGTCACAGTGCATTCCGAAGAGGGCGCTGCCTACGGCGCGGCGCTGCTGGCTGCCACAGGCGCCGATGCTTTCCCTGATGTCTTGTCAGCCTGCAGGAGCACGATCAGCATCACCGGGCGAACCAGCCCTGGTCCAGACCAGGAACAATATCAAGATGTTTATCCGCTATACCGGGATCTATATCCAGCACTGAAACCTACTTTCAATGCCTTAGCGTAAAAGATCGATAATCTAATCTTCAAACCAGGGCTTTCTTATAGTACACGCTTGATGTGAATTCGATAAGTTAATCAGGAGTTACGCACTTGAAGCGCGGCTAGGGCTGGGCTGCGTAAGTCCTATTAATATTAAAACATGCACATTATTGTCATGGCCGGGCTCGCCCGCCAATGGCGCGCCTCGCTTTGCGCGCCCGTGGCGAGGGCAGGAGACTCTTTGTTCGCCATCGGCTGCTCAGAGTGATACATTATTTAGATAATCTCCAATAAATACTAATGTCGCCTCCGCACACACAGAGGCTGAACCATGGGGTGAGCAAACTCATGAATCGAGTCACTGGGAAATCACGTTTCCGCAGCACTGATCTTTAATGTACAATGGGGACAGTCACCCTGCGTGTGGTTGTTCAAATAATGTGGAGTAACACAATGGCAGAACTTAAACTTATCGAAGCCGTAGAACAGTTCGCCCCTGTCACCTGCAAATTAACTGATGAGGAGTTAGAAATCCCGTGGCAATGGCGCACGTTCGATGCCAACATCCGCTTTGCTTTCTTCCAAACCTACGAGGACCTGCGCACCCTGGCAGCCAAATTAATCTCCCAACGCACCAGCGGCAGCAAGATGATCTCGACCGCTCAACGCTCACTGGCGCAGTATCATTGCGCTTATCGCAATTTGCAGGCAATCCTGGTCGGCGTGGATGATGAGATGTTAGATACTCCCCCGGAAAAAGATCAATGGCCCTTACGTGTCATCCTGGGTCACATCATGGCTGCTGAACGCGAATTCTTCGCCCGCACCTGGTTTGCAGTCCAACAATATCGCCAGGCAGGAGAACAGAGTGATGAGCCAGTCGAAATGAGCGGTGAGGAAGTCGAAGAATTTGTCGGCTCGTACGATGAATTCGAGCGAACCATGAACCGGCTTTCATTTGCGGGGATTCTGGCGCTTTACGACTCCCTTCACAAGCGCGTTTTGCGTGAAATTTCGGATATCCGCGGCCTCGAGCTGGAGGCGCCTTCCTTGTGGTGGGAGGGGATTCCGCTTCCCGTAGAGTACCGCCTCCACCGCCTCGATTCCCACCTGCGCCAGCACATCATTCAAATTGAGAAAACCATCGAAGCCGTGACCGAACCTCCCAGCGAGGCCCAACGATTATTGCGCCTGATCTACGCTGCTTTAGCTGATGTGGAGGGCGTGATTATCGGCGACTGGTTGCTGGGCCAGCGCGAGCAGCAGGAACTGGCCGCGACGATAGTGCAGCGCGTTGAAGAGATAAAAGGGATTTTGGCTGGCTAACACATTTCGAGGCGAGAAAAAATGCGAGCATCCTTCGTTATGCTCGCATTTTGATTCGTCCTATCCAGTTGCTGCAGTCAGGGGGTGACTTCAGCCGGGGCAGCCGGATCAGGCAGATCTATCTCAATTGGCTGATCTGGCACCTTGAACTTGAACCAGGTCGGGATCACGGTTAGTAGAGCCACGAAAGCCGTGATGATGAAAGGTAAACGCGGGCTGAAGCGATCCCACAACTGGGCGCCCACCCAGGGTGCGGGCAGGGAGATCAGGCCCAGGCTGCTGCGGAACATGCCAGTGAAAACCCCAAGCAATTTCTGAGGCACAACTTTAGATATCAATGATTGATAGGCCGGACTTAGTAACCCCACGCCTACCCCGAAAACAATCCAGGTGACAGCGAAACCAATAAAAGCATTGACCTGTAAGAAGATCATGAAAGCCCCAAAGACCATCAAAAAGCCTAGGGAGATGGGTACCCGCTCACCATACTTATCTGAGATACGCCCGGAGAGGATCGGAGTGAACATCATTGCGAAGGAGAAAATCGAGCCCAGAATTCCAATCTGCTCCACGGTTATGCCCGCAACTTGTTCTAAATAAAGAGGCTGCAACTCACTTGAAAGTCGAAATGCGATATCTCGCACCCCATCGGTAACGAAGATCCACGAGATTACCCCGCCTCCGATCAGCAGCGCCCACATCGATTTTAAACTGAGTTTGAAGGAAGAGACGGTCAATTTCTCAGGGGTCTTTTCTTCTGGCGAAGTCATCGTGGTGGCCATCCAAATGCGTAAACCCGCAGCAATGGTATAGAGCACTGCAGAAACTAACAACATCATCTTGAAGCCATACGCGCCGGCCAAAAAACCTCCCAGTGGCGGACCGACCACACCTGTGATCTGATAGATTGTGTCAGTCAGGCCATAAACCTTTCCGCGATTCTTTTCGGTTGAGTTTTCGGCGATAAATGCTCCAAAACTCGGACCCACCAGGGCGTAGGGTATCTGCGCAACAGAAATCGCAACTAGCATCCATTGCCATGTAGGCGCCAGTAGGATAGCAGTGTAACCAATCACCCCACCAATGCTGCCAATGGCAATAGCACGCAAACGCCCAATCGAGTCCGATACCCATCCCCCAAAAAGCTGTAAGATCAATATTGCCACGGATGATAAGGTAAATACCAAACCAACTTGAGTCACGCTAGCCCCAAGTTCAGTCAAATAGATCGGCATCAACATCGGGAACATCGAGCCCGCGATATTAGCTATCACCATAGCGAACATGAACCAGCGCATGATGGGTGTTAGCAAAGGTTGTTTATCGTTCTGAGTCATCCTTAATTATCCCTTTGAAATTCCCTTTTCGCAGTTGCCCCCCTTACCCAACAAATTGGGCAGGGGGGGCATAATCCAAACTCACTTCAGATAGTGATTTCTAACGATCTATCTACCAGCCGTATGCGGTCCGCGACCTGGCACCCAGGCGAGACAACAGCTTCATGATGGCTATCGCCAGCAGCAAAACCCACCAGGATGCAGAAATTGGACCAAAGACCTTTACCCATTGACCACTGTCAAAATAGAAATAGGCGTCTTGGGGGACAGTCACCCAGCGTCCTCTGACTTCTTTTACATAATGCGTGTCTCGATGCATCGTATCGAAGTCAAAGTACAAATAGTGAAAATAATCCCTTTCATCCACATCAACCAGAATGGAGAAGTGTAAATCTGGTTTAGGCGCCATCTGCTCGGCATCTGTTTTCAGACCAGTCAATTCTGTATAAAGCTGCGAGTCGCCATTTTGTAAAGCTTGCTCCAAGGCAATCGCCACCATACCGGGTGAGTTGTATGCTTCCTGATATTCTGGAGCAAAATACGCCTGGTCATATCGGAACAGAGCATGGATTTGAACACCTAATATATAAATGCCAGCAATGATCAAGGGCACCGATACTAAAGCAATCACACGCATTACTTGTGAAGTTTTCACGCCATCCTCACCAAATTGTTTTTGCACGCTCATAACGACCTCCCGAATGTGCATCTAACCACCGCACTCTCCTTTAGAGAACGCTGATGTTTGAATTCTTTCAAAGCCAATTGCTTCTGGTACATTCATCTCAGCCTCCTTTTACTGTACATTCTCTTTGGCTCCACTTGATATTACTATCGAAGACTAGAAAAGGTTTATTTTTCATCGAACAGGTTTCGATAATAATCTCAGGAGTTACGCACTCGAAGCGCATTGGCTGGGAGCGTGGCCCCCACCCCTTATTCCCAACCACTTTCTCGCCGGACTGCGTACGTTCTAAATCTAACGCAACACTATTATACATAAAGTTTAAATAATGTCAATATTGACTTAATTTTATTACATAATCTATTCAGTTATTTAATATCATTTTGTATTTTTATCAATAAAATCAATACCGACTTAATGTGATGCACTTTCACCAAAGGAGTTATACCTGCGGGAGGTTCCCGGAATACCCTTTCTGGCTAAATTCATCAGTAGAAAATTCCCGCAGGTTATTAGCACACTGTGCGAGTGTCCACCTAAGTATCAAGTTGGGTATCTGGGAAACGCTATGGGACTATCCAGATTTAGGGGATCACCCCGACAATTTCTGGAAATACTCTCGATTATCACTTCGCTTGCGGGTAAAATTGTCACATGCGCTATCATGGAACAGTCATCCGGCCACCCAGTGAGGGCCACAGCTACATCCTTCAGGTCACGTACGGATGTTCGCACAACTGCTGCACGTTCTGCGGCACGTACATCGACAAACCTTTCCAACCCCGGCCATTTGATGAAGTTCTCGAAGACATCCTGACAGCCGGTCGCGTGATGCCCAAGACCCGCCGCGTTTTCTTGGCCGATGGCGATGCCCTGGTATTGAGCAATCGCCGTCTAACTCAGATCATGACGGCGCTCAATTCAGCCTTTCCCCACCTCGAGCGCGTGGCCACGTACGCGAATGCCGGAAACCTATTGCGCAAGAGCGAAACAGACCTCGAAACACTCGTTCAGCAGGGACTAAGGATCGTATATCTCGGGCTGGAGAGCGGCGATGACGAGATTCTAGCACGCATCCAAAAAGGCGCCTCGGCATCTGAGATGATCACCGCAGTTCAGAAAGCCAAGCGGTCCGGTTTGTTGGTTTCGATTATCGGCATCTTGGGAATTGGTGGTCCGGAGCATTCCAACCGTCACGCGGAGTTGACCGGCCAGGTCGTCAGCCAGATGGATCCGGATTACTTCTCAATGCTGACATTGATGCTCGTCCCTGGCACAGAACTGTACCAGCAATGGCATTCGGGTGAATTTCAACTATTGGAACCTGAGCAGATGCTAGTTGAGTTGCGTCAAGTCATCGAACACATCACGGGACTCTCTGAGTGTGTGTTTCGCACCAATCACGCCTCGAATTATCTGCCCCTCAAGGGAACCCTCCCCCAAGACAAGGAGCGCTTGTTACAAACTTTAGATTCGGCATTGACTATGGGGAAAGATGCGCTCCGACCGGAGTCCTGGCGCGGGTTGTGAGAAAGATATCGAAAAATAAAGGCTTGGGAGTGGCCCAAACTCCCAGGCTATTATTTTTCGATCTCGTGGATAACGTGTATTTCGATCTCTGGGCTGAACACACTCGGGGTCACGTCTTCAATCGCAATTAAAGCCGAAATATCATTCACCTTTGGCGCAAACTCTTGCACGAGTGGTGAGATCGAAATCACCGACCGGGGGTCCAAACGCGCAATCGGATCAGCATCCCCACCGACGAATCCATCCTGATTCACTTTGGCGATCAGAAAATCTCCCTGGGCATCAACCATCCTGGTCACCCCCGCCATGACGTAGCCGCCATCCGTAGGCTTGATCTCTTCGATTTCGTCCAACCCCGCTTCTCCGAAGATTCGTGACCACACATAATTTCCTTGTGTGTCGAACTTGACCAGCAACACATCTCCGCCATGTCCTGGGAGAGTCAGCTTGCCTCCGGCAATAAATCCATCTTCTGTTTCAGTCATCGTCCAGCCGACATCTTCCTGCGGTCCGTCGACCATGGTGCTCCATTCCAGTTCACCTTCGGAGCTAAGCTTAATCCCAAACAATGCCCCACCGCCTTTGGCCCCAAAAGACCCCGTCCGATCCCCAAAGGCGAAGCCACCATCACTGGTCATCCGGACTCCATCCCAGTTGATACCCTCTCCAGCGCTGCCGCCTATCGACTTGGCCCAGATCACATTCCCTTGGGGATCGATCTTGATCAAACCAGCGTCTGCGTCCGCTTCTGCTCCCGCACCCCCAGCGCCAAAAGACCAAATCGTCCCCCCGATGCCATAACCTCCGTCTACCTTGGTGATCCCGCTACCGACATCATCCTCGACGCCGCCATAAGCCTTAGCCCAGTCTAGGGAACCATCCGATTTGAACTTGACCACCATGAGGTCTTTTTCCCCAGCACCGAATGAGTCCGTACTACCCATGGCGATATAGCCGTCATCGACTTCCAGGGTCGTCATGCCCCCTTCGCTGCCAGGACCGCCGATAGCCTTACTCCATTCGAGGTCGCCGTGCGCGTTGAGCTTCACAACGAACAAATCCACCTTACCTGCGCCAAAAGAGAGCGTCGTACCCGTCAGTAAGAACCCTTTGTCAGTCGTGGGGTTGACAGAATAGCTGCCGCGTTCATCTCTAGAACCGCCGATCACCCTGCTCCAAAGGAGATTACCACCTTTGTCAAGTTTGAGGGCCATGAAATCGTGGGATCCATCGCGATTCCCGCCCCCATCGCCATGCCCATAGGAACTGGTCATCCCCACAATCACATATCCATCTTCGGTTTCTATAAATGAGGGCGCGTAATCGCGTCCCTCCCCACCGATGGATACGATCCAATATGATTTGTCAGGGTCAGGGTTATCCTCAAGGATTTGTTCGGCACCATCAGTTGGATCTGAAGCCATAGCGGGTAAATTACAGGACAGAATTACAAGAAAAATTAACAGGTAACGTAGAAAACTGGCGGGGATTTTGTCTCTGGAAATCATAATTTTCCTCCTCCGTTGACTTCAAAATTCCTCATACCAATAATCTTTGGAGTTACGCACTTGAAGTGTGGTTTGCTGGGAATAGGGGGTGGGGCTTCGCCCCACCCCCTATTCCCAGCAATTTCCTCGCCGAACTGCGCAAGTTCTAAATCTATTATTTTTACTAGTATACATTATGGAGCGCTAGACTACAAAGAATACCATCCCTCTTCTGGATTAATAGGAATGATTTCTGCGCAGTTTATTATGTATAATTCTAAACGGAAATGAGTTTCTGGAAATTACCGTGATGAACTCCAGATTTGGGGGCAGGGGCGTGCAGAGCACGCCCCTGCCCCCAAATCTGCCAACATTCACGGCGATTCCTACCAGTATCAAAAAATAAAATACTTGGGCGTGATAGTAGGCGATAACAAGTTTGAAGGAAGTCAATCAAATGGACTATAAAATATTGGATAAAAAATCAGCACAAAAATATATGATTGAAGGCTTAGGATATTTTGATAGCTCATCTGAATTAACCTGCGAAGAAATTGGTGATGGAAATTTGAATCATGTATTTAGAATCATTGATCAAAGAAATGAAACATCATTAATTTTAAAACAAGCTTTACCCTATGCAAGAACTTCTACGGAAATGATATTAGATGCAAATCGATGCAAAATTGAAGCCATGACTTTAATTGAACAAAGCAAATATTCACCGGAGATGGTGCCCAAAGTACATCATTATGATGATAATTTATGCGCCATGGTAATGGAAGATCTATCGGGGCACGTAGTTTTGCGAGCGGGAATGATGCAGCAAATAATATATCCAAAATTAGCAAAGGATGCGGCAATCTATTTTGCGAACACTTTGATTAGAACCAGTGATATCGTGTTGGAGAGTAAAAGCAAGAAGGATGAAGTCGTAAGATTTATTAATAAAGACCTATGCGACCTGACTGAGAAATTAGTGTTAACGAGCCCCACCTATAACGACCCTAGAAAACGAGTAGAAAAATTTTTAATCAGTTTTGAACGAGAGGAAATTTTAGAGAATGAAGATGTGATCGTTGCATTTGCGATGTTGAAACATAATTTTATGACCAACGCTCAAGCTTTGCTTCACGGCGATGCGCATACTGGCAGTATCTTTGTAACAGAAGAAAGCACAAAGTTTTTTGATACTGAATTTGGGTTTTATGGTCCAATGGGGTTTGATGTAGGGCTGTTTTTGGGCAATCTATTGATGAATGCGGTCTACCAAAAAGTAAACGGTTTTGACGAATACTATGAATGGGTAAAAAATGTAATCGAGGAATTTGTTAATGAATTCAGTGTTCAGTTTATCGCTGTGTGGGATAAATATGCAGCAGAACATTATTCCAAAAACTCTAAAGAGTTCAAACAATACTATCTTTCAAAAGTTCTAGAAGATACAGCTGGTTATTGTGCCTGTGAAATGATGAGAAGAACAACAGGGTCTTCCCATGTAGCAGAAATGGATGAATACCCAGATAAAAGGAAACATGAACTGGCGCAAAAACAGAATATTCGTCTTGCAAAAGAATTATTGCTAAACCAAACGAATTTTGTAACGGGCTTAAACTATAAAAACTTCTTGAGGGAGTTTTGTGAGGGACTAACCACATTCAAAAGCAAGGATTAAGAGCAAATAAACCCACTCGAAGCAGCATGAAGCTACTATCATGCTGCTCGTTAGATTCTGACTATCATAACCCCCAACATTTCTTTACGCGCAGCACCGGCTCGCCTGAGATATGCGACAGGTCCATCACGCCCTCCACAACGAAGGGCTTCTTACTAGACAACACGCCTCGGTAGAACCGCCGCTGATCTGGAGTCAGCATCACCTTCAACACGCCTTCTAGATCTTCCAACTCCAAGATGAAAATGGTTTGTCCTTCCGGTGTGGTAAAGCGCTGTAGGGTCTGCAGCACACCCGCCACGCGCACATCTTCATCTTTATGGCTGATGGCTTCCAGCGTTGAAGATAATTCGGCATCTTTGACCTGTTTTGAAACCAATTCCAGGGGATGCGCATCCACGCCCGCGCCTAAGATCTGCTCCTGGGCAGCCACCCGGTTGGCCAGATCCCATTCGGGAGGGTCATCTTCAGGGGGTAGATCAAACAACCTCGGCTGTTGATAACGCCATCCTGAACCTTGAATTTGAGTCAATAGCCCGGGAATAGTACCCAGTCCACCCAGCGCGCCAACCCTGATCAAGTTATCTACTTCCTTGGGACGCGGGTCAACGCGGGTCAAAAAATCGTCCAGCGAGCCAAATGGCCGCTCTTCCAGAATTCGATCCTGTGTCTTGCGGGTGAGATCACGCACCTGGTCTAGTCCCATATACAGCGTGGGCACACCTTGTGGATAACGCACGCTAAAGGCCCGGTCGGCATAGTTGATGTGCGGCGGTCGCAGGGGTATCCCCATTCGACGCGTTTCGTTTAAATAAACTCGCTGGCGATAATAGCCACCCCAATTTGCCATCACCGCCGCCATGAACTCTGCTGGATAATTGCGCTTGCACCAAGTCGATCGCCAGGCGACCTGGGCGTAGGAGGCAGCATGGGCCTTGGGAAAGCCATAGCCCGCGAATGCTGCCATCAAATCCCAGATCTGTTCGCCAGTTTCACGCGGCACCGCGCTCTTCTCTTCCGCTCCGCTAACGAAGCGCTCCTTGAGCGTTTTCATTTGTTTGCCAGGATCGAAGTGGCTCATGGCCCGACGGAGGATGTCGGCATCAGCCAGACTCAGGCCGGCCAGCTCGCTGGCAATGCGCAGCACCTGCTCTTGGTATAAGATCACGCCATAGGAGTTCTCCAGCAGCGTGGATAGCGCAGGGTGGAGATGCTGCACGGGCTGTAACCCCAGGTGTCGCTGTACGAAGGCATCTTTCAAGCCCCCAGTGAGTGGGCCTGGTCGATAAAGCGCCAGGGCGATCATGATGTCCTCGGGGGAGTGGGCATCGATTTCCTTGAGCGTGGCGCGCATCCCTGGGCTTTCGATGGCGAAACAACCAATTGTTTGCGCGCTGCGCACCATTTCGGCCGTATCGGGATCATCTTCCGGGATGGCGTCGAGCACATCCAGGCTGCTTTTATATTCGGCCGATTTCCAACTGCGCAGTTGCTCGGCCACATCACCCAGCACACTCAACCCGCGCGTCCCCAACAGGTCGATCTTGACTAATCCAAACTTCTCGATGGTTTCCAGGTCGAATTGAGTGATGACCACCCCTTTGCTGGCCAAGTGCGTGGGAACCAGGTCATTCAGCTGCCCTGGGGAGATGACCATACCCCCTGGGTGGATGGAAAGATGTCGCGGGAAATTCAAGATAGCCTCAGCTTGCTTGAAAACGGATTGGTAGGCAGGGTATCGTTGAAACAAATCGCCAAAGGGATCGGCGCTGCTCAACATACTGCGAGCGCGCGGGCTCCAACCGCGGCGGGGCAGCTCGGCGGTCATTTCCTTGATAACCTTCTCAGATACCCCATGGGCTTTGGCCACTTCGCGCAATGCTGAACGCCTTCGGAAGCGGTTGATCGTGGCCACCATGGCCACCCGCTCATGACCATATTGCTCGTATACATGTTGAATAACCACATCACGTCGTTTGGAGCACAGGTCTGTATCGATATCCGGTGGAGAGCTACGCGATGGATTAAGGAAGCGCTCGAAGTAGAGATTCAATGCCAGCGGGTCTGGGGTAGTAATGCCGAGGCAATGCGCCACCAGAGAGGAGGCTGCCGAGCCGCGCGAAGCGGTTGGAACGCCCTGCTGGCGAGCGAAATTCATGATCTTGGTCATGATCAAAAAAAGCGGCGCGTAGCCGCGCTCCCCGATGACCCTCAACTCATGCTTCAATCGTTGACGGATGGATTTCGTAAGCGAACCATATTGAGCTTTAGCCCCCTCCTCAGCACTCTCACGCAAAACATCCAGAGCAGTTTTACCGGGTGGCAGGGGGATCTCTGGATAGTGTGGAATGCCGAGAGGCAGTTCGAGATTGCAGCGTTGAGAGATTTCTACGGTGTTCGAGATTGCCTTTGGATAATCCGAAAATATTGTTGCCATCTCATCGCCGGTAGCAAAATGGCATCCCGATGGGGAGGGAGCTTCTGAAGGCAATTCGCTCAGGCGTGCATTCAACCGCATCGCACTTACCATGCGTTGAAGTTGAACATCTTCTGCAGTGATGTAATGTACGTTGTTGGTTGCCAAAATAGGCAGGTCAGCCTGTTTTGCGAGCGCGACCAGACTCGGAATACCCTCATTCGGTTGAAGCTCGACATAGAGATTGTCCTGAAAATCCGCCTTCAATCCAAATAAGAATTCCAATGCGGCTTCACGCCGACCTTTTCCCAACAACTGATTCGCCAACCCGCGCACGCCCCCAGTCAGGCAAATCAGTCCAGTAACATTTTCAGATACCAACTCAAAGGAAATCCCCCGGCTGGGGTCACGGTGGGGGGCAGTCTGTGCTGCGCTGCTTAAGCGGCACAAGCTAGCCCACCCGGCCATATCCTTGGCAAGAAATACCAGAGTCCCCAATCCCAAAGGGTGTTCAATAGCCAATTCCAAACCCAGAATAGGCTTGATCCCCGCTTCATGGCAGGCCTCGTAGAACTCGAGTGCACCTGTCAATCCGTGATGGTCCGTCAGCGCCAGGGCGGGCATCCCCTGCTGAACAGCAGCGTCCACCAAATCTTGAGGGGATGGCACGCCTTCCAAAAAAGAGTAATAGGAATGAGTGTGGAGATGGATGAACATAACCACGATCTATTATATCGCCCCATGAAATTCTCTACGATCTCCTAACCAAAACCCCACAGAAATCGCGCTGATTGTTTCTCTCAGTCTGGATAATAAATCCCGTTCAGAGTGTACCAAATGACCAAACCACTCTGAACGGGAGCGATATAACAAAAATTCTTATTATCGCAATGTGCACATTGCATTATGACTGTCATCCTGAGCGGAGCGAAGGATCTGGTTCTATGCTTATAGATATTCTTCGCCCCGCCTCGCCATTGGCGGGCGAGGGCTCACGCCAAGAGTGGCCTGTGGCCATGACAGGATAATCGAAAAACTTTCACTTCAGGACAATAAAGATACCAACGCGGCGGCGGCAAGATACCCAAAGGTAAGAATGGTTGGCTAAATATCCTAAGATCTTGCTAGTATTGTTCATGGCCCGATATATTTTACGCCGTTGAATCCCTCGCCATACGTATTATTGCCTGGCTTCGGGTCATTGAAACTGGGTTTCACTGTACACTCTACAATATAGGAAAAGGTATTGAAATCCAGGTTTAGGCCGGTGGGGTGGGAATGGGTTTCTCCCGGTTTCATGCTCTGGGTAATCGTAAACAACGATGTCGTCCCAACTCCCGCTTTGCCAGTATTCTTGTCCGTGGTTTGGGTATAACAATCGACGGTGATTTTGAGGTTGTTTATCGTTCCCGGCCCGTGGTTGGTGATGCGCACATGGAATTGGCCGTGAGGCTGGTTGCCAGGGTAAATGTCGGTGGGCTGGATATCCGCCGAGAACGAGCCCCCGCTCGAACCTCCGCTAGAGCCCCCACTCCCGCTGACAGTAACAGTCACCTGCTGCGTTGTAGAACCGCCGCAACCTGTCCCCGTCAGGGCGTAGGTGGTCGTCGATGTTGGGCTAACCCAGGTAGACCCTGGTGACCCTACGCCGCCAACACCGGGGTAGATTTCCACCGTTCCCACCAATTGGGAGGTATTGCCGTTGGTGACAGGACCCCATTCGAGCTTGGATGACTCACCCGCTTTGATGGTGCTGGGGGTGGCAG
>CAYWIC010000094.1:0-20232 GCA_964458115.1 uncultured Anaerolineales bacterium | reverse complement strand
GTGCCCGCAGGGCTTTTTTTACTGAGCGCAGTCTCAGGAAATCGCTAGAATCTAATGGTGTAAATGCGCCATTGACTTATGGACGTCGGCATAATCATCCTTTTCCTCCGGTGGCACATAGAACTGCCGCCGGTAGAGGTCCGCATACAGGCCATCTTTGGCGAGCAATTCGGCGTGACCGCCGCGCTCGACGATCTCACCCTCGTCCATAGCCAGGATCACATCAGCGTTGCGCACTGTGGAGAGGCGGTGGGCAATTACAAAGCTGGTGCGTCCAGCCAAGAGATGGGCAAGGGCTTCCTGGATCAGCGCCTCAGTACGGGTATCCACGCTGGCCGTGGCTTCGTCCAGGATCAGGATGCGCGGATCGGCTAAGATGGCGCGGGCGATGGAGACCAATTGACGTTGGCCCTGACTGATCAAGCCGCCGCGCTCGCCGACCTCGGTATCATAGCCTTCGGGCAAACGGGTGATGAAATCATGCGCATTGGCCGCCTTTGCCGCTTCGATAACCTCATCATCTGTGGCATCCAGGCGTCCATAGCGGATATTGTCCATCACGCTACCCGAGAACAGAAAGGGCTCTTGCAGCACCATTCCGATCTGAGCACGGATGCTCTCTTGTGTGACCTGACGGACATCGCGTTCATCCAAAGTAACACCGCCCTCGGAGACTTCGTAGAAGCGCGGGATCAAACTAACCAAGGTAGATTTCCCAGCCCCGGTGGGGCCGACCACAGCTACCGTTTGGCCTGGTTCTGCTTCGAGATGGATATTCTGTAACACAGGGCGACCTGCCTCATAAGCAAAGGTGACATCCTCGAAGTTCACCCGTCCATCGAGGACAGGCAACTCATCAGCATCGGCTGCATCTCGAATGTCGGGTACCGTATCCACCAGTTCGAAGACGCGCTCCGCCGCTGCAAAAGCAGACTGAGCCAGCGTCCAGACTTGGGCCACAGTTTGAATGGGGCGGAAGAAATTCTGCACATATTGCAAGAAGGCCACCACCATGCCCACGGTAACCACGCCATTGATAGCCAGGAAGCCGCCATAGCCAGCCACAATGGCCGTGTCGATGGTACTGAGCACATCCATAGCGGGGGCAAACGCCGAAGTGACCGCGTTGGCGCTGACATTGGCATCCCGATTGGCAGCATTTCGTTCAGCAAAGCGGCGGATATTGAGGTCCTCACGGCTGAATGCCTGGGCCACCTTGACTCCATCCAATTCCTCTTGCAGATCAGCGGAGACATCACCAATGGTCTCGCGCGTGCGCCGGAAGGCGCTTCGGGCCAGTCGGGCGAAGCCGCCGGTGGTCAGCAGCATAAATGGAATGATGGCCAACGTAGCCAGCGCCAACTGCCAGTTTAGGGTCAGCATGGCCACGACGACACCGATCAGGGCGAACAAAGCGCCGATAGATTGAGTCAAGCCCTGGCTGAAGAAGGAGTTGATGGCATCGATATCATTGACCAGGCGACTCATCAGATCGCCTGCCTCTTTGCCTTCCAGGTATTGCAGCGAGAGGTCCTCTACCTTGTTGAAGATCTTCACACGCATATCGGCCAGCACCTTCTGACCCGCCCAGGACATTAGATAGATCTGGAAGCGCATCGAGAGCATCCCGGCGGAATATACACCGATCAGGATCAACATCGTAGTGCCTAAGCCTGCCCTATCCCCGCCTGTGATGAACACATCCACAGCGCGACCGATCAAGAAAGGGCCTGTAGCCTGTGTTCCCGCGTTGACCAGGGTCAACATAAAGGCTGCTGACACGGCCAACCAGTAAGGTCTCAAATTACGCACCAGGCGGCGGACAACTGCCCCACGATCTTTGGCTTGCTCGTCTTCGCTCTCGGCAACACGTCTCATACCATGCATGGGGCCCATCATAGCGCCACCTCCTCTTCAACTGCCACCGGTGCCATTGCGCCGGTATCCCCAAATTGTGTTTCGATGATCTCTACGTACAACTCACTTGTTTGCATCAGTTCCTCATGCGTTCCTTGGGCCGCCAGATTTCCTTCACCTAGCAGCAAGATTTGATCGGCGTTGCGAACCGTGCTGATCCGCTGGGCGATCACGAAACTGGTCCGTCCCTGCATCAAGATCTCCAAAGCCTGTTGGATTTTATATTCTGTCTCGGCGTCAACCGAGGAGGTGCTGTCATCCAGGATCAAAATCCTTGGATCGACCAACAAAGCTCGGGCGATGGCAACACGCTGTTTCTGCCCGCCCGATAAACCCACGCCGCGCTCCCCTACCATGGTGTCGTAGCTTTCGGGTAGCTCAGCGATAAACTCGTGGGCCTGAGCGGCCTGGGCGGCATGGACGACCTCATCATCGCTAGCCTCGGGGCGACCGTAAGCGATGTTCTCACGGATCGTGCCTGAGAACAGCGTGGTTTCTTGCAAAACGATGCCGACCTGCTTCCTCAGCGAATCCAACTGGACATCGCGCACGTCGTACCCATCGATACGCACTGCACCGCCGGTGACATCGTAAAAGCGCGGGATCAGATTGATGATCGATGATTTCCCCGCACCAGTCTGACCAAGAATGGCAATGGTTTGTCCGGGTTCGGCAATGAAATCAACATCCTGAATGACGTCTTCTTGCCCACCCACATAACGGAAGCTGACCTCATCAAATTCCACTCGGCCTTTTAAATTTAGTAGAGGGAAAGCATCAGGCTTATCTTCCACCTCAGAGCGAGCGTCGACCACCTCGAAGAGGCGCTGTGCCGAAGCCTCTGCCCTGGAGAGCATCGCCCCGATCATGCCCATCTGGAAAATGGGAACCAGCATGAAGCCCAGGTAGCCAGTAAAAGCCACCAACTCACCTAAACTTAGTCGCAAGCCGATTACTTCAAGCCCCCCAAACCAAACCACGGCCACCATTCCCAGATTGGCGATGAAAAAGATCAGTGGAAAAACCGACGAGAACAGTTTGATCAAATTTACATTCTCATCGAGCAACTCTTCATTCTGGGCCAGGTAGCGGGCAGTTTCGTACTCTTCGCGAGCGAATGCCTTGACTACACGCATCCCTGCCAGGTTTTCTTGCAAGATGGTGTTGAGCGCGCCAAGTTTCTTCTGCACTCTGGAGGAGACGGGCATGATCCTGCGTACAAATACGCTGAAGAACACCAGAATTATGGGCACAATCCCGAAGACGATCAGCGCCAGTTTCCAGTTCATCCAGAACATGACCGCCAGGGTACCCAACAGCATCAGGATGGCCGAGGCCAGCAACAAAGCGCCACGCCCCACAAAGTGCCGCACCATCTCGACATCCGAGGTCATGCGGGTCATCAATTTGCCGGTCTGCGAACGGTCATGGTAGGAAAAGCTCAGTTTTTGCAATTTCTCGAAGATGGTGTTGCGCAGGTCATAGGCCACTCCCTGAGAGGCCACCTCCGACCAATACCCTTGCAAGAAGTTGAATATGCCGCGCACAAAGGCCACGCCTACCAGGGCACCGGCCACCTGCCAAACTCGATTCAGATTGAGTTCGCTGATGCCTTCATCTATTAGAAGTCGCAATAACTGCGGTGTAGCCAGGTTCGCCAAATTGACTAGCAACAGCGCCAGACCCCCACCCAGCGCCACCGGCCAGTAATTGAATAAATATCTTAACGCTCTACTCACATATTTCATATGGACATACACTCCTAATCCAATCAATACATTGAACGTTTCACGTTTGAACGTTCAACCCATTCCAAAACACATCGACAACCACTTCTACATCTTCGGGATGAATACTCTCCTGAAAACACATGCGACGATGCTGACTCATGCCATGCAGCATTCCCAACAGCAGGGAGGCTACAGAATAACCTTCAGGGAGCGGCCTCAATTGACCCAATTCGACTGCCTTTTCAAGAATTTCTTCGATTGGGGTCAGGATCACTTGCATCAATTGCCCGTGATGCTGGCGGGCTTTTTCCTTATCCAAGCCCTCTGATTTATGCCGCAGTAAGAACATGGGGGAACGGCGGTGTCCTGCCAAGGAGGTGTACCTGCTCAGCATTGCGACAAGCTGCGGTCGAATTTCATTCTCTTCCGCTGTCACCTGGCGCATGTGATCACTGAGCCGCTTGACATGATTTTCCAATACCTCAGCGAAAAGTGTTTCCTTGTTCTCAAAGTGATAGTACAAAGCGGCATTGGTTACGCCACAAGCCTGAGCAATATCTCGAATCGAAACAGATTTAAACCCCTGCTCAGTGAACAGGCCTTCAGCAACATCAAGAATTTTTTCTTTACCTACTCGGGTTGTGTGTGCACTCATAGATACCTTACCATATCTTACTGAACGTTTGGTAAGTTATTCTATCCCCTTCACCAAGGATTGTCAAGCAGGAAACAGTTCTATTGGTTTCTCATCCCCTGAGCGATGATGCATTGCGATAGAGGCGCTGAGATACGCCCCAAATAGTACCCAAAAAGCAAGCAAATAAGTCCAGAAGAGCAATGCAGCTACAGCCCCCAAAGATCCATACACCAGGCTGTAGTTGATGAATCCATTGCGGATGTACCAGGTGAATCCAAAGGTGGTCACAACGATGGCAGTCGAGGCAAACAAGCTACCCCAGGCCCCTTCTGTCCATCGGACAAAAGTATTAGGAACCCAACGGTATAACGTCAACAAAGATACGAAGAGAGAAATCCACACTGCAAATTGGGAGAAATAGCGCATCTGCAGCAACACCTGGGCTGCACCATTGAGCTCTTCAGGTAGCAGCCGGGTCAGGGTGTTAGCCGTCATGAGTAACACCATCAAGACTACCAAAACGAACAAAATCAACAGTGCGATCAATCGCCGCGTGAGAAATGGCCTTTGCTTGGCTGTTGCCCAGGCGAAATCGATGTTACGAGCAAGGATGGCAAAAA
Organism: uncultured Anaerolineales bacterium; assembly: GCA_964458115.1. GTDB lineage: Bacteria > Chloroflexota > Anaerolineae > Anaerolineales > UBA11858 > NIOZ-UU35. The sequence continues at coordinate 15,328 of CAYWIC010000094.1, read as the reverse complement.
TGGCCGAACCTGACCAGGCCAACGCAATCGTACTGAAAGACCTAACCGAGCCTCGGGCGTTCAACACCTGATGGATATTCTTTTCGATCACCTCACCGGAAATCGGAAAAATACCTACCAGGAAATCTAACACCTGCTCTTGGGCTTGGGCACTCTCTAGAAAGGACCCCCCAAAGGTCACCAGAATTAATAGTAATGGGAACATGGAAAAGAATCCATAAAAAGCCATTCCAGCCGCTGCTTCAGCCGCCCTCTGTTCGCCAAACCGTTCAAGGCAGGTTCGCAGAGTTCGAAATAAATATTTTGCCACTCGAAGCAATCTATGCAAAATGTGATTTTGAGATTCCATTGAGCTAATTTTTGAGACCCGACAAACAAAAAGACGGCGCAACGATAACCTCGGTCTCGTTGCCCGCCTTCTTATTTTCTTGTTTATGAAAAACTATTTTTTCTTCTTTTCCGGGTTGAATCTAGGCGCCATGCGGGTCAACTGCTTTTTGGAAACACGGTTTGTCGTACGACACTTGGGGCAGCGCACATCGTAGTGAGCCAGATTTTCCTTTTTCACCAATTCGAGTGCTTCTGCGACTACATCGCGACCCAAAGCGATTGGCATTTGACATTTGAAACAACGGATTTGCATGATTTATTCCTCTCTAACGTTAAAGTCATTCGACATAAGTATACATTATCTGCAGCGATCGCGGTAGCTAATTTCAACCCGAAAACAGGTAGAGTGCTCCAAACTACACATCGGTTCTCTAAGAATTCTCCCGAGACCCTCAACTTTTGGAATTGTGTTGTTCACTGATATAATCTCCTCCATGAATAAATTCTATACACGTACTGGCGATGAGGGTACCACCGGCATCCTGGGAGGAGGCCGACTACCGAAGAATCACCCCCGGGTCGAAGCAGTAGGCAACATCGACGAAGTCACAGCGACGTTGGGAGTAGCCCGGGCGAATTGTAAAACTAAGACTGCTGCTGAAATTATCCTTACGGTTCAGCGTGATCTGTATTCCTTGATGTCCGAGGTGGCCGCCCTTCCGGAACATGCCGACAAATTCCGCAGCATTGATGAAGCCAAAGTAACCTGGCTTGAAGAGCAAATCGCGTCTATACAAGAAAACATCGAGCCTCCCAAGGAGTTCATCATCCCTGGCGACACCCCCAATGGTGCAGCGCTGGATATGGCACGCACGATTGTGCGGCGCGCAGAACGCAGGGTGGCAGCTCTCTTTCATGACGGGGAAATCGAAAACCCTCAGTTGCTGCGCTACCTCAATCGGCTCTCATCGCTTTGCTTCGCGTTGGAGCTACTCGAGACGCAGGCTGGTGGCAGAGAAAAACCCACTTTGGTGAAGGAATAACATTCCCCAAATCGTTCCAAACGAGAACTACCGCTTGAAAATAGGGATGGAGGCTTCGCCCCCCTCTATATTCAAGACCAGAAATGTATATGACTGGCACACTATTAAACGTAGCGACTGTACTTATGGGGGGCACTCTTGGGCTGCTCTTTGGCTCGCGCTTGCCCGAACGCGTGCGCAAGACCATAGTGGCTGGATTGGGTCTTTTCACTGCCGCCATTGGTGTGCAAATGTTCCTGGAGACTCAAACCCCGATTATCGTCTTGGGTAGCATCCTGGTAGGCGGCATCCTTGGGGAGTGGTGGCGCATCGAGGACGGTCTCAGCAACCTGGGTGGATTCATCGAAGCGCGCTTCATGGGAAACAGACGAGACCCCGTCGAGGCCTCAGCAGGCAAAACTGAGTCTGATTCCCGCGAGCGCTTCATCCGCGGCTTCCTGACCGCCTCGCTGGTATTCTGCGTTGGGCCGATGACGATCCTGGGGTCAATCCAAGATGGCCTGACAGGCGACTATAAGTTACTGGCGATCAAATCTGTGCTGGATGGGTTTGCATCCCTGGCCTTCGCATCCAGCCTGGGTGTGGGGGTGCTCTTCTCCTCGCTGACCGTGCTCATCTTCCAGGGCGGCATCAGCCTGCTAGCCGCTCAGGCTCAAGCGGTGATCACCGCGGAGATGATGGCGGAGATGACGGCCGCAGGGGGTTTGCTACTGATTGGATTATCGATCAGCAGCCTGCTGGAACTCAAACCCATCCGAGTGGGGAATTTCTTGCCCGCCCTTGTGCTGGCTCCGTTATTCGTGGCTTTGGTGGAGGCCTTTGGACTTATCTTTTGAGTGGTCCACCATAATTCTCGAAGCCCTTAGTACGTTTCAGTTTGGGGGAATTATTGAAACATGCAACTGTCTATGTCATTCCGAACCCCAAAGAGGTGAGGAATCCCTGATAATGCCATATTCGTATCCGAATATGGCATTATCAGGGATTCCTCACTCCGCTCGCCAACGGCACTCCCACCAAGGGTGTCCCTACGCCACGGTGGCTCTGATCGGAATGACCAATTATCTGGCTGTCTATCTATCTCACCTGAAATCACCCCCCGAACCATAATGCGCCTGGATCCCACTTGCTTGACATCATAATTAAACTCATCTATAATCACGGAGTGCTACAACATAATTGTTTCGTCTGGAAGTAGTATTACTACCATTTATCAACATTATGTCACCTACTCCCCCAAACAGTGATGTTCTTTCGAAAGTAAGAGGCTTTTACCCTTCACTTTCTTCTTCCGAGAAAAAAGTTGCTGATTTTGTCCTCGAACATTATCAGGAAACCATCCGAATGACATTGGCAGATGTCGCCCAGGAATGCGGCGTCAGCGACGCCACCGTGCTGCGTTTCTGTCGCTCGATCGGGTACAAACGCTGGTTGGAATTCAAAATCGTCCTCACCCAGACGCTCCCAAATCTCCCTGAGCAAATCCTGGACGAAGTCGTCGAAGGAGATCCCCCAGGCGTTATCGCCAGGAAGGTCTTCAACAGCTCGATCCAAGCCCTGAGGGACACGATGGCTGTTTTAGATGAGCCTAGCTATGAGCAGGCTCTTGACCTGATCATCGCCGCGACCCGCATCCTGATCGTTGGCGTGGGCACTTCAGGCCCAATGGCCAATGAAATGTACAACCGTTTCTTGCGTTTGGGGTTAAATTGTCATGTACAAACTGATTCCTACATTCAGGTGATGGAGAGTGCCCTACTCTCCGCGAATGACTTGGTGATCGTGATCTCGCAGACTGGCGACTCAGAGGATCCCATTCGGACAACCGCTCAGGCCAAATCTGTTGGTGCCAGCGCAATTGTCATTACGGGCAACACAGGCTCGAAGCTGACAGAGTTTGCCGATGTTGTATTGCTCTCGGTATCGCATGAAACGCGCGTAGAGACGATCGCCTCGAGGATCGCTCAATACGCCATTATCCATGCCTTGTACGTCGGGCTGGCCATGCAAGATATCTCCAGCACAGTTGATAAAGAGAAGCTCATTTGGGAAGCCATGATGAACGGGCCGGCTTTCCAAAATTCGAAAGTATAAGCACCTATTAATAGTTTACTTGAACCGGTCTTCGCATAGCATACCATTGGGGTACCAGACCGTGTTTGGCTCGGTCGAGAAACCGGCCTCAGCATTTTACGAAAATATTTAGGTTCAATCAGGAGAGTTATGTCTGATCCTACTGTTTCCATCAAAGAACTCAAATTCAGGTATCGAGGCGAAAAGAAATTGGCCCTCGATGGCATTTCACTCGACATTTCCAAAGGGGAGTTCGTGGTCATCATGGGAGCCAGTGAAGCTGGGAAAAGCACACTGGCGACCTGCTTTAATGGCCTCATTCCCCATTACATGAGAGGTGCTATCAAGGGGGATGTCATCATCCAAGGCACAAACACAGCCGATTCGAGCGTGCCCCAATTAGCAGAAAACGTTGGCATAGTTTTCCAGGATTTCGAAGCCCAGTTATTCTCCACGAACGTCGAATTAGAGATCGCCTTTGGGCCGGAGAACTTCGCCGTACCGCGGGAGGAAATTGGGAAACGCATCGAGGAAAACCTGGCTTATGTCGGGCTGGAAGAATTCCGCAACCGGCCACCCTTCACCCTCTCCGGCGGGCAGAAACAGAAACTGGCCATTGCCTCGGTGCTCGCCATGCAGCCAAATATCCTGGTCATGGACGAACCGACCACCGACCTTGACCCGATCAGCAAGCAGGGGATATTCGACATCACCAACCAGTTGCGCCAGCGCGATGATATCACCCTGATTGTTGTCGAGCACGAGACCGAAGAAGCCCTGCACGCTGACCGGATTGCCCTGATCGAAGATGGTAAGTTGGTTCGAGTAGGGCAGATGGGCGATATCCTCAGGGAGGTCGAATTGCTCGAGGAGCTTGGAGTAATGCCCCTGGGGATTCCAAAATTCTTCAAGAATATGGATCACCCTGAACTCCCGCTCACGCCGGAAGAAGGCCTACGAACTTACCAGGGAACAGGCTGGAACATAAATGAAGAACAGTATGCACAACTCCTGGAAAATGATAAGCGATCGTCTCATCAATCAACAGAACCCCTGATGCGCTGCCGTGGGGTGGAGCATACCTACCCCAACGGAGTTCAGGCGCTCAAAGGTATTGACCTAGATATTTTCGAAGGTGAAATTGTCGCCATCGTAGGCCAAAACGGCAGTGGAAAGACCACGCTCGCCAAACATCTCAATGCCTTGTTAATGCCCACAAAGGGAGATGTCACCGTCAATGGCCTGGACACAAGAGAACACGGCGTTTTCAAAATCGGCCAGAAAGTTGGCTACGTTTTCCAAAATCCCGATCACCAGATCTTCTCTGAGATGGTCTATGATGAAATCGCCTTCGGGCCGCGGTTGCGCGAAGTCCCCGAAGAAGAGGTCGATCAGCGAGTCAAAGAAGCTCTAGAAGCCGTTGGTCTGATCGGTTTCGAAGAAGAAGACCCCTTCAGTCTGACCAAAAGCGGGCGCCAACGCGTGGCGGTAGCCTCGGTCCTGGCCGTCCAGCCTGATGTGCTCATCCTGGATGAACCTACTACCGGTCTGGATTATAAAGAACAGCGCAGCATGATGGATATGGTCCGCAAGCTCAATGACCAGGGCAGCACAATCATTTTCGTAACCCACCACATGTGGGTTGTTGCCGAATACGCTCATAAGGTATTCGTTATCAAAGATGGGCGCATATTATTGACAGGCACGACCAGGGAAGTCTTTGCACAGGAAGAAACACTTAAAGATTCTTTCCTGCGTCCCCCGCACTTTGTACAATTCAGCAACCAATTAGGGAAAACGTTCCTTTTCCCTGACGAAATGATCTCTTGCATCGACAGGAGCTAACTGATGAATATCGATTTCTACCTTGACATTGATACCGTAATCCACCGTCTTGATGGACGCACGAAGATTTTGCTTTTCCTCTTATCATTCCTGGCACTGGTGCTCTTCGAAGATCCGCGTTTTATCCTACCGATTGCCCTGCTTATCTTGCTGCAAAACACACTGGCCCGCGCCTGGGTCAACATTTGGCGCATCCGATTTTTACTAACCATCCTGACCATCACCAGCGTGATCATGTGGAATGTTTTCGCCAGTGGCGAAACGCATCTGTTCTGGTTCGTCGACCTCGAATCTCTGCTCTACAGTCTGGCTCGCACGATGCTGATCCTGTTCATGATCATCAGTGGCATGAACTTGCTCAGCACCACGCGCAACGAGGAGCTGGTGCTGGGGATGATCAAGCTGGGACTACCTTACCGGGTTGGCTTCGCGATTTCAACAGCCCTGCGTATGGTTCCCACCATTTCTGGGAGCATTTACACGATCTCCCAGGCTCAACGCAGCCGTGGTCTGGATCTCGAAAGCGGCAGCATTCTCGAACGCATCCGAAAATATATCCCTTTGCTGATTCCGGTGTTCATTTCGACGATCCGGGGCACCAATGTCTTTGGCATGGCGCTGGAATCAAAAGGGTTTGGGGCCAGGGATGATCGCACGTTCTTCCTGAAAATGGAAATGGCAAGGAGAGATGTGATTACGTTGGCATTTGGCCTAATCGTATATGCAGTCTGCCTGTATTTGAATTTCCAAGACTTCGGCGATATCGCCGGTCTGACCAAGTTCTAAGTGAATCACTCTTTGAAGATTTATTACAATAATGAAAAAATTATCGAATTGTCATTCTGAACCCCATAAGGGGTGAAGAAACTCCGCCCGGAGGGGGGGAGACTCTTCGCTACGCTCAGAGTGACAGTTGGTTATTTTTGTGGATGGAAATATACATACCTTAACTGCTTACATTACAGTAAAAGCTCTCGAAAGAAAAGGAATCATATGGACCCGAAAGCATTAGACGAATTACTCCCCTTTGTTCTCAAAAGAGACAATGTAGCCCGTTATGAAGATGGCACAGTGTATATCGGCGACCGACGCAAATATCCTTTTTCCAAAGAGTTCCTGCGCTGTGATGATGTCGAAAGCGTAGCGCGCGCGATCGAAGACATGGTCACCCAAGGCGGCGGTCCATGGGTAGCGGCTGTGCTTGCCATGGCCATGGCCGCCAAGGAAGTCGAAGGAAAATCCTTCAATGAAGCCATGGATTACCTGCGCAAAGCCAAAAATCGGCTGACCAATACGCGCCCCACCAACACTGCCATGGCACGCCGTCTCGATGACACCTTGAAGATCGCAGAAAAAGCAGGGAGTAAAGGGCGTTCCATGGAGGACGCCATCATCAACTGGATGAACAAGATCCGCGACAAGGTCTACGAAAATTACGAGTATCGCGCTCGCCTGGGCGCTAGCCTGGTCGATGACGGCGATGGGGTCCTAACCATGTGCTTCGCCGAGACAGCCTTCATCCTGGCCATGGCCTTCGCCCAACAAGAGGGCAAGAACATCCTGGTATACACCCCGGAGACAAGGCCCTACCTCCAAGGCGCGCGCCTCACTGCCCCCAGTCTGCACGAATTAGACATCCCCGTAAAGATCATCACAGACAATATGCCCGCGCATGTCATGTCCGAAGGCAAAATTCATAAATATTTCACCGCTGCAGACCTGATCACTCTCGACGGACACGTCTGCAACAAGATCGGCACCTTCCAGAACGCTATCGCCGCACACCACCACAGCATCCCCTACTTTGTTTTCATGTGGGGGCCCGATTTCAAAAGCCCAGACCGCGCCTCTATCGAGATCGAAATGCGCGACCCCGCAGAGATCAGGGCTGCCCGAGGTGTACCTACTACCATCGACGAGATTCCGGCTTATTATCCAACCTTCGATATAACGCCTCCATATATGGTTTCCGGTGTTATATCTATGCATGGTATTTTAAGTCCGTATGATCTGAAACGTCATTTTGTCAAAGCATAACCTGACACAAGGAGCCTTAAATGCCTGTAGCTATCATCGCTGGAACTGCCATCTATGAAATCCCCGGCACGACTTTCCAAGAGGAGATTGTCGAAACCCCCTTTGGCAAAGCCCTTGTCTATCGAGCGCAGGGAAAATTGGAGAACCTGATCTTCCTCGCCCGACATGGCATCAACCACGATACACCACCCCACAAAGTCAACTATCGAGCCAATATCAAAGCACTGGAGATCCTAGGCGTAAAACGTGTCCTGGCGGCAAATGCCGTTGGATCGATCAATCGCCAGATCCCACCTTTGGGATTGGCGCTGGTGACAGATTTCTTGGATTTCACATCCAACCGTGAGGGCACATTTTTCGACGGTGGGGAGAGCGGCCTGAAACATATCGATATGAGCATCACCTATTGCCCAGCGCTGAACGAACGACTTTTAGAGCTGGCGCCCAGCTTTGGCCTGGAACTAATCCCCGAGTCCGTCTACGTGAGTACCAACGGACCGAGACTAGAATCCCCCGCCGAAATTCGCATGTATTCCCAATTAGGTGGCGACGTGGTGGGCATGACGGGCGTCCCCGAAGCCACGCTTGCCCGAGAGTTAGACTTATGCTACGCGGCCGTAGCCTTCTCGGTCAACTGGGCCGCCGGCATCGAAGAGACGATCAATTTTGTTGGCTCATCTGAGGATTTCGACAAACTCAAAGCCAGCCTCATGGCGCTTTTCATCGAAACGTTAAAGACAACGTCCGACGAGGATTGTTGTAATTAGAGAATATTTACTGATGTACGCAATTCGGGTAGCCAGCCCACCCTTGTTGGGCGGATAATCTTCCCCACAATGGCCAACTCGGTTGGCCAGCTACCCCATTTAAGAAAGGAGTGTGACGCGCCCAAGAAAATTGATTTTTTGTCGTCGTACGAAAGTTATTAACTATTCAAATCTTAGTGTATCGAGGAGTTAAAAATGAAAGAAGTCATTACCATGTGGAAGAACACCAGAATGATCATTTTGGTGGCTCTTTCGGCGGCAATTTACGCCGCTTTCCTGATCGCCTTTAAGGGCGGCATCGTCATCGTCCCCGGCATTACCGAAGTTCGCCCGGCGAATGTATTCCCGCCCGTCTTCGGCCTGCTATTTGGTCCGGCTGGCGCCTGGGGCTCTGCCATCGGCAACCTGATCGGCGACATGTTCGGCGGCTCCTTGGGAATTGGCTCCATCTTTGGTTTCTTCGGAAACTTCTTCCTGGGCTTTGTCCCCTACAAGATGTGGGGTGCAACCTTTGGTCTAGTCAAGAAAGATGACATGGCTCCCAAGATGAATAGCTGGCAAAAAATCCTGGCGTTCGAGATTGTTGCTCTGGTGGCATCCGCTGCCTGCGCCATCATCATTTCCTGGTACCTCGATCTGGCTGGCATCGTGCCCTTCGCATTCCTGGGTATCACCATCACGGTCAACAACTTCGCTGCGGCTGTCGTCCTGGGACCCATCCTGGTGGGCCTGTTCTACACCCGCGTGCAACGCTGGGGTTTGCTGTGGACCGACATCATGGATGTAGAAGATGTCGCCAAGGGTTTCGCCGTCAACCTGGGCTCCGTACTGATGACCGTCGGCGCCCTGGGCGGCCTGATCGTCGGTATCCTGGTAGCAGTTGGTGCCGCTGGCCAGCAAGTATATGGCTTTGCTGGCAGCTCCGGACAGTTGGCCGTTTGGCTGGCTGTGCTTCCCTTCCTGCTCCTGATTTTGATCTCTAGCTTCATGCTTTCAGGGCGCGAGCAGTTCACCGAAGAGGAAGAACTCTAACCAAAACCGTACGAATTTCAAGCAGTTTTCGGGGCGGGTGATCACCCGCCCCGAATTCTATATGAATCTATCAGGAAATACCTGGGAATCCTTTTTTCGGGATTTCTATTTAGAATCAATCTATGAACTCACCACACAAATATGACATACTCATCACCGGGGGGACCATCGTCACCATGGACGCCAAACGCCGCGTCATCAAGGATGGCACGCTGGCCATATCCGGGAACTCAATCCAAGCCATTTTTGCGGCGGATGATGTGCCTGATGATATTTCGGCCGCAAAAACGATCAGAGCCGATAGCAAAGTCATCATCCCTGGCCTGATCAACGCGCATAGCCACATCGCTATGACGCTATTCCGGGGCCTGGTGGAAGACCTCGTCTTACAGAAATGGCTAGAAAAAGTCTGGCATTATGAGCTTAGCATGCTCGATGAGCAGAGCGTGCGCGCGGGTTCCGAGTTGGCCGTGGCAGAAATGATCCGCGGCGGCGTGACCTGTGTCCACGATATGTACTGGCACTATATGGCTGTCATCGATCTGGCTGAAGAGATTGGCTATCGGCTGATCTCCGGTCCGCCCATCACTGGCATTGGCGACCCTGACTTCGACGAGATGATCGGCACCGCGCATCAAGTTTTGGACCATATCAAAGATTACCAATACGTCCATTCCATCGTGCAGGCGCAGAGCACGTATACCACCACGCCAGAAATGATGCACAAGGTGTACGAATTCAAACAGGAATATGGTGTTCCTTTCACAACTCACGCTTCAGAGAATCAAGCTGAAATTGATATCGTTCGCGAGCAATACGGGAAAACACCCATCGACCTGTTAGAGTCATACAAGCTGCTCGACAACGGTACCATCCTGGCACATTGTGTCAAATTGGATGATGCTGAAATTTCTTTACTCAGCGCAACCGGCACGAACGTCGTTCACTGCCCGGAGAGCAACCTTAAATTGGGTTCAGGCATCGCCCGAATTGCAGATATGATCGAAGCGGGTGTCAATGTCTGCATTGGCACCGACGGCGCTACCTCGAACAACGATCTGGATTTGTTGGGAGAAGTCAGGACGGCGGCCCTTTTACAGAAGGGCGCCAATGAAAATCCAGAGCTGCTCACCACCATGCAGGCCATTGAAATGGCGACCATCAATGGCGCCAAGGCCTACGGGCTTGATGAAACCCTCGGCTCGCTAGAACCAGGCAAACGTGCAGACCTGGCTATCATCGATTTCGACAAGAGCCATCTGACACCCTGTCATGATATCTATGCTCACGTGGTCTATTCAGTGGACAAAGCGGATGTCGATACCGTGCTGATCGACGGGGTCATCCACCTCGAGGATGGGGAAATGATCACCCTGGATGAAGAAGCCATCAAAGCAGAAGTACGCGCCATCGGAGGGAAATTCAAATGAACAAGAATCCACACAAGCTAGGTATGGGCTCCCTGGTGACCCAATTTACAGAAAAAGACAACCCAAGTCAGGCCCACCTCGCACCCATCTACCAGACCTCGACATTCGTATTCCCCGATGTTCAAACCGGAGCCGATATCTTCGCAGGCGAAGATCCTGGATTCAGCTACACTCGGGGCGACAACCCGAATGCGCGCCAACTGGCCCGAAAACTGGCTGCACTGGAAGGGATCGATTTATTAAAGGCCAACCCTGAGGCTGACGTTGATGAGGTGGTCAAGGGGCGGATGTATGCTTCGGGCATGGCCGCCATAACCAGCGCGCTGATGGCCCGGGTTGGTAAAGGTAGCACCATTCTTACCCAAAAAATGCTTTATGGCAACTCGTATAACTTCATGAAAAAGATCGCACCTGAGTATGGCATCAACGTGGTTTGGGTTGAGGGGAGCGACATGGATGAATGGAAAGCCGCCTTCCATAAACATCCTCAGGCCGCCGTCGTCTATTTGGAGAGCCCAGCCAACCCCGCCATGCAAATCGTCGATATTGCAGCAGTCTCGGATTTAGCTAAAGAGCACAAGGCCTGGACGTTCATTGACAACACCTTCGCAACGCCTTACTGCCAGCGACCTTTCAACCAGGGTGTTGATGTTATTCTGCACTCTACCACCAAGTATCTTGGCGGGCATGGCACCATTATTGGCGGCGCGACGATCTCACGCCACCCCGAATTCTTTCACCCTACCGACGAACGCCTAACCCTGATGTCCAAAGTGTTTGGCGGCTGCGCCAGCCCTTTTGATGCCTGGCTGACGAATATCGGTCTCAAAACCTTCGAGCTGCGAATGGAGCGCATCATCGAAAATGCAGCTGCCGTCGCGAATTGGCTCGAAGAACAGCCCAAAGTATCAAAAGTATATTATCCTGGCCTGGGCAATTTCCCTGGACACCAGGTCGCGAAAAAGCAAATGTTCAATGGATATGGGGGGATGCTCTCATTCGAGCTAAACGGTGGGTACCAAGCCGGAGTGAATTTGATGCAAAGCCTGGAGCTGATCACCCTGGCAGTCAGCTTGGGAAATGTTGATTCACTCATCCAGCATCCTGCCAGTATGACTCACGCGGCCATGACCCCCGAAGACCGGCTGGAATTTGGCATCACCGATTCGCTGATCCGCTTCTCGGTGGGTATTGAGAACGTTGAAGATGTGATCGCAGACCTGGATCAGGCACTAGCATTGATATAGGAAAATATTCTAAAAAAGGAGTACAGATGTGGTGTTGCCACATCTGTACTCCTTTTTTAGGCAAGCTTTATTCGAATCGTCACTTTGGAGAAAAGGAATGATTTTCAAATTAACTCGAGAACAACTGCTCGATACTGTACTAAAAGCAAACGAAGTCGACCTCATCCGTATGTCCGCCGGGAACATCAGCGCCCGCGCTGAAGAGGGTCTGGTATCGATCACACCAAGCGGTATCAAGTATCGCACAATGAAAGCAGAAGACATATCGATCGTCGATCTGGAGGGAAATCTCATCGAAGGGCCAAAGCCATCTTCAGAGACTCCGATGCACACCGCCATCTATCGCAATTTACCCGATGTTGGCAGCATATGCCACACCCACTCTAGCTTTGCGATTACTTTCGCTATGCTGGGAAACGACATCCCTATCGCAAACCTGGAACTGGTCGTTTGCGGCGCGCCGATCCCGGTTGCCCCCTGGGCTTGCCCTGGCACTCCCAAGGCGGGTGAGGTCACCGTAGAGATCTTCAAATCTCGCCCAGAACTAAAAGTCATCTTGCTGCGAAAACATGGCCTGGTGGCTATAGGCTCGAATTTAGATCACGCCTTCGATATGGCCTTCAACGCCGAAGTAGGATTCCAGGCATATCATCAAGCCCTCCAACTCGGTCAACCGGATTCGATCACGGAAGGACAATTGACTGAGATAAAAGTCGCCTATAATCTGGGATAAACCCAGTTAGACAGGCTAGAAATAGCTTACGGCTATGCGCAGAAATACTTTGCCCGAAGATTTTGATCAAGTGTATGAGATTTACATGGATGAAACCGTGAACCCATATGCAAATTTCGAAATCATCAGCAAGGAAGAGTTTCAACCAATCTTCGAAGAGATGATCGGTCAAGGTGGTTTACAGGTTTATGAGTTTGAAGGCGAAGTGATTTCTGCGCTGGTTGTAAGCCGTTTTAAACATCGCCTGAAACATCTCGCTTACATCGGGGCTTTCGGAATAAAGAAATCTCATCAAGGCCGGGGGATCGGTGCAAAAATCATGCAAGAACTGATCAGTGATCTCCACATGGATGGAGTGAAACGTATCGAACTGAGAGTCGAAGCCGATAACGAGCGGGCGATCCACTTTTACCAGAAATTGGGGTTTAAAGCGGAAGGAACGCTGCGGCGGTACATGAAAAGAAGATATGATGCTGATTTTGTTGACGTACATCAGATGGGCATGTTACTAGAGTAAATTTTTAGAAGTTCAACTTCTTCGCGCAGCACTCCCGAAGGGGAGCAGAGAAATTGAACTTCTGATTATCTAGAAACGAAATTCTGAGGTACGCAGTACCGAAGAATCTTAGCCAACAGAAGCGACAACAGGAGATTCTTCGCTCCCTGAAGTCGCTCAAAATGGCAAAAAAATAGGAAACAAAGTAAGGAAATATGAAACCACTCAAACCTGTAATTGTCTCTCACCTATTCCCAGAATTATTGGATAATCTGATCGCATTACTGCTTGATCTAGATATTGATGATTGGGGGAAACCGACCATTTGTTCACCCTGGTCTGTAAAAGATGTCTGTGCCCATTTGCTGGGTGTGGAAATCGGCAACCTGTCTTGGAGAAGAGATCAATTCTCTGGTTTTGAGGTGATTGAATCCTTCGAGAGCATTGTTCAACTCGTCAATGATCACAATGCCCGCTGGGTGGAAAGCGCTCGAAATATGAGCCCCAAATTATTGATTGACTTGATTAAATTCACCGGAAGACAGGGGAACCAACATTTTCAATCCATGGATCCGGACGAACTTGGCGTTCCTGTGGATTGGGTTGGGCCAGACCCAGCCCCGAACTGGCTCGATATAGCTCGAGAGTACACAGAACGTTGGCATCACCAGCAGCATATCCGTGACGCAGTAGGAAAACCAGGCCTGAAGGATGCCCGCTTCCTGGCCCCTATCTTGGATGCATTCATTTTGGGTGTGCCGCGCACCTTTGGGAGCATCAGCTCAAAGGGAAATGTCGCCATTCAAATCTGCACCACAGGCTCGGTGAACAGAAATTGGGTCTTATCTGCTCAGCCTGAGGGCTGGAGGCTTTTTGATGGTCTAGCGGAGAATACCCAAGCTAGTGTTTCGATACCTGACGATGTGGCCTGGAGGGTCTTCACCAAAGGCATCCTCTTGGAAGAAGCCAGGGAAAAGGTACAATTTTCGGGAAACCTGGAGCTGGGCACAAAGGTTTTGGAAACCATTTCCATCATCGGCTGATGGAACCTTCAGGGGATTTAAATGAACAAGGGTGCAGGCAACGAGCTGCTTACACCCATTATTTCTTTAAACTATGGTTATTATTGGTCTGCAAGCGCTGAGTCAATCACAGCCTGAAATTCTTCAGCAGGACGATTGCCCACTAACAACTGGCCGTTGATCACGAAGCTAGGGGTGGAGTTGATCCCCGCTTGAACAGCATCGATCTGATCCTGTTGAATTTGCTCTTGATATTTATCGCCATCTATACAAGCGGTGAACTCGTCTAAATCGAGTGAAAGTTCTTCTGCAAAGGATTGGATATAGCGATCTACCGGCGCATTGGGGCTGGAATAGAGTGCGATTTGGTTGGCATAGATCAGGTCGTGATATTCCCAATACTTACCCTGATCCCCGGCGCAGTAGGCAGCCTCTGTCAGAGACGGCGAAGTCGTTTGGCTCAACATACTGCCAACCGAACGAGAAATAAAATATACCTGGCCGTTTGCCACGTACGTGTTAGCAATCAACTCGCCGGTGCTGGTTGAGAAATTGCCACAATGACCGCAACCAAAATCAGAGAACTCTTCGATAACCACTGGGGCGTTGGGATCACCCATGGCATTGCCTGAGGTGGTGGGGCGGGAAATAAGCTCGGGGACCGTAATCTCGTCAAGGGGAGAGAGAGAACGTTGGAGGGTAGGCAGCATCAACATGGCCGCAAGAATTAAGGCAACCCCGCTGACAATCAGGATGGTTGTCAAACGTTGTTGTTTCTTACGCTTGCGACGTCTCTCTGCGATGGCTTGTCGACTTTGCATGGAGTGCTCCTTCAGCAAAAATATTTCTTGAATAACGCCCCAAATTTTGCCATAGCACCTTGGGGTTGTCCAGCCGGGAGGGTTGATTGTAGGAACACTCTAAGCTATTTCTCATTTAGTGCATCCAGGATCGCAAAATTGATAGATCCATGACCCCAAATTCAACCGCTAGATAGACAATCCCTAAACCAAGCGCATTCGTGCTCATGTGCATAATCACCGCCGGCCAGATTGAGCCACTCAGGAAGTATAAATAGGCAAAGATTAGACCCAAGATAAAAATAGGCACGATCGCTGTGGGTTGGAAATGGATCAAAGAGAAAAGAGCCGCACTGATCACGGCCGAAACCTTCCAACCGTAACGCTCTTGCAGACCAGCGAAGATGAAGCCCCTGAAGATAACCTCCTCGACAAAAGGAGCAACCAGCGCGCCTCCCATTAAAACGAGCACC
>CAYWIC010000093.1:0-20405 GCA_964458115.1 uncultured Anaerolineales bacterium | reverse complement strand
ATTATCGCCCCGTTGGCTTTCCCTGTCGCGAAGAATTATCTATTCTTCACCGCTGGCGCAGAGTTGATATCCTTGTGACAGGAGAGTGCGCCACTCCAGAAGACCAATCACCCAGCAGTGATAGCGGCTCTTCCAATGAGAGTAGCTCCTCCGGAGAGAGCAGCAGCGGTGGCGAGTCATCTGCACCGGCTTCAGAAACCACCCCTCCGCCCTCACCGAATCCTCTCAAGCCGCTCAACAAAAGCAATTTGGGCTGCGTGGGTAGCTTGATGCTACGCTGGGAAGTCGTTTCAGACAAAAGCGGTATCGCAGAATATCAAGTCGAAGTGCAGCGCCACCCTGGCGACAACAACTGGAGCAGCGTCTCCGGCAGCGTATTTAAAGGTATCGGTGGGACCGAAAAAGAAATCTCTGTGGAATGTGGCTGGGAATATCGCTGGCGAGTGCGGGCTAAGGATGGCGTGGGCAATATGGGTAACTGGTCAGGTTGGTTTACTTTCCTTATTCCACTGTCGTAATGCCTGTTCAATCCGAATGCTGAGGAGGAAAATATCGATGAAAAAATCGCGCCGCAAACTCGGCGTCTGGGCGCTGGGCATCCTGATCGTGATAGGGGTCTGCATCATAGTCTCCACCCTGTTGTACATCCCCCTGCGAGGTCGCGCCAAAAACGACCGCCCGTTGGTGCTAATCCATAATCCATTCAACCGGGAGCGAATCTCCTTGGGGGAGGGCATAACGGTTCATGCCACAGCTCGCCTTTCTGGCGGCGTCGAACGCATTGAATTTTGGGCTGATGATGTTTTCGTTCACGCACAGGAAGCACAGGATGATGCACTCAGCCTTTTGGTTTTGAACACCGTTTGGGAACCCGTCACATTGGGCGAGCACGTTCTGGTGGTGCGGGCTTTCTCCGCCCGCGGCGTGCCAGGGCAAGCCACGATCGCCGTTAAAGTCATCGAGGCCGTTGTTCAGGAAGAGATTCTAATAACGCACATCGTCGCACCAGGAGAGAGTTTGAAATCCATCGCCAATGATTACAGTGTGGATGTAGGTGATCTTACCAGCTCAGCGACTGGCGGCGATCCAGCCCCTGGTGACCTGGTGTTTGTCCCGGAAGAAATCATCCCAGGCGGTAGTGAATCTGAACCCCCAACGGAGCCTCCTTCACCTGAGTCGTCCGCATCCCCACCCGAACCTGAAGCTGCCGCTCCCGACTCTATGGCCAGTATCCTGGGAATATGGGGCTTAGAACCGCTCGTACCGCCTGGCACAGGCGAGGCAGTCAGCCTGAAAATCGAAGCCCTGGCTTTGCAAACCGACACGGCTTACGAGAGCCTGCATTGTTACGTCGGCGTTGGAGAGGGCGACCCGCGCTGGTATCCCGATGCAGACTTCGACCAGTCCACTGACGAATCTTTTCGTTCCTTGGGAAGCACTACCTGGAACGTTGAAGAATTTCTGGCTGACGAGCGCGCGCTCATTATCTCCTGGCCCGGTAACCAGCCTCTGCCTTTTGATGTCACTTGCGAAGGGATCAGCGGAGGTGGTACAGATGCTGTGCCTTTAGGGGGGTTGAATCTTAACATCGCAACCTGGGATGGTATCACCCGGCAAGCCTCCAGTTCAGGTGACGAAGGTTCCTTCACCCTTGACTATCGTGTCAGCCGTGACGGTTCGATGCGCGTTCCTTTTATCCTGGATCCCAGCATGACCCCGCCTACGAATCTCCGTAAAGGAGGCTGGTCGCTGATTTGGGATTACGACCCCCGCCCAGATGAGCACGAAATTGACGGCTTCTACATCTACCTAAACGGAAACCTGCAATGGAGCGAACCCCCTGAAGCCCGTGAAACGTACCTGCCATATGAGTGGTACCATCCGCCCTGTGGGGAGGAATATAACTTCACCGCAACTGCCTACTACTATGACGAAGTATGGGAGGAGCATGAATCACCCGCTGCAATGCCTGCTGTGACCTTCACCACGGGCGACCTTGGTGAAGAAGCCTGTAACCGTGCTATCACTGTTACCTTTGAAACCCTGACAACGGAATACCTGGGGGAAGATGAGGATATGACTAATGCCGTAGGCCCAGCCTTCGGCAGCTTTTACGTGGATGATCAACTCATTGGTTTCGATGGACGCTGTGACTCGCGAGGATCCATTTGTACCGCGATGCCACTGTACCACGACACCGAGTATGACATCCGTACCTGGACCTATGCCTTATGGAAAATTACTGCCACACGCATCATGGCGGATGTGCCTACTGGGGAGGCACTGACAGTGGGCTTCGAAATCTGGGACGATGACCCAGGCGGTGGCATAAACGATGACCTGATCTGCGGTGCGCAGGAACTTGTACCAAGTGAAGACCTCAACACCCCTCACAGCCGGGTGATTTCTTCACCAAATGAAGAATGCCGAGTGAGGGTTTCTTTTAATATCCTCTTCGGCGAACCCGTTGGAGAACCTGGCGGAGAGCCACCCTTGCCATATCTGGAAATAACCGATTTGACAGTTGACGAAGCCACCGGCCAGCTCGAGATTCATGTGCTAAATTCCGGCGCGGCCACCTGGCCGGCGCGCGACCTGGTAATAATGGTGAGCTGGCAATCAGGCGATCCCATCGGCGGCTACGTCTTCCCGGAATTCATACTAATGCCTGGCGATACCACGATTCTGAAGCACCCCGATCTGGTTCCAGGCCCGGATCCTCCTTTGGGAGCTTGTGTGCTCTTGGATCCGGGCAACGAAGTCCCTGAGGAGGACGATCGATATCGCGGCTGGAGCCGTGGTTATTACTGCCGTCCTCTACCTGACCTGACGATAAACGATGTTGTTCATGATCCAGAAAACGAGCGCTTGCTTGTGGTTGTAGAAAACATCGGTCAGGGGACAATCGATAACCGTAATCTGGATATTCAGATAAATCTCCCCGATGGGCGCTCCTTGTCTGGTACAGATGCTTGGTGGACAGGCGTGAGTATGGAACCCTGGGACGTGTTCGCGTTTGAGTGGCCCAACATCGGTTTTGCTCGTGAAATGATGAGCGACGGATACAGCGTGGTTATAGACCCTCAAAACGATCTCGCAGAGGAGAGCGATGATAACAATCAGTTTGATGTGCCTGCATTGAATAGATTGGCAGTGAATTGGGTTAGTGCTATTGCTCCCCCTGAATATCCCGACACAACATACACTATGGATGTCTCTATCATCTCCGGTGGAACAACACGTAATACTGATCAATGGATAGCACCGCCGTGCTGCGATGATGGCTGGGAGTGCTTCGAATTCATCGACCATCCATATTACGGAGATTTTTGTGAGTGGAAGAATCAATGGAGGGGTGAAACAAATTTTATTACAAATTGGTTCGACATCGCTGGAGAAGATGATCTCATGATTTCGATCAGCATGCAACCGGGTCCGCGAGAAAGAATTATCGAGTGGTCACAAATATTTACCGCTGAAGATCTCTGGGGGTCAATACCCTCGTATGGATGGCCACCGGCATGTGTGTATTATGCAGTAGAAGGCTCACACAGCATGCGGTTCACACCGCAAAACGACTTTAGTACCAATTTTAACATCTGCTGGTATTCAGAAGAATAAGGCAGGCAGTGAATAGTTCGATGGTTTTTAGGAAGTAAAATGAAAAAGTCGCGCCGCAAAATGGTTACTTACCGCTGGGTATCTTGATCCTCATCGAGGTACCTGGTTTACGTTCTGATGGGAATATTTTCCATTGGGCAATTGCGTCCTATCGTGGAATTTGTCAACAGGTTATCAGGACGTTTGAAGTATGGTGTTGGAATGTCATTAGGAGGACATTATGAATAACCATTTTATTCTACGAAGATCGCTTCTTGCTGTATTTCTGCTTGTTCTGGCATTTGGCGCGCTCTCGTGCAGCGGAGAATTGGCTGGGCGCCCTCGGGTGTGGATCGATTTCCCCCGCGATGGCGCCTCTGTGTCCATTGGAGAAACGATCACCGTGACTTCTCATGCATTCGCCCGGGAGGGCATCGCTGAGGTGGTTCTCTCGGTGAATGGAGAAGCCTACCGGCGCGATGCTCCCGCCGAAGCCGGTGCAGATTTCACCGAGGTCGCCCAAGAGTGGTTTCCGACCGAAGAAGGGTTCTACACGCTGCAAGTCCGGGTGTATGACACGCTAGGGGAATCCAGCAATCCAGCTACGATCACTGTGGAAGTCGGCGCACCTCTGGCTGTATTACCACCAGAAGAAGCGGAAGAAAGTGAGCAGTGCGCAGCAGACGAATTGGTTGCGCCAGCGCTCGTTTCGCCTGCCGATGGTGCTACGCTGCCCCCCGACCCTCTGCTGGAATGGTCGTATCCCGATGGAAGCTGCCATCCTTACAGCTATACCATCGACATCTCCGAAGATTCATCCTTCGCCGATATTCGCTGGGGTTTCGCGACGCTCAATCATCTCGAAACCAGTCGAACCTGGCCGCTGCCCGCCGGTGCCTGCTATTATTGGCGCGCCCGAGCCTATGTTCCAGATACCCACGGACCAGAATCAAAAATCAGGACCTTCTGCATTGATGATAGTACGGTGCCGGTGACAGTGACGCCAAGCCTAACGCCAAGCCTAACGCTTACCTTTTTCGAGCAAGTCGAAGAAGCTACCTGCCCGCCCACAGCCACCGCACTACAGAACTCCAATTGTCGCTCTGGTCCTGGAATTGCTTATCCCGTCAGCGGTTCTTTGAGTGAGGGACAATCTTCAACCGTGGTTGGCCGAAACGCCGACAGCTCCTGGTGGGTAATCGAACGCCCAGGTAGTTCAGGTACGTGCTGGGTGTGGAGCGATCTGGTGCAAGTGGTCCCCGACACGTGTAACGTGAAAGTTCACCAAGCCCCTCCGCTGCCGCCTACGGATACACCAACCCCAACCATCACGCCAACTATTACCCTCACCACGCCACCACCTCCCGCAGCAGATACCACCCCGCCGCCGACACCAGCACCTCAAAAACCAGTCAATGGGGCTGAGTTGTCCTGCTCCGTTTCGGTGACACTGGCCTGGTCGGCCGTCAGCGACAAAAGCGATATCGCCGCCTACTACGTCAAGCTGGAGAAGCAGATTTCTGCGGGTAACTGGCAATCGGCTGGTGGTAACACATCAAGCACTACCCAGATCGATGCGCCGGTTGACTGCGGCATCGTCTACCGCTGGATGGTACGCGCCGAGGATGGCGCTGGCAACTTCAGCGATTGGTCCGGATCCTCCCAATTCGGGGTCAAATTGCCCTAAGCAGCTGATAAGTATCCCCTCTCTCGTAGAAAACAAGAGAGGGAACAAAAACTAGGTTTGATAACAGTGCGTGTTTACATTAGCAAATAAAGGTTCATAATGAATGAAAATTATCCCCCACCCAAACATCCGCGTTTCTGGCAGCGATGTCTGCCTATGCTAATCGCCTTTGTGGGAGTTTTTAGCGCTGTTATTGCCATGATCGTGTGTGTCGCATATTTCCGCGATAAGTCCCAGCGCACATCCCAACCAGTAGTGATGATCCGAGCTCCTCAATTCGGGGAGCAACTCGAAGTCGATAAAACAGCGACCGTGCGCGCCCTGGCCCGAGGCAAGGACAACATCGTGCGCATGGAGTTATGGGTCGATGGGCAATTGATCGACACACAGATCAGTAATATATCAGGCGGCGTCTCGTCATTTCCTCTGCTGGCTAATTGGCAGCCCCCAACCTCGGCTCCACACACGCTGACCGTCAGAGCTTTTAACACCCAGGGTGAGCGTGCCCGCACCTCGGTTAGTGTAGACGCGTTCGACCTTTCAGATCGGGATTTGGATGGAGTAGAGGACGGAATCGACGCCTGCCCCGATCAACTCGGATCAGCCTTTGCCCGGGGCTGCCCGGACGCAGAAGGGGATGGCATCCCCGATGCGGAGGATGCCTGTCCCATGGAGTACGGTCTGACCCTCGGGGATGGCTGTCCGCTGCCCAGCGAAGGAGACCGGGATGGTGACGGTCTTCTCGATGAGACAGATGCCTGCGCCGATGATCCCGGGACACCCTTTGCTGAAGGCTGTCCCGATGCCGACAGCGACGGGGTGGGTGATAGCGTAGATGCCTGCCCCACCGAAGCAGGCTGGCCGCATCCCGATGGCTGCCCTATGCCGGGCGACACGGATGGCGATAGCATACCCGATGCCGATGATGCCTGCGCCGATTCCTGGGGCTTGCCTGAACAAGAGGGCTGCCCAGACGATGACGGTGACGGCATTCCAGACTTTGTGGACGCCGATCCCCATGAACCAGGCCCGGGGAGCAGCTCCGGCGCACCCGATCGGGACAGCGACGCCGTTCCCGATGTAGAAGACCTGTGCCCGGATGCGCCCGGTCTGCCCTGGAACGCAGGCTGTCCCGATAGCGGTGCAGGCGACCGTGACAATGACGGCATCAGCGATGACGTAGATCTGGCACCTGATGAAGCGGGTTTGTCTGAACACGGGGGCGTGCCGCCCCCTGGCGAGGGAGAAGATTCCAATGACGATGGCATTCCCGATGCAGAAGAGCTACAAGAGAGTTCTTTCTTCGGTCTACTGCCGTTCTGGTTGAGTGATATCTTTACCCCGGTAGAAAAAGCCGTCAACCCTATAGAGATCGAAGTGTTCGAGTTAAGGGTAGATCACGTTTATGATGTAGTCGAATGCTATGCCAGAGTAAACGACTACGATGTGGAGCTAGTTACCTTTAGAGCTCTGGGAGCAACCAGATGGGATGTCCAGTTCACGGCTGAGGAGAATAGCCGGGTTTTCCTGCTTGATGATGAATATCCCATCCAAATCTATATGCAGTGCCAGGGCTACCAACCCATGCTCGCCCCGGAGGGAAATTATAATTTAGGCAGCTTCACTTCCGAACACCCCCAGCAGGATTGGAACGGACGCATGCACTTTCGACATGATCTCCTTCACAGCGGCGACACTCCGGGTCACGGTTTTGAAATCCATTACCGGATTTGTGAGGGTTCGTGTGAAGAATCGCCGCTGCCAGCGCCAGTCCTGACCTGGCACTCAATCCAGTCCGGTTCACGAATTGGTTACCTGATGGACTGGACATGGGATGGAGACGAGCGATACCTTGACGGATTTTTGGTATTTAAAATTTGTGATAACGGTTTGGCAGAGATTGACAGGTACCCCAGGGATCGGGAACACCTCTATTCTTCGGAAGTCCCCTGGTTTTTCAGGGTACCCTGCGACACACGTTGTGAGTATTTTGTCAGGGCTTATCGTGAAGTGGGAGCAGGGAACCATTGGTCTGCTCCGAGCAGCGCCTACCAAATCGAGGCAGATGCCTGCCCAACGTATGTGCGGGTTTTTTTCGAGACGATGCCAGATTTCGACATTCCCCTGGATGAAGGCCGTACCAACTATGTGGGTCCGATCTACGGCGACTTCTGGAGCGAGAGCGGCGGTGATCTTCAGGTGTTGTTTTTCAATTTCTCCGACTGCCGCATCGGGCACTGTCAGGGCCTTTATTTTTCCCACGATAACCCTGAAGCCCATCCCGGAAATCTAATCTGGGATGATTTCTTCTGTGGTGTCCGTAGATGGCAGGCCGAAAGAGCTCATTGTCCGGTCCAACTGGATCTCACCATTCCCTATACCAACATTCTGATGATGGGGGTCACACCCGGTGATGATCTGACCATCGGTGGGCGCATCATGGACTACGATTCTGACGATGCAGATGATGTTTTATTTGAAGCCCAGTTGACTCTTAGCCCCGGCGAGATTGTTGATAGTGAATACAAAATTAGCGATGGTTCTGCCGAATTAGGCATTCGATTGAGCCTAGATGGACCCTGGGCACACCATCCTCGCTCTTGTGGTGATTGAGATACCGACAATTTTTCGTATTGGCGAAATACCCCATTGGAGGTTGAACCATGAACTCACCAAGTGACTCAAAGTCTACTGCCTTGCGACGCAAGTTGCCTGTTATCGTAGGGATTGTCGGCGTGCTGAGCTGCACCCTTGCACTACTGTTTGGTGCTGGCTATTACTTGCTGAAGCCGCAGGAAGTTGTTGCCAAAACTCTGGTGCTAATTAACGCTCCCCTCAATGGCGACCAACTAGAAGTGGGACAAACCACCATCATCCACGCTACGGCTCGCGACGAGAAAAACATCACCCGCCTCGAGCTCTGGGTGGATGGGGCATTGGTCGATGTCGAAACCAGCAGTCTTCCGGGAGGCATTACCCCCTTCCCAATCCTTGCCAACTGGCAGCCAACATCTATCGGAGCACGTACCCTGACCGTGCGGGCTTTCAACAGCCAGGGTGCTCGCGCCCACGGCTCTATCACTGTAGAAGTCATCGAGCTGCCCGATCGGGATGGAGATGGTATCGCTGACGATGTGGATGCCTGCCCCGATGAAGCCATTCCTACGCGCGATGGCTGTCCGCTTGCAGATGACCGCGATAATGATGGAGTCACAGATACTGAGGACGCCTGTCCCGACGAAGCCGGTTGGCCCGATCACGACGGCTGCCCGACTCCTGGGGATACAGATGGAGATGGCGTGCTCGATGAGGAGGATGCCTGCCCCGAGGAGAGCGGTTTGCCCGACGATGCCGGATGTCCTGATAGGGATGGAGATGGGGATACTGTCCCCGATGTTCATGACCTGGCCCCCGAAGTCCCCGGACCTCCCGAGGGAGGAGGCGCCCCGCCATCTGGCGCACCCGACAGCGACGGCGATGGTGCAGCAGACGATGTAGACCCTTGCCCCCATGAATATGGCGAACCCGAAGATGGTTATTGCCCACCCCCGGGGGCTGGGCCCGAACCTGCAGGTGGCAGCCCAACTTTCGATTTCGAGTTACCATTTCATATCGGTCCGGCCTATGAACTTCTCGTCAATGTAGAAGTCGAGGCCTATGAATTCAGCGTCAGTGGAGATTTCAGTAACGTCTGGTGTTATGTGCGCGTCGCCGATGGCGAAGTGCAGCGTTACGAGTTCGCCCCTGAAGGAGATCGCTTCTGGGATATCGGTGCCGTACTTGGTGGCGACCACAGCGTGCACCTGGCAACAGTTCCGAGTGAGCCGCTACCGATCTTTGTGGATTGCGGTGGAGACACGATCTACACGTACACCCAAGAAGGCGATGATGAACACCCTGGCAGTGGAGGCGGCTGGGGAACCGTCTACGATCTGGGCACCCATTCTGTCGGACACGGCTCAATGGAATGGGATGGCCGCGAGCTACTGGCTTCAGGCGTTGGCCCAGATGGACAATCTTTTCAAGCCAAATATCGCATCTGCACGCCCTCCTGCAACGAGAGTGATTTCCAGGCCCCCATTTTGGATCCCATCACAATGGGGGCAAGTGGTGATGGTCCCTTCATCGTGCGCTGGCGATGGGATGGCACCGAAGAATGGATTACCGGGTTCAAGCTTTACATCAATGGCGTTCTTGTTAATCTAATATACCCCCACTTTCGCGCACTAAACATTTCAAGCTATCTTCCCATGTGTGGTGAAATCTTTGAATTCGAAATGACCGCCTTCACTGAGTTGGATGACGCACCTGATAGAGAATCGCCGCGTAGCAACACGCAAATCTGGGATGGCCTGACTTGCCCGCGCACGGTGATGGTCACTTTCCTATCCTTGGACACTTCGGGGCTGGGAGGTCGTCAGGGACCTATCTTTGGCACTTTCATGGCCAACGATGCATACCTCATCGCCGACTACCGGGATAGGCCGCCCAGCTTCGACGCCACCGACGATACCAAAAGATATCTCGCCCCAGGGCAAGTTTATAACATCGCCAGCCTCTTCGCCGCTATTGACACTGAAGCCAGGTCATGCATTGGCAGCGGCTGCACTTACAATTTTGCCCCCAGTGTCAACTCCCTTGAAGTTGCTATCGGTCCCCGAGAGGCTCTAACCTTCGGTGCCAACATCTGGAAATATGCCGGAGGGAGTTCTCTTAGCAGCAGTGTTTTCGAAGGCTCCGCCTTCATTCCTGCTGGCAATATTGTCCCTGGCGAATACGTCGTCTATGACAATGGCATCAATATGACCGTCTTGATCGATGTTTTGGTCGGCCCCGAAGCTGGTGGACCCGATTATTTACCGGACCTGATCATCACCGATATCACCGCCAACGAAACCTCAGGGCAGATACGCATCCACGTTTTCAATAATGCCTCCGATCTGATCGACCAAAGCGTCACCGTCAACCTTGTGCGCATGAGCACCAATGAACAGATCGACCTGCTTACCTGGCATAATGTCACCATACCATCAGGCAGCAGTCAGATACTGCAAAGCGGCGAACTCATTCTTGAACCGTATGATCTGCGGGCCATTGTTGACCCTGACAACGTTATTGAAGAAACTGACGTTAGGAATAACTATTACGAAACGTCGGACTGATGCGGGTCGAAATCCTGAGGACCACCGCTCCTTATTGGAACGAGAACGGTTGCAGCATTTTCGAATGTGATGCCGAATACGTTTTCCACGTTTGGGCTGGTTAAGGAATTGCACGCAGCGATGTAGAATGGGTCGGGCACAATGTGCGTTTTCCCACAGAGGGCGAACCGCGTGTGTGGTCGTGAATCATGCTCGAGTACTGAAGACTGGAACATGGCGGGCAATGACCGCTACATCTTCGAGTTTGTAATACCTGCCAGCGATACTTTGCACGTTCTGATGACTGGTGAAGATCAGGATGGCTTCACCTTCCCTGACTCTTTGTGGTATGCGCAGGGAGAGTATATTGAGAGATGAACCCCGGAACCCGCGAGGGTGCTTACAGAGTTTCCTGCGGTCGTGCGACGATCTGCGATGACCATTTTGTTTATCTTGCCCTGAAAGTCTCACGGCCCGGTGGCGCATCGCCTTCATACATTAATCATGTAAGGTCACTGAAGGTGACAGTTACGGATTCGTGGCTGTCACCTCACATACAAACAAGGTGAAAACCATATCGTAAAAAAATCCTTCCTGATTTCACTGGTCATGATACTGCTTTTACCGTTTAAACAGCCTGCAATTTACTAACCGGGACCATCGAAGTGGGGTGTAGCGAGGCCCCGCTAATTAACGGCATCAACTTTGCTAATGCAGATGTCGATCCGACCTCATGATCGGCCTGGATGGATAAGAGCACTGCTATAATGGGGGCATGTCCTCAGAGTCCACTAATTCAGTTCGCATCCAACTCAACGTCCGCTACCTGCCCTACCTGGTAGGGATTTTGTTGTTCCTGCAAATCTTCTTCCCTTACAAAGGCTGGATGTTCTTGCTGGTCTCGCTGGGTGGCCTGTGGGGGTTGAGCTACTGGTGGGCGCTCTCATTGGCGTATGGACTGCGCATCGTTCGTGAGCGTCGTTTTGGCTGGACGCAGGTGGGCGACCGCATCCAGGAGAAATTCACACTGACCAATAAAGCCATTGTGGCCGCGCTGTGGGTGGCCGTCATCGATCATTCGGACATGCCCGGTTACCAGGTCAGTAAGGTCGTCCAAGTGCATGGCAACTGGGGTATCCATTGGTTCGAGTGGGGCAATTGCAACCAGCGTGGGTTGTACCGCTTGGGTCCCACCAGCCTGCATACCGGTGATCCTTTCGGGATCTATTCGGTTGCAATCGATTACGCGGCTTCCGATTCGATGCTGATCATGCCGCCGGTGGTGCCGTTGCCCCGGATCGACATCACACCCAGCGGGCGTTTGGGGGACGGGCGCTCTCAGGCAGATATCCTCGATCCTACGGTCAACGCCGGGGGTGTCAGAGAGTTCCTGCCTGGTGACAGCAAGCGCTGGATCCACTGGCCGACTACAGCTCGTAAGGGAGAGCCATACGTGCGACTCTTCGACAGCAGCCGTTCCAGCGACTGGTGGATTTACCTGGACATGGATGCAAGCGTCCAGGTGGGGGAGGGCAGCGATTCGACTGCGGAACACGGCGTTATCCTCGCAGCTTCCCTGGCAAGTCGGTCCCTGGAATCGAACAGAGCCGTTGGCCTGAGCACTTGTGGTGATGACCTGGTTTGGGTGCCACCCAGGCTAGGCACGAATCAACAGTGGGAGATCTTTCAGGCATTAGCCCTGGTCGGGGTGGGAGATTGTCCTCTGGGCGAATTATTGCAGCGCACGCGGGGTTCGCTGCGAGCGCGCAGCAGCTTGTTGATCATCACGCCTTCTTTGAATCGAGCTTGGTTGAATGCCCTGGCGCTGGTAATGCGCAGTGGCATCGTCCCCACCGTCTTTTTACTGGATCCAGCCTCCTTTGGTGGGCAAGAGGATTCAGCACCGCTATTGGACTCCTTGATCGAATTGGGCGTCACGCACTATCGCATCACGCCTGAGCTACTGGATCGACCTGAAGCGCGCCCCGGTGAGACCGGCCACCTTGAGAAACGTTCCTTTCGACAGATATATCGGGAGGATCAAAGCGGCCTGCTCAATTGGAGAGAATTGAGATGAAAAAAATTGTTGTCACTGCGAGCCCCCATAGGGGGCGAAGCAGTCTCCTTTTTAAAGGTGGAGATTGCTTTGCTTCGCTCGCAATGACATCACAATTTTAGCATCCCTGATTTCGGGTCGTCCGGCGTAGATAAGATTCGTAGCTAAGTGCAGGAGCATCGAAACAAACGCCGGACTACTTATCAGCGGATGCTGAGTGTAAATCGCAATAAGTATATTTTTGCGTATGTTGCATAGAATAAGAGATAGCATCATCGAATATATCAAATCCCAGGCCGACCGCATCTTGGGTGGCAAGTCACTGCGCTCCCTGGTGTTATTCTTGGTGATCTTTTTTAGCCTGGTTTTAGGCATAACCAATGCCGTGGGCGGTATTGATCGCGGCGTGCTTTGGGCCGCGATTGTGCTCGGTTTGCCTTTGGGGTTTGTGCTAGCCCATCCTCGCCTGCCAGGATGGATCTCAGCCTTGTTGGCTTCTCTGCTGGGGTTATTTTGGACCTCATTTCGAGTAAGCGATCAAATTAGAAATCTTGGCAAACTCTTTCGAGAAACCCTATTATTCCTTTGGAGAACGTTATGGCAGACGCCTTCGGTCGATCCCACCAAATTGCAGAGCACGCTCTTCGCACTGGAACAGGCACAACGGGATCTGATCAATCGCTTCATGATCTGGATTCAGGCCAACCTCACCGATCAAGCACTATTTGCATACGATCCCCTGGTTGGGGCATTCATCTGGGGGCTGATCTTATGGACCCTGGCTGCCTGGGCGGGCTGGGCCATCCGTCGTCACCAGCAGCCATTTCTCAGTGCGCTCCCCGCAGTAGGCACATTGACCGTCATCTTAGCTTTCGTCTTCGGTCGGATCATTTATCTGATGCCCATGGTGGTGGCCATGCTGATGCTAAAAGCGCAGTTCGAGGGTGAACGCAGAATTCGCCGATGGGAGCGGGGTGGGATGAGCTACAGCGATGGAATCCCCCAAGAGATCACCCGCACATCCTTTGTGGTCTCTTCCACTCTAGTCATCTTTGCCGCGCTGATCCCCTCGATCTACTCATCAAGGATCGTCGAGATGGTCTGGAATATCTCCCAGGGGGGTGAGATTGTTCAGGAGATAAACCATGCCCTGGGCCTGGAACCCCGGCCAGGATCGGGCGATGGTGACCCATTTCGGGTTGCTGCGTCAGGAATATTGCCCCGAGATCACCTGATCGGTACCGCCCCGGATCTAGGAGAACAGGTGGTGATGACCATCAGCGTCAAACTATTCCAATCCTGGGATGCTGATCCTGACGATGATCGAATTGCTGTATTGAAGTATTGGCGCGCTATGACGTATGACCAATATACGGGTCGGGGTTGGTCAACGGGTGAGCTTCGCAGGGTTTCTTATGATGCCGGTGAAAAAATCACCCCACCCGAGTCCGATCGCAGTCTCGTGCGCCAAGAAATTCGATTCGCTGACGAGCAGGGAGGGCGGATCTATGTATCCGGGGATTTGGTTACCGTGGATCGAGATTTTCAGGTGACCTGGAGCACCTCGCTTGAAGAACAAAAAAATCTGGAAGGGATGAGAATTTTGGTCGGGGCCTCGATTGATGAGCGCATCTATCGGGCCGATTCACAAATCCCGGTCTATGGGCAAGACGATTTGCGCGCTGCCGGAAGGGCTTACCCCGCTTGGGTCACGCAAAGCTATCTGAATTTGCCAGATCAAGTGCCTAAGCGCGTCCACGAACTCGCGGCGGAACTGTCAACTTCTGAATCCAATCCTTTCGACCAGGCTGTCGCCATCGAACGCTATCTGCGCAGGTTTCCATACACTCTGGATGTGCCCACGCCGCCCGCGGATCAGGATATCGCAGACTATTTTTTGTTCGATTTGCAAAAAGGCTACTGCGATTATTATGCCACTGCCATGGTGGTGATGGCGCGCTCGGCTGGCTTGCCTGCCCGGTTGGCAACCGGGTATATCGGCGGGTCACCTCAAAGTGACGGCCAATACCAGGTTACCGAAGATCTGGCGCATTCCTGGCCGCAGATCTATTTTCCTGGCTATGGCTGGATCGATTTCGAACCCACCGGAGGACGGGCTGAGATCGTCCGTCCCGAAGGTTCTCTTGCAGATGATCTGCCAAAAGTAGAGACTGACTTCGAGCCCATCCTCACGCAGCGCAAACGCGCCAGTTGGCGGTTAGGGTCGGGCATTGGCTTGGGGATTTTGCTCGCTTTTATTGGGAGCATCGGAATCTGGGTTGGGGTTGATTCTTGGGCTTTGAGACATTCTACGCCCAATGAGGCCATCATGAGGATATTCCGACGATTGTATCGCTACGGTCCACGTCTGGGATTGCCCGTCCAACAGGGTGAGACTCCCAACGAGTTCTCTGCCTCCTTGGGTAATGAATTTGCAAAACATCCTATCGCCCTGAAAGAGCTTGAGATTCTGACAGTTTTCCAAAATCGCGCTGCGTATAGCCGTAAGGCGCTGACTAAAACTGAGCAGACAAATGCCGTTCGCGTATGGATGCGAATGCGCCGCAGATTGCTGTACGCCTGGCTGCGACAGGTGATGAACAAAATCCGGTACAATTAGATATTGTGTCATTGCGAGAAGCCGCCTACGGCGCGCCTTTGGCGAGCGACGAAGCAATCCCATCCCAACTCAGGGGATCGCTTCGTCCCCTTCACCTATGCTCAGGGTCCTCGAGATGACATAGTTCCAAGCTATCTTGGAGAATTTCATGGATCAAGTTAAACCATTCGTCGAGAAAGTGATCACCAACATCGAGCGCGTCATCGTTGGCAAGCGAGATGCAGTTGAACTTGCTGTGATCGCACTGCTGTGCCAGGGGCACTTGCTGATTGAAGATGTGCCTGGAGTGGGCAAGACCATGTTAGCGCGCAGTCTGGCGCTCTCCCTGGATTGCTCTTTCAACCGCATTCAGTTCACCCCTGATATGCTGCCCAGCGACGTGACTGGAATTTCCATTTACAACCAGTCTACAGGCGAGTTCGAATTCCGTCCTGGACCGCTGATGGCACAAATCGTGTTGGCTGATGAAATCAACCGCGCAACCCCCAAAACCCAATCGGCGCTGTTGGAGGCTATGCAAGAGGGACAGATCACAGTGGATGGCACCACGCACATCTTGCCGCGCCCCTTTATGGTTTTGGCGACGCAGAACCCCATCGAATACGAAGGCACTTTCCGGTTGCCTGAGGCTCAAATGGACCGATTCTTGCTACGCGTAAACCTTGGGTACCCTGACCTGGATGACGAGATCGACGTGCTGGACCGCCAGCAATTTCAGCATCCTGTGGATGAATTGGAAGCAGCCTCAACCGTGGAGGAGGTCATCGCCGCACAAGATGCCATCCGCGATATTTTCATATCACCAGAGATCAAACGCTACATGGTCGAGATCACTCGCCAGACACGCACTCATGATGAGGTCTATCTTGGGGCCAGCCCACGCGGCAGTTTAGCCCTCTATCGTGCCAGCCAGGCCAGGGCAGCGCTGATGGGCCGGGACTATGTGCTCCCCGACGATGTCAAGGCCTTGGTCAGCCCGGCATTGGGCCATCGCATCATCATGGGAGCGGGTGCGCGCTTGCGTGATCTGAACCCTGAAAGCATACTCGATGATATCCTGACTGATATTCCCGTTCCTGGAGGACCTGTTACCTCATGACTCGTGATCTTCGCAAATACGCCAGCCAGACCAATGCCCGTTCGTTGATCGGGTTCCTTTTATTACTCTTCCTCGTGGGGGATGGGCTCATCTATTTGATTTATGGCCAAGAGTCAGCCTTGATGGGTTTGGTCTGTATTGGGGCGGGGGTCGCGCCACTGCTGATCATTGGATTGGTACTCAGGGGCATGGAGTGGGTTGTAAAGAAGGCAAATGAAGAGGAGGAAGTAGGGAAGTAAGGAGGTTGTTACTTTCCCGGGTAACTCAGGAGACCGGTCACAGCGAAGGGAATTATTATGCTTAGGCAAGTCTCTAGACCTTGCCTCTTGTAGAATTATGGAGTTGGAGACAAGAACTATCGAAATAAACGATTGGGTGTTGCGCGTTCGCGAGCCAGAAGGCGATGGACCCCATCCGGTGGTGCTATTAATTCATGGTTGGACAGGCGACGAAAACTCTATGTGGATCTTTGCGTCTCGACTGCCTGAGCACTACCTGCTGATCGCCCCGCGTGGGTTGCATGAGGCGCCCATCGGAGTCTATAGCTGGTACCCCATGATCGATCAATCATGGCCTACGATGGACCAATTCACCCCGGCAGTACATTCACTGATTGAGTTGATCGATGGTTGGCCACCATCTTCTACGTCAGCGGCAGATTACTCGAATCTGCGTTTAGCGGGATTCAGCCAGGGGGCCGCGATGGCCTACGCCTTTGCGCTGCTCCACCCCGAGCGGATCCGCGCCCTGGCAGGTTTAGCAGGCTTCTTGCCCGAAGGGGCTTCCCTTGCGGTTCATGGCGACGTGCTTGAGGGAATGCCCGTTTACGTTTCGCATGGCACGCAAGATGAGCACGTGCCAATCGAGCGCGCCAGGAAAGCGGTGCGGTTTTTGGGGCAGGTTGGGGCTGAGGTGACCTACTGCGAATCCGATGCGGGTCACAAATTGAGCGCCGATTGCTTTCGGGGTATGGAAGTGTTCTTCAAGTAGATGATTTTTAGGGTGCTTCTCTTTTGGGGATCGAGTGATATGTGCCGACAAGCTTATTGATTTTGAAGTATAGGCCATCAGTCACCATTTGCGTGATGATTATTCCTCCATCTTCTCCGTCTTCCCCTGAGCGGATATAGCCATAAACGCCACCCTGGCCGACATCTGAGATTTTGAGTGTTTCAGTAATAGTGATGGTTTGATTCGAATGAAGCTGTCCGCTCCAAAATTCTTCGGCCAGGCCACCCATGCGGGTCTGGATATTTAAATCATCGGATGGTTTTTGCAAATTTACGATTTCCCATCCTTGAAATGGAAGAATAATGCCAATTTGGGCCATAGGCTCATTTTGAGAGGCTGTAACAGAGTAAAGGATTTTGAATTCCTGGTTTAGCGACGGTTCACCTTGTACGCTAAGCTTGCTTGAGTATCTTCCCCCCGTTTCCTGGGGAACATAGCCACTCGCCATATTGGGGGGATACCAATGATTTGGAGTAGCTTTCTCAGAGACTTGTGCGTCAGTTTCTGTGCTGATGATGTATAGTACCTTTTCATCGAGCACTTCTCCGTAATCCACTGATTTTGCCAGGACGCTGATGGCCCACTCCCCAGGTTGGCTCGTACGAATCAATATTCGCTCGACAGTTTGTTGTTCAGGAATGATGGTTGTCCGAAATTCTTGTTGGCCATCTAGGATTTCAACCCCTTCAGGGATGTGGAACCAGATATCAGATTCAACCATCGAGTCACGGCGAGTTTCCAACCCTACGAGCAGATATACAGGGTTTCCAAGGGTAGGATTCCCCTCGACGTCAAACTCTAAGCATACTTCTGCCCCAGGGGGACAGGGAATAGATCGGAAATAAAGCCACCCGCCAATTCGAATGACGATAATTCCAACGACTACCACTGCAAGGATGAGTACTGGAAGCCCGCAGGTGCGCCAGGTAGAGTGTTTGGTGGTGTTCATTTTCTCAAGACAAATTTGCTTGGAAAATTATTATAGCATGTTGGGATGACGAAAAAAGTGCGAACGTCGTAAAGCGGCGTTCGTACTTTTTTTGATAGAAATTCCCCTGGTTCTCGGGTGGGAATTAGGAGAGTGGGAAGTGACTGCCCGTGGAATGTCCTACGGAATAATTAAATTCCTCTGCTAATTGTGTCTGAATGTGATTGAAAATGATCGTTAGTGGCAAATGTTGGGGGCAGGCTTGTTCGCAAATACCGCAGCCTGAACAAGAGATCAACCAGCGCATGATCTCGGATTCCTGGAAGCGGCCATCGGCGGTGCGTTTAGGGTAGTGGATATCGCACAGAGGGCAGACATCCAGGCAGGTAGCGCAATCGCCACAACTCTCTAGTTGGTCGACTAGCGCGGCGACATTATCAGGCAATAATTCTGCCAATCCGTTGGCGATGCGCTCACGGGTGTTCTCGCTGCGTTGTACCAAACGAGCCGCAACGCGTTGATGCCCCTCAAGCAGTTCGGCGTCGATCTGATCTTCTGCAAACTCTTTCAATTTGAGCTTCTCGGCCAGTGTTTCATCGTTGACGGTAATCAGGGCATGTTGGCGAACGGGTAACCCCAGGATGCCGATATTGATGTCAGCAGCGGTGGCTTGGGGGGAGATACATACCTGACAGGCGGAGCGATAGCGATAGCGCACGATCCCCCCTTGACGGCTGAATTGCAGTGCTTCCTGGGTGAGCCCCTTGGGCGAGCCTTTACGCTCGACACGCCATTGGTATTCGTCCATAGGCAGCGTTCCCAGACAGTCGACACTCAGCGTGAGCAAGTTTTCGGTGTCGAAGCCGTTCTGTTTGGTCATCTCGATGAGCGTGCGCATTTCGCAGGGGCGCAGGATGGCTCCGGATTTCTTTGCGCCGCGTTCGATAAGATCTGGGATCAATTTGGCAGCATTGATAGGCATCAGTGGGGCGAAGGGATTCAGCGCAGCTATCTCGTCTGGATGTTCGATCAAGCGTGGACCCGTATCTTCTGCATGACCATTGGTGGGAACGACCATCTGCTGCAAACCGAGAGCATCCCAGACCGATTTGGTGAATTCACGGAGAGTACCTAAGGGGTCACCGTGAGTCTTTATCATCCATTGGTTGTTCATACGCATCTCCATTTCTGGAGATTGGAAGTTGAAAGTCGGAATCATCCAACTTCCAACATCTAACCTCAAAAAAATTTCCGGAAAGTGTCCGAACGCTTTATTCTTGTCACTCTGAGCTTCATCCTGATCCTCAAAGGGGAAGTCGAAGGTGAAGCGAAGAGTCTACTGCCCTACCTAAGTTGTCCGTGAGATCCTTTGATGAAAAAACCTCTGGCGAGCTGAGTAGAGATTCTTCGCCTCGCCGTTGGCGATGGCTCAGAATGACAATAGAAAACTGAAACCTACACATCAGGCAAATTATGATTTTTTGTCATCAATCTGCTGTTCCAATACTTCTGCAATATCCATAGCCTGAATCTGCTCACCAATGCCCTTAGAGTTGATGGCATCATCGAACATGCTCAGGCAGTAGGGACAGGCTGTGGCCACGGTGTCCGCCTGCACGTCCAACGCATCTTGAAGCCGATTCTGATTGATGCGTTTATCGGCATCGGTCTCGATCCACATCCCGCCGCCGCCCGCGCCGCAGCAGAAGCTGTTCTCGCCCTGGCGCTTCATCTCGACGCGCTCGACCTGGGCATGGTCAAGAAGCTCACGCGGGGTTTCGTAGATATCGTTGTAACGCCCCAGGTAGCAAGAGTCGTGGAAGGTGAGCGTGCCTTTCAATCCGTTGCCATTGGGAGAAATCACACCGAGAGACGTGGAAACTTCTTCGAGCAATTCAGTGTAGTGCAGCACTTCATATTCGCCGCCCATCTGGGGATATTCGTTCTTGAGGGTGTTGAAGCAGTGCGGGCATTGGGTGACGATGCGCTTGAATTTGACCGAATCGAAGATCTCGATGTTTTGCTCGGCGAAAACCTGGAAGATGTATTCATGACCTATGCGCCGGGCGGTCTCACCGCAGCAGGCTTCGTCGAAGCCCAGCACGCCGAAATCGACATCCGCCTTCTGCAATAATCGTACGACGGATTGGGAGACCTTCTTGTTGCGATCATCGAAGGCGGCCGCGCAGCCCATATAGAGCAGCACATCGACTTCGTCGCCGGGGGCCAGCTCGCGCACATCCAGGCCTGCGGCCCAGTTCAG
>CAYWIC010000092.1:0-20426 GCA_964458115.1 uncultured Anaerolineales bacterium | reverse complement strand
CAGGTGACCGGTCAGTGCGGTCAGCGCCACACCCAGGATCAAGCTGGAAACGATGGTTACCTCGTAGGATTCGAAGATGTCCGCGGCCATTCCGGCGCAGTCACCGACGTTGTCGCCAACCAGGTCAGCCACAACGGCAGGGTTACGGGGGTCATCCTCGGGGATGCCGGCTTCGACCTTGCCGACCAGATCTGCCCCTACATCAGCAGCTTTTGTGAAAATGCCGCCACCTACGCGCATGAAAAGGGCCAACAATGTGCCTCCGAAACCGAATCCCAATAGAGCGTCGGGAGCAGCGACACCGAAGATCATGAAGATCACAGTGCCACCAAACAGCCCCAGTCCATCCGTGAGCATTCCGGTGATGGTTCCAGCGCGGTAGGCAATTCGCAGGGAATCACTAAAGGAACGCCGGGATGCAGCCGTCACACGCACATTGCCCTGAACGGCCATGCGCATGCCGATCTGCCCGACCATCAAAGAGAAGCCTGCGCCCATGGCAAAGGCCACTGCACGCCCGATGCCGATGATCCAGCGCACCTGCCCAATTTCTGCTTCAGTGAGGTGCTCAGCACACTCCAGGGAAGCCTGATAGCTTTCGCCCTTAATGGCCATGCAATACC
Organism: uncultured Anaerolineales bacterium; assembly: GCA_964458115.1. Classification (GTDB taxonomy): domain Bacteria; phylum Chloroflexota; class Anaerolineae; order Anaerolineales; family UBA11858; genus NIOZ-UU35. The sequence goes on along the minus strand of CAYWIC010000092.1, from coordinate 19,803 downwards.
ACTCTGAAGCCTCGGGGGTGGGCTTGACGATGAACACCGAGGCAAATAGCGCTAAGGTAAGCACCAAGATCAAAGGCCAAATCGATTTTAGCTGTCGCCTGAGGTAGGCATCTGCGCCCTCACGGATCGCGTTCCAAACCTCTTGCATTTTCTCGTCGCCTTTGTCTTCGCGCAGGATTTGTGCACGCAAAAAGATGGCGTACAAAAGGCCAAGTATGGCCACAATCAGCACGCTCCAGATAGCGACTAACTCAAATGGTTCTAGTCCGAGTCCGAACATAAAGAATATCCTCCAACCTTTCTTTGTATTAATAGGATGATTGTAAGGTGGCTGCATTGTACAAGTCGGATTCTGATGTGTCAAGTTTTGTCCCAAAGTGTGGAACCGTTTCCGTGAAGACCCATTTTTGTGCAGTTTTTCATAGCTGAGGGATCAGAATAAGGATATTTTTGAAGTAAGTTTGTTTCTCCCATTGTTGTCGAAAGGTAAATCCATAGCTAGATTTAGCATCCCTTAGAATATAAATGGCAATCTCGACACATGCATCAATAACCTACGGGAAGTTTAGACAAATTATTCTCGCTTGAAGTGAATTTCAAGAATCTCCCGCAGATTTGCTTCTTTGGCGGAAAATCTACGAAAATTTGACAAATATACTATTTTTTATTTACTCCTTTGTTGGTAAAATACCGCCTCTGCATACCGGATCAGAATCAGCAAAGATCTAAATAGATCCTTGAAATCAGTCTCGAAATTGACAAAAAAATTGAAGTACAAACAGTTTATCGACGCATCAATCTAAAATTGGACAATAATTGTCATGGCTCTGTCCACCTTCAGTGTGAATGAGCGAAGGAAGCGAAGCGGCTGAAGCGAGTGAAGAATCTCTCCCGAAATACTCGATATGAACTTATCTCAGAGACTCTTCGCTCCCAATGGTCGCTCAGAGTGACATTCATGAAAGGCGGTTGTCCAATTTTAGAATAATTCATCTATTAGATCGCACTACTCTCGTGATTTAAAAACATTTATGATCGACGAATCATTATTATCATCCATTGAAGATATCGATGGTCTCCCCGGTGATCACAGTAGAGATGTATCGCCCATAGCCCGACTGTTAGAAATTGGGCGTGAGAATGGCTATGTGACCATTGATGAGATCCTGAGCTTCTACCCAGGAGCCGAACAAGATGTCAGCCAGATCGAAGAAGCCTTCGCAGCCTTGTTGAGTGCCGGTATTCCCTATGTAGATGATGACAAGGTCGAGGAGCCAACGGACAAAGATCTAGAGGCTGAAGAAGTCGAGCTCGAGGAGGAAGATGAGCTTCAGATCGACAGCAATTTTCTCGCCAATATCGATACCAGTGATACCATCGGGCTCTATATCAAAGAAGTTGGCCGAGTTCCATTATTGAAAGCTGATCAAGAAGTCGCTCTGGCCCAGCGCATCGAACGCGGGCGTGATGCCAGCGCCAAACTAGCAAAAGGCGATGTCAACAAGAATGACGAACGTTTCGTTCTGCAACAGCTCATCCGCGATGGTTGGGCGGCCAGGGAGCACCTGATCACAGCCAACTCACGCTTAGTGATCAGCGTGGCGAAAAAGTACATGGGCCGGGGGGTACCATTTTTAGATTTGATCCAAGAAGGCAATATCGGTCTGATCCGGGCAGCGAAAAAATTCGATTATCATCGCGGGTACAAATTCAGCACCTATGCAACGTGGTGGATTCGCCAGGCGGTAACGCGCGCCATTGCCGATCAGGGACGCACAATCAGATTGCCGGTGCATATGGGCGACCAGATCAATAAGCTGCTGCGCATCCGTCACCAACTGACCCAGGAATTGGGGCGCGAGCCGGGTATAGAAGAGTTGGCGACGCATTTGGAAGTGTCGCCTGATAAAGTGCAATATATGATGCGCGTGGCTCGACGGCCTCTCTCCCTCGAGATGCCTACGGATGATGAAGCGGACTCCGTTTTGGGTGATTTCATACCCGATGATGATTCCCCGCCTCCTGACGATAAGGCCATTCAAAATTTACTCAAAGAACATCTCTCGATCGTGCTCGATAACTTGCCTCCGCGCGAGGTGCGCGTTCTCCAATTGCGCTATGGGCTTCAGGACGGCAAACTCTATACCTTGGAAGAAGTTGGCCGCAAAATGGGGGTGACCCGCGAGCGCGTGCGTCAGATCGAAGCTCAGGCCCTCAGTCGCCTGCGCAATCCGGCTATCCAAGAGAAACTGAGCGAGTATCTTGATTAAAAAATAGTAGAGACGCAGCATGCTGCGTCTCTACTATTTTTAGTTGGTTAGGGAATTGGCAAGCGCATGAGAATCCAAATCTACACTATGCAATCTGTTGACGAAGCCCTGGCAGTGATCGCCCAGGGTGTTGACCACATTGGCATCACTCCTAGTGATATCGGCTTGCCCGGGGAGGTGGATTTTGAAACTGCGCGCGCGATTGTCGACGCATCCCATGCTGTGGTCGGCGATGCAGCGATCTGCGTAGCTTTGTCAGTAGAGGCTGATTTGGGGGCCATCGAGGCAATGATTCAAGCTGTCCAACCAGATATCTTGCATTTGTGCGGATTAGAGAATACTCTCATGCCCGATGCTGTTCGTGAACTGAGATTGAATCTGCCAAACGTTCCAATTATGCAAGCGATATCCGTTGCTGGGCCAAAATCTATAGATGTTGCTCTGTCGTACCAGAATGTGGCAGAATATCTCATCTTGGACACACAAGCCCCAGATATCGCTGGCATTGGTGCTTCGGGGGAAACTCATGATTGGAATATCAGCCGAGAAATCGTCCGCCAAGTTTCAATCCCCGTTATCCTGGCTGGGGGTTTGTCACCAGAAAATGTAGCACAGGCAATCCGTGAGGTGAATCCCTGGGGTGTTGATTCGCTTACCCATACTAACAAATATCTACCTAACGGTGGATTTCAAAAAGACCTAGACCGAGTCAGAAATTTTGTGCGCGCAGCCAAAAGGGATGCTACTCGTTAATGCTTTTGCAAAACGTAGTGGTTATCGGAGATGCCAATGTCGATATGGTCATTCGATTGCCGAACCGCACCACGACTTCACCAGACCTGTCACGGTCTGAACCTCAGTTACATGGTGGCGGTTCCGCGGCGAATGTGGCCGTAGCCCTGGCAAGGCTTGGGGTGAATGTAAATTTTATTGGTACAGTTGGGGATGATGGTTATGGTCGCTGGGTGAGAGAAGACTTTGAGCGTGAGGGCGTGAACGCACGGGCCTTACATCCTGTTCCTGATGCATTTACACCCATGGTCATGGCATTGATCGAGCCCAATGGAGAGCGTCTCGTTGTGATCTGGCCGCCCGAAAAAGGTGCTCACCTGCATCTTCAACCATCTCATTTCGATCCAGTTCTGATACCATCCGCATCCTGGCTGCACACCTCGGGCATCTGTTTGCGAAGTTCACCGGCTCGTGAGACAATTTTGTATTCCATGGAATTAGCACGCAATGCAGGTCTAACCGTTTCGCTTGATCTCAACCTACGAAAAGAAGTTTGGGGTTTTGATCATGAGACACGCAAGATTTTTGAGCGAGCAATCGAGCTCTCGGATGTTATTTTTGGGAGCGCGGCGGAAGAAATCATGATCATTGCCGACGCGAATAGTGTCGAAGCAGGCGCGCAAAAGTTATGTGCAGGAGCGCGCACGGTGATCGCCAGGCAGGGGGAAGATGGGGCACTGGTAGCTACGCCGCAGGATATATTTCATGTGCCTGCATTTGAAGCGCGGGTGGTGGATACGCTTGGAGCTGGGGATGCCTTTGATGGTGGCTATATCGCTGCGAAACTGCGAGGATCTGATGTGAGGGAGGCTGTCAGGTGGGGGCATGCGGCCGCGGTATTCAAGATTGGCCGTGCCGGGGCGCGTGGGTTGGCATCTCTGGAAGAATTGAAGCAATTATTATCACAGCGCTGATATAATATTCATGCTGTGATTAAGGGTCTATGGGAATCGTCGTGGAACTAGCCAATTTAGTGGTGTGTGGATGCCGCTGTGGAGATCCCAAGCGAACCGTGATTAATGTTCATGTGAGGAGGAAACCATGTCGAAGTTCAGTAATTTTAAAGATGATGCCAATGCAAAAAAATATTCGTTGGGAACGGTGATCTTCGAGCAAGGTGAACCAGGTGACGTGATGTATATCGTGGTCGAAGGAGAGATCGAGATCCGGTTGAAGAGCAACACGATCAATACCATCGGAGCCGATGAAATCTTCGGAGAAATGGCGTTACTGGACGAATCTCCACGGAGTGCCTCGGCATACGCAATTAGCGACTGTACATTGGTATCGATTGATCAAACGCGGTTTAAGACTCTGATTAGGGAAGATCCCGATTTTGCACTCCAAGTTATGCGTGTTATGTCTGATCGTTTGCGGAAGGTGACCAAATTATCGATTATTGAGAAGCTCCGAAATCTCAACCCGGCCATCTTGCAGCAGTTGTATCCAGAAGAATAATTCAACATTTTCTCACTCGTGATAAATACAATAAAAAATAGGCTGGATAGGGTGAGCAACACCCTATCCAGCCTATTTTGTTTATCGAATCTAAAAACGAAGAATCTTGAATTATTGATCCTCCCTTCGACTACGAGCTTTGAACATTCTGAGCGGAGCAATGCGTAGCCGAAGTACTCTCAGGGAGCGTATTATAAAAAATTGAATTTACGGTGTGTCTATTCGAATGCCGTTGATTGAATGGAATGCACCCTCACGCTCAATACCCGGAATTGTTCCATTTCTTCGACGACAAAGTGGTACCCACCATAGGATATAGAGTCTCCTGGTTTGGGAAATGTGCCGAGCTCTGCTATGATGAATCCACCTATCGTGTTGTATGCTCTGCGATGGTCAAATTCTAGTTCAAGTAGCTCTGCGACGTCAGAAATGGGTTCATTTCCAACAATATACCATTCACCCTCACTGCCCTGTTCCGAGAGTTCCGTGATCGGACTATGCTCATCCTCGATCTCACCTACAATAACCTCTAAGATATTTTCCAGGGTTAATAATCCTTCCGTTCCACCATATTCGTCCAAGATTATCGCCATCTGCTGCCCGGCGCGCGAAAGCGTTGAAAATGCTTGTGGTAAGGTCACATTTTCGGGGATAAAAACTACTGGACGGAGATGATCGGTCAAATGATCATCGGGGTCAGCCCAAATTAGATCTTTGATATGGACATAACCCTGGATGTGATCGCTGTCTTGATGGATTACCGGATAGCGCGAAAAGCCGTTCTGCTTTGCAATTTCAAGAGCACCCTCTATCGAGGTCTCTGTTTTGATCGATATGATCTCCGTGCGAGGTGTCATTTCATCTTTTGTTGACCGATCAGCATAGTCAAATACTCGTTCGATCATGCGTTCCTGGATCGGCAAAAGCACGCCTTCAGCGGCGCTACGACGCACAAGGACTTCGATTTCTTCGGGACTGAGGATCTCATCGCTAGATTCTTCACCGCCAAGAAAATCCATGATAAAATCCGCGGATTTCATCAAGATTTTGACAGGTAGCTTAAAGAGTCTTGCCAGAAACTCCATGAATCGTACAACGGACATCGCAAATTGCTCTGGGCTTCGCAGTGCCAATCGTTTCGGAACCAACTCGCCAAACAAAAGCGATGCAAATGAAATCATGGCCACGACGAGGCCTAATGCTATTTGTTCAGCATAAGGCTGCAGATTTGGAATTCGTGCAATTTGGGGTCCCAGCCAACGAGCGGCCTCAACCCCGCCCACAGCAGAAGCCAGGGTTCCAACCAGAGTGATCCCGACCTGTACTGTAGCCAGGAATTCTGCTGGTTTTTCTCGCAAACGCAGGGCAGCCAATGCACGTGAATCGCCGCGGTTTGCTTTTGTTTGCAAGCGAGATTGCCTGGCTGATACAACGGCCATTTCGGCAGCGGCAAAAAAGCCGTTGGCCAAAATCAAAAATGCTATGAAGATAAAATCTGAATACATAGTGTTTCTATTTCACCATAAATTCGAGTATGTGGGACCGAGATTTTCTATGCTCTTTTCCCAATCCGATACTTACTTGGTTCCAATGAGTTATCTCGGGTTAATTGTCTATAGTTCTCTCGAAAATTAACATGCCATCGCTGCCATAGATATCCGTAGAAATTTTTTGCAGCAATGAATATTGATCAATAAAGCGCGCATCTTTGAGCAGCCCTTCCCTGCCATAGGCTTCGAGAATAATGATGAAATCTGGCCTTTGGTCATAGATCAAGTCAGGGGGGATGGCATAGTTGATGGCATAAAAGACTTCGTCCAGGGGGTAATATTCCAGAGTCTGGGGGGAGTTCAACCCAACAGTGTCGAGGATGTGGGTCGGAGTGAAAAAGCCCAAGACTCCCACATCGCCAGCGGCTACTACAGGCAGTGGAGAATTTGGTTCCTCGCCAATCTCTTGGGTCAAAATATCGGCCGCTTGACGGTAGATGTTTTCGAGTTTGAACCAGGCCATCGTTGGAGCTGGTCGCGTGGGACCATGATCGGGGGTCAGGGTCCAACCTCTAAGGGTCAGTGCCAAAGGGAACAAGATCACGATTGAGAGCAGTATCTGCTCACCTCGGGCGCGCCATGCTGGGGTTTCCGCGTGATCAGCCCCTTTTTTGGAGCTATTCCTCAAAATGCTCTCCATCCCTATAAAAATGAAAAAGATGAATGCAGGCAATGGTGGTGTCATATACCAGCGGAAGATCAACGGATTGGCAGCCGCAAATGCACCGAAGTACAACCATGGATAGGCGACCCAAGGCCAGAGCCGGCGATTGACTTTGACGGCTGCTCGCAAGCCGATAGCGAAAAAGAAGGGAAAGAAAACCAGGCCGACGCCGATCCAGGCGACGCCAAATGTCAGATGGCCGAGAAATGGCGTGGCATAGTGCTGCAGTAGGCGGACCAGAGCGGCATTTTGAGGCAGTCGGTAGGCCAGGGATTTGGCTAAGATGGAGTGAGGAATGGGGCTGCCAAAGTAGAGCGCGGCGAAGGTGAACCAGGCGACAGTTGGGATGACGAATACAAGCAATTCGGGGAACAAATCGCGCACTTGTGAAATCAGAGTTCGGGAGATGACTTGCGGCGTGCGCTGTATGATGTACGTTAGTAGACGTGCCAACCCCAGTGGAATGAGTAACAGCAAAGCATCGGGGCGGGTTAATAGGCTCAGGGCGGCCAGGAGCGCCGTGAGTTTGTGATGCCCATGCACATAAGCATAAGCGGTTCCGGTCAGCAGCAATATATAGAGACTGGTTTCCAGGCCACCAATGGCAAATGTGACGCTGAAAGGGGTCACAGCCCATACCAGCGCGGCGCCAGTTCCGGCGAGTTTGTATCCTAAGCGTGCGCCTAATTTCCACAGCAGCAGGGCAGTGAGTGCGTCAGCCAGTGCGTTGAAGAGCATGGCGATCACGGGAAAGTTTGCTTTTGTGCCACCTGTAAGCCCACCTAACACAACCATGGACAGCGTATAGAGCGGTGTCGTGGTGCCTAGTACACGCTCGCCGGGATTATAGACAAAGCCTTCCCCTGCGAGGATGTTGCGGGCGTAACGGTAGGTGATGAACGAATCGTCGATGGTGCGCGGACCGGGGATCAACCGGGCGGCAATTGCCAGCAAGATTATGATGATAGGAATGATAAATAATCGAGGTTGCGATTTCACGTTTGTGGACACGGATATCTCGGATAACCACGTATGACGAATTTTTGATAGTACCATTTTAGGGCATCATTTTGAAAATCAAAGTGTCTTCATTTTCGAAAACCATCTTGTAAGAAAAAGATTTCTCGATTGATTCTCGTAAAAGGCTAAATTGGACCCCTTGTTCGCGCAGAGCTTTCTTGGCAACGAAGATGTGTGAGAATGTCAGTTGATGATGCTTTGCCCAGGTTTCAAGGTCATCGATGTCGGTGCTGGCAAAGGTTTGGAGCTCGGCATGCAGGCTGACTCGACGGGAAAATTCTTTATCCGGGAGCCATTCGTGCCCTTGGGGGGTGGTAAGGTTGTGTCGGTGGCTAAGTGCTGGGAACCATTCGCTGGTGTAATCGTCGCCGTAGCTTTCGTGGCCTGTGAAGAGGATGAACTGAGAATCATGTGACGTGTGCTCGTCGACCCATTCCATTGAGTTGACCTGAGCGGGAGATAGACTCTGATATTGTGGTGCCAGATAGGCTGAAATTAAGACGTACAGCATGAGAAATCCCAGGCTGAGCTTGGGCAGCATTCCTTGGAGTCGTGTTTTTGTTCCCGATGATTCCACCAGGGGAAGAATGGCTTTATCGATCCCGATGCCGACAAAGAGCGCCATGGGGAGCGCAGCATAGACCGCGCTCAGCCTGGGCTCGAAGAAAAATATGGCTACCAACCAGAGGGGTAGGGTAAATTTCCGCTCTCTCAGACTAACCAAAAACCCCAAGAAGCCGATCACTACAAGAATATCCACCAGGGGTTCGTTGGTGAAAAGAAGCGAGAAGGGCGCCACCAGGGCTGTGATCGAAAAGGATTCGGTCTGGTAGGGGTAAAGCAGTGTTTCTAGCCCATGACGCTGAACTAAAGTGCCCCACCACGGCGAAGTCAAGATGGCTGTTCCGGTGACAACGAAGCTTGAATTGGCGAGGGAATGGCGCACGCGTTTCCAGGGGACCTTCAAATTGGAATTACTCTTAAATAGTGAACCCCACCTAAGGTTATATAGAAACAGGACTCCGCCGCTATAAAAGGCAAACCAGGCGGTGCCCGGGTGACTCAAGATGGTCAGGCTAGCAAAAATGGTTGCCAAAACAATGTGCCGTTTTCTCCCTGAAGTATTCAGAGATTGAAGCTGGACCAGCGTTAGAATGGCGAAGATAATGCCCAGGGAGCGGGTTAGCCCGGCACCGACGATCAGCCAGTCGAAAGCCGTCGGCAACATGCTAAAGGCAATTGTCCCCGCAATTACCTGGATCGGTGTAGAGAGCATCTTGCGAGACAGCCAGTAAAACGCCGGGATTGTGAGACAGCTCAGCAGGGGGGGCAGAATTCGGATGAGATCGATTAATGAAACCCCCAGATTTTGATACAAAAGGTTTGTTAAGTAGAAAGCCAGTGGCGGGTAGGCGTAAGGGATCTCACTCTGGTTATAGCTTGTGAAGGAAGGGAGCAGTGCACTGGAGCTTTGAAGGTCCTGGATCAATTGGAAGAAGAATCCCCCGTCATTGAGAGGGTAATCCAAGGGAAGCACATGTACGAAGCGAACAAAGGCTCCAAGGAGAATAGAAAAGACTAGCCCGATAAGGAGGGCGGGGTTTTCGATTCGACGGGAATCGTGATCATGTAATGCGCTCATGGAAAATAGTGTACAATGCAGCAGTTCTACAATTTGTCAACTCACATCGGGTTTTCGTCTGGGCTGTAGCCCAATGATCAAATTATATGCTCGAAAGATACCAACAGGCAAGTCGAAAACATCATCATTCTATTTTCATCATTAGCGCGGTCATTATCTCGGTGGTGTTGAAAGCCTACTTGTTGTTCATCGATGCAGTACCTTTCAACAGCGACGAAGCTGTAGTGGCCTTGATGGCGCGACACATCCTTGATGGTGAGCTCCCAATCTTTTTCTATGGCCAGGCATATATGGGCAGTCTGGATGCCTGGCTGGTTGCCGGCGGATTTGCCCTCTTGGGGGAGGCAGTTTGGGTGATCCGCCTGGTGCAGGGGCTGCTCTATCTGGGTGTGCTCTTGACCACGGTCAAACTCGGAGAAGAGTTCCTTGGTTCCAGAAAAATTGGGATATTGGCAGCCTGGTTTCTGGCAATTCCACCTGTCGTCGTGACCCTGTATACCACAGTTTCGCTGGGGGGGTATGGTGAGGCTTTGTTATTGGGAAATCTTATTCTACTACTAGGCTCATACTTGCTCACCGGGCTGCGCGAGGATCGATTAATTTCGGGCTGGTACTGGACTCTTTGGGGGGCATTGGTGGGCCTGGGAATTTGGGCTTTTGGTCTCACCCTGGTGTATACCATTCCAATGGGGATCGCACTTTCAATCCAATTGGGGGTTGGAAAAAAGCTTAGAGATACGCTGCGCTCATCCCACACTTGGCGGCCGATCTTCTTGATCTTGGTGGGCTTTGTGGTTGGTTCTGCGCCCTGGTGGATTTATGCCCTTCAACATGGCTTCGGAAATCTGCTCTGGGAACTGAGCGGCGGCGCAATTGCAGGGGTGGAACAAACCAATTGGCTGCTATCTACATGGAACCATTTTTGGACCTTTATCCTCTTCGGAGGCACAGTGATCTTTGGGCTGCGACCTTCCTGGGAGATCCGTTGGCTCGCCATGCCGCTACTTCCCATTGCGCTAACATTCTGGACCGGAGTGGTCGTTCACGCCTTTGCCCGCCTGAGAGCAGGGCGCCCGCATCGCAGAGGGGCTGGTTTGATGGTCGCGGTAATGGGGGTTCTATCACTGGGATTCATCTTTACTCCCTTTGGGGCTGACCCCTCGGGTCGTTATTTTTTGCCTTTGGCAATACCGCTAGCCCTATTTGCGGCAGAGATGACCTTTACTTGGGCAAGAGAGTTCGGGCGTTGGATTTGGGGGTGGGTGGCATTGATCCTGGTTTTCAATCTGTGGGGGACACTCCAGAGTGCGGCCGAGTTCCCGCCAGGGATTACCACGCAATTCGATCAGGTTGCCCAGGTCGATCACAGCTTCATAGGAGAGTTGATGTCTTTCCTCGACGAGCGCGATATCAGGGTAGGCTATACCAATTATTGGGTGGCATATCCGCTGGCATTTCAGTCGAGCGAAGAACTGATCTTTCTGCCGAGATTGCCATATCATGAAGATTTCCGCTACACCTTCCGTGATGATCGCTACGAACCGTATCGCCAAATCGTTGAGAGCAGCGATCGCATCGGATATATCACAACCAATCACCTTGCTTTAAATAATTGTCTGCGGGACCATTTTGGCAACCTAGGAGTGACATTTTCTGAACATGAAATTGGTGATTATCTGATCTTCTTTGATCTTTCCAGAGATGTTAGGCCAGAAGAGATGGGTTTTGATGGTGATCTGAAAGGTATCGATTGTTCGGGTTGGGGTAAGATAGACGATGAAGCTGAAGGGTAATCCCTGGACGCCGGCGCTAGTAACATTTTTATTGTTAAGCCTGGTTGTCGCCGGGGTGATTGCAAACGCAAATGGAGATCCCCTCGCCCTGGCCCGACTGGGTACTCGCTACAGCCAGAACGATCCAGAGGGCACAGCGGGATACGATGGCCAGTTTGTATACTACATCGCCCGCGATTGGGAACCAGCTGAAGTATCCACGCATCTTGATGTACCAGCCTACCGTTACCAGCGCATCTTGATGCCTTTGCTGGCCCGAGTGCTCTCCTTTGGAAATCTCGAGGTGTTGGCGTGGGTCCTTCCATTGATTGGCATCGTCGCTCATTCTCTGGGGACCTGGGGGGTGGCGTCCTTATTGAAAGAATGGGGCGTCATCCCTGGCTACGCGCTGGTATATGGCCTGTGGGCTGGATTCGTTTTGGCAGTACGCCTTGATTTACCCGAACCTCTGGCCTACGGCCTCGTTGTTGGAGCAATTTACGCAGTTTCGAAGAAAAGACAAGGCCTTTCCTGGTTACTCTACGGCCTGGCCTTGTTTGCCAAAGAAGTCACGCTGCTGTTTGTGGCTGCGCAGGGATTGGTATATCTCTGGCGTCGCCAATGGCGGAGCGCGTTTGGTTTAGGGCTGGCGACCCTGCTCCCATATGGGTTATTCCAGTTATGGCTTTGGGGTACCTTTGGGACCTTGGGCCTCGGTTCAGGTGGGGATATGGCGACTCCCTTCGAGTGGGTCCCTCTAATGGGTCTCTGGCGCATAGGTGCATATAGCCTTTCCTACTTGCTCGCCAGCCTGGTGGTGTTTGGTCCCTTTGTGCTGACGCCCGCACTTTGGGGAGTATGGGTGGCTGTCAGGAATGTGTGGCATCGTCAAATCGACTTGATCGGCCTTGGTTTTGGCTTGAATGCCATCGTGATCTTGTTCTTGCCGTTCTCGACCTTTCGTGAGCCAGGTGGCTTGCTTCGCTTTGCTTGTGGGCTAGCACTAGCGCTGCTCTTCTTCGTAAGCTATTTTCGGTATTCCAAAGTATTGCGCTATTTACCGCTGATGTTGGTGTTGAATGTGTTTTTGTTAAAGTAATGGGCGGAATCATTCAAGAGAAATTTCTCTCTTTGAGAGAATAGAGGATACTCCTGATTGGATGGTAGATTGGCATAGGGATAGACAAACATGAATTTGATTCAAGTCATAGGCTTTGATTGGTACTTAGCCTTTTATCCCGCAATACGAGATTTTTTGATGGGGGAAAGCCCGTATCAAAATACAGGGATGGTGGTAGCAAATCCCCCCTGGACCTTTTTGCTACTTGCACCATTAGGATTGCTAGAAGCGTCTTGGGGTTTTGTTGTTTTGGGACTAATTAACATAACAGGCTTATTGGCACTTTTTTATAAGTTTCGTCAGCCGAGGTTGGTATTGCCAATGGCAATATCCTTTCCGTTTATATCGTTGATATTATGGGGAAATATTGATGGATTGAATTTGTGGGGGTTGGCAATTGGAGGACCATTGGGATTAATACTGTTATCCACGAAACCACAGGTGGCGTTCTTGGTAAGTGTGATTTGGATAAAGCAAGCGTGGGAGCAAGGGAAAGTAAAAGCGGTTGTACAATTAGTAGCGCCACTTCTCATCATAGCAATTGTAATGATTTATAGGTATCCTGAATGGATTCGCATAGCATTTATGTCGAGTGCACGGATAGATGGTCAATTGACAAATGGCTATCCTTGGTTTATCCCAGCGGGGCTTGGAATATTAGTTGCTGCGGTACGCTCAGAACGAGAGGACTTGGCTGCAGTTGCGACAGTTCTCCTCTCACCCTATGTGCGAGTTCAATCGTGGGTGGCAGCTTTGAGTCTGCTGATAATACGATATCCGATGGAGGGAACGATTATTGCTCTTACTTCGTGGGCTATTTTACTGGTTCTTCAAGCACAATGATGAAGTTGATGGAATTGGCTCGACTTATTCCCACCCCTTGTACTGCCTAAGAATGCTATCGTTCTTTACAAAGAAAAAATCACCACCGGTCAATGCATTGTCATATGGCCTATAGTGACAATCGACAATGTCATACAAACAGTAATTGTTGGAATACATTATTTCCATAAGATCGTGAGGTGTGGTTCTTCCGATATATGCCTCCAAACAACCAAATTCAACCAATACAAACTCTGCGTGCTGCAATACCTTAGTCGCACCTTTCAGTGCTGCAAGCTCGCTTCCTTGCAGATCAAGTTTAACTAAGTCCGGGACTATAGCCATCTTCTCTGATATGTTGTCAATTGTTTCGACATCAACCTCAATTCCGTTAGCTGCATTGCTTGAAACATGATTAAGCAGAGACGCGCCAGTGTCTGACTCCACGTCTCTCCATATGTTAAGCTTCGCTTTTCCCTTCGATTCACCTAAAGCGGCATTTATGATTGTGGGAGTTGGTTGAATATGAGAGATGTTTTTTTTGATGCTCTCTAGTACGTATGAATTCGGTTCGACAAGAACTATCTCTGTACCTGGGAATATCCGTGCCACTTCTTGTGTCCATAACCCCTTAAATGCTCCACCATCAAAAATAAATCGAGGCGAGAAACCAAGTCTTTTTGCCAATTCCATCCTTTCTGTCCATGTTGGCATACGGTATTTTACACTTTGAGCTCTGCGTACTATTGCGAGGAGGATCCTGTTCAAAGGGATGTTAAAATTTCTTCCGAAACGATTAAGTAATGATTTCTTCATCTGTTTATTTCCTCTTCAATATTGCTAAAGCCCAAAGTGGACTTCACTTTCCGAGCGCTTTCAGATCCCAACAATGCTGCCCACCGCCAACCTTGGTTTTTTGCGCCGAGTACCCACGGGCGCAGCCCGGTCTTGTGTATGCAGTTTAGCCTGCTTCCCGCCTTCAAACGATTCCATTCTTTGGGCGCCGTGCCAGGCAACGTAGGCTGGACCCGATGTTTTGCTTTGGGCCTGCCGCTCTTTGAGTGGTGGCTCTTAAGAAATGATGATAACAAAGGATTCCTGCCATGACAATGAAGCGTTTGGTTATGTGGTTGACTTTTCTTGGGGTATTTGCCATGGCAGCTCGCATCTCAGTGGATACCGATACCTGGTGGCATCTGCGTGCAGGCCAGTGGATTGTCGAGAATCGCGCTGTACCACTGCAGGATCCCTTTTCGTATACACGTTTTGGCGAGCCGTGGTATTACCCGGGCTGGCTTGTGGAAGTACCCATGCATGCAATTTACCAAGCTCTCGGTCCTGGGGGGTTGAATTTGTGGACTGCTGCAATGGTCACATTAACCTTCTGGTTTGTTTGGAAGACTCTCTCAGGCGGGGAGTTTCTGCGGGCATTCGTGATCATCCTGGCCACTGCTACTTCGGGGGTCTACTGGGCTGCCAGGCCCTATTTGATGACCTTTTTGTTGACGGCCGTGTTCCTGTGGATTCTCGAAGATGTAGGTAAGCAGCAATCTGCGCATAGCCAAGAGAACGTGGAGGAAACCTCTGCTCAAAAAGAAATTCGTAAAGCGATTGCTGGTCGCAGTAATCTAATCCGTGATATATCGACAACCAAATTATGGTTATTGCCGCTGCTTATGGTGGTATGGGCTAACAGCCATGGTGGATTTGCAGTGGGGTTTATTCTGTGGGGAATATATTTTGTCGGTGAGATATGGATGTGGTTTTGGGCCAGACTCGACATCCGACAACAGGCGGCCAACGATGGGTCGCGGTCGGAAGCGGGCTTCCGGCGAGTAATCTCGCTGTTTATCATTGGGCTTCTCATGCTACTTGCGGTCTGCTTCAACCCCTCGGGCCCAATGATGATGTTGTATCCCTTCAAGACGGTCGGAATCGAGGTATTGCAACAATTCATTCAGGAATGGCAACCCCCCAATTTCCATAACAGGCAAGTGCTGCCGTTTTTAGTGCTATTGCTCCTGACGATCAGTGCCCTGGGGGTTTCGAAGAAACGTATTTCCCTGGCTGATTTCCTGTTGCTTTCGGGATTCACGTATCTAAGCCTCATAGCAGGGCGTAATATTGCCTTATTTGCCGTAGTGGCTCCCATGGTGTTGACCAGGCACGCAACTCCCTTTCTCCAGGAGACGGGCACCCGCCTGGGGGATCGACGATCACCACAAACTCCCGCCCGAACATCTCAGTGGCAATCCACGTTGAATTGGATCCTCTTGGGGATTTTTATCATTGCTGTTGCCCTTAAATCCAGCCTGGTCATCACTGAGGAATCCCATGCTGAGCACTTTGCTGAGACCTTACCTGTGGATGCGGTCAGCTTCTTGCAGGCTGCGCAGCCACCTGGGAATCTTTTCAACTCCTACAATTGGGGCGCGTATTTGCTCTGGGCGCTGCCTGAATATCCGGTGTTCGTAGATGGGCGTACGGACTTGTATGGCGATGAGCTAATTGGCCAGTGGATCCAGGTGGTGCAGGCAGATGATAGCTGGCAGGATGTGCTGGAAGAATGGGACATAGGCGTGATCCTGTTGGAGCCGCTCCGCCCGGTAGTTACCCAACTGGAGGATCAGGGCTGGCAGTTGCTATATGAGGATGAGATTTCGGTCGTTTACGGGAAAGAATAGAGTTGGAAAAATCGAGAGGGAAAAAATTGCTAGCTGGTTGGTTTCGACGTATCAGTACTATTATTACCTTCATAATCATTGCACTCTTGCTTGGCGAGGGGATGTTACGAATTTTCCAAATGCCGCTTCCAGACCGGTTTTTTGAACCAAACGTGCATTTTGGATGGTTTCACATCCCAGGCCGTAGCGGTTGGCATCGCACACCTGAGTTGCAAGTTCCTGTGACGATAAATAGCCTGGGTTTGCGCGATGTTGAGCGAGATTATGAGAAGCCGGAGGGAGTATTTCGGATTCTGCTGTTAGGTGATTCATTCACAGAGGGTTTACAGGTACCTTTGGAACAGACATTCGGGGTGCAGTTGGAGCAAGTTCTCAATCAGCAATCTCTCAAAACGGTTGAAGTGTTAAATGCCGGTGTCTCGAAATTTGGCACCGATAATGAATTGCTTTTCTACCAGTACGAGGGCATCAAGTATCAGTCCGATTTGGTGATATTGCTGTTCTTCTATAATGATGTTCACGATAATGTTGAAGATCCTTACTTTACTCTCGAGGATGGCAAGTTGATACCAGTAGAACCCAAGCCACTTCAACCGCTCGGTCCATTGGGTGAGCTAAGCGGTTGGTTGTGGGATCATTTCGAGTTCTTTCGACTTTTGAAAATTGTCGGAAGCGTGCTGCAGGTAGCAGTGCAAACAGGTGGAAAGATCGGAGATCCTATCGAAGCCATATTTTTAGCGGAGGCTACTGCTGAAATGGAGTATGCCTGGTCGTTGACTTCGGCATTAATGGGTAAGATCGAACACGAAACAGCAGTGCACGGTGCGCAGTTCCTCTTGGTAGGAATTGCTGATCGTGATGCCCTATCACCCCGCGATGATTCTCTGGGCGAGCAATTGGGCTCAGTTAATCAGCGGTTGGCAGAAATCTCTCGGGATAACAGGTTGGATTATGTTGATTTGCTACCGGGTTTCCAAGATTCTTTTCTTCTGGATGGTGAGCTACTTTTTTGGCCTGGTGATGGGCATTGGAACGCTACCGGCCATCGGCTAGCTGCTGAAATCGTGTCCAAATATTTGTTGGAATCGGGATTTTTAGGAGTATCTCGAGATAAAGAACCATAAGGATGGACGAATTTTCTCCCCATATCGCCTCCTCACCGAGCGCAACCTTGTTCTCTTGGCATAGGGTTTTGATGATGCTTTCAATTTAGGTATTTGAAATCACAGGTGGAAATTGATGTCAAACTTTCCTATTCAGGCAAAAAGAATCCTGAGCCGAACATTACTTATTCTTTTTGGAATTGGCCTCACTCTCGGAGTTTGTGAAATCGGGCTGCATATCTTTCCAGTCCCTAACCGATTATTGCTTCAAAAAATTCTTGAACAGCAATGGCTAACGGATGAAGAGTTTCTCATGAAGTTGAAACCAAACTTAGATATGCGTATCTATGGACATCCCGATTTTAATTACACAGTGCGAACTAACTCAGATGGTCTTCGCGATGAGCCCTTCGAAGGAGAATTCGATATCGCTGCAATTGGCGATTCTTTTGCTTTTGGGTTTGGTGTTGAGGAGCACGAAAGTTGGCCAGCCAGATTGGAAGGCATCAGCAGCACAAGGGTCGCAAATTTAGGCTGGGCAGGATGGAGTTCCTGCGTTTATCCTCGTACGATTGAGCGCTATGCGATCCCCCTGAATACGCGCATTTGGGTGTGGGGATTTTTTCTCAATGATTTGACTGAAAGTGCCGGTGCGCACGAATTTCTGTCTTCTGAGGAGACAGATTATTTTTCATGGATCAAGAATTACGGACAGCGCAGCTCTGATCTGGCTTTCCCCTTCAATCTAAGAACCACGCAATTATTGGCTGCAATATTTAATCCAGAATTATTCTTGCTTCCGGGTTCGGGGAGTATCTTATTTGATGACGGTACTTTCCAGATGCGAGTTAGTACAATTTCCTGGGATCTCACTGACCCGCAATCCCCGGACGTGCAACATGGATGGGAGATCACTGAACAGGCTTTGCGCCAGGTGCAAGAGTTAGCTCAAAGCAATGATGCAACACTAATTGTTTTCTTCATTCCAAGTCGTGAACATGTTTATTGGCCTCATATCAGGTCGGTCTTGCCAGGCTTTGATGTATCACAACTCGATGATATCGAGAAAAGAATTTCCATGATTTGTGAGGAGCTCAGTATTGATTATCTCAACCTGCTGCCGAGATTTCAAGAATCGGCTGAACACGGCGAAATGTTATATTTCCACTCTGATGGGCATTGGAACCCAAATGGCCACCAGTTGGCTGCAAATATCATTTATGAGCACTTATTAGAATTGGGCCTGATAGGAGAAAACTAAGATTTCGGATCATGATATTTGGTAAATATGTGGAGCTGTTCAAGAATAAAGTGGGAAGTGATGTGCTCCCCATTCTCAATAATATCGGCTGGTTGACGATTTTCAAGGTCCTGCAAATAATATTAGGGGTGGTATTGAGTGGGAAGATAGGGCAGTATTTAGGTACAGTTGAGTTTGGTACTTTTAACTATGCTCTGGCCTATGTCGCCCTCTTCAATATGTTTACATCATTGGGATTGCAAGGTATTGTTGTTCGAGAAGTGGTTCAACAAACTAAGAATAAAGATGAGATATTAGGAACAACTTTTATACTGAAAATGGCAGGGGGAGTAGTCGGGGTAGCAATAATTGTGCTGTCACTCCTCCTGGTCAAGCAGGATTCTCTGGAAAATAATCAATATATAATAATTGCTGCGGCAGCGCTGCTATTTCATTCGTTTAGCACAATTGATTTGTGGTTTCAATCGCAAACTCTATCGAAATATGTGGTTTATTCGAAAGGGTTGGCATTATTGTTTTCCTTCATTGTTTATATCTTGCTGATTATTACAAAGCAAAGATTGATAACATTCGTTTTTGTGGCAGTGGCAGAGATTGTAGTTAGCTCTGTAGGATTAGTGATTGCTTATCAGAAAACTACACCTGGAATTACAAAATGGACGTTTAGTTTCGCTCAAGCGAAGAGCTTGGTAAGCCAATCATGGTGGCTGATCTTATCTGGGATAGGGGCAATGATAAATCTGAAAATTGATCAAATTATGATCGGAGAAATAAGCGGACTAGGTGAGCTTGGTCTTTACTCGGCTGCTGTTCGAGTCTCTGAGGCTGGATATTTCATCCCTTCTTTTATTGCACTGTCAGTGTTCCCGGCCATGCTAAAAATTAAAGCCACTGAAACAAATCGCTATCAACTCCGTTTGCTCGAATTGCTGAAAATAGTCGTGTGGTTGGGTATTAGTGTCGCCATTTCTGGTACGATTTTTTCAAGCAGTATTATAAATATCCTATACGGAGAATCGTATCAAAAAGCTAGTAGTATGCTGGCGATTCACGTTTGGGCCAGTGTATTTATTTTCATGGGGGAAATTTTGAGCAAGTGGCTTATCGCGGAAGGCTATCTTGAATTTTCGCCGATAAGGCATGGGTTAGGAGCAATATTAAATGTTTGTTTGAATTTGATTATGGTGCCAACACTTGGGGGAATTGGTGCAGCAATTTCTACTGTAATATCATATACATTCTCGTCTTATATTGCTTGTTTTCTTTATCCCAAAACAAGGCCTTTTGCGAAAAATATGACGTTAGCTCTTGTTCACCCATTTATGTCAATTTTTCGATTATTTGCAAGGTAGTGGTAATTTGGGTAGCTACAGGCAATACCCTCGCCATTTAAGGCGAAGAAATTAGAACATTAACAGGATGAATACAGCCCAGCGAGGCGACATGGCCGAAAATCTGGTTCAATAAAATTGGTTCCGGTTTTTCGGGAAGCATTTTTATTGTCTCTTCGAAGTATTTTGCAGCTCGGAAGTATGCCTTCAAGTCAAGAACACCACTGTCGGGATTGGTTTGTCGGAATTCTCGTAAAAGCACCTGTGACTCTACTGCAAAAAGGGTGCTAGACCCTCCTCAAAACAGCAAAAGT
>CAYWIC010000091.1:0-20649 GCA_964458115.1 uncultured Anaerolineales bacterium | reverse complement strand
AGTGTATTGATGGCGATATTTCCCGGCGCCAATTCAGATATGGCAAACACTGCAACAGATACAACGAATAAAGTTATGATAAGAAAGATTATGCGACGGATAAGGAATTTAGCCATATCTCCTCCATTCTGGAATAACTACCAACTGCAGGGGCCTCCCAAAATATTTAGGGGCAGAACTCACTCCTCTTTAACCATAAAGCATCATCAGTTAGGTGAGTCCTGCCCCTTAGGTTTTCTAGACCTTCTCTAACCCTTTTAATCTCCAGCTTCCAAACTCAGAGTTGACAAAGGGAAAAATGTTTTCTGCGCTCTAGAATCTGATCCTACGCGTAGCGCTGCATGGTTTAGACATTCGGGTCTAGATCCGCGTCATAATAAACCTCACGCCACAGATTGTATGTAGTGGGGTGAGCTTTTATGCCAACGAAGCCCGGATTGTAGATCGCCCAGCTGTTGAGCCAGTAGGAGATCGCAATCGAACCACGTTCCATCTGGATCGTTTGGATGTCAGCCATGATCGCCCTACGGGCCTCCACATCCAACGTGCCCTGAGCCTGGAGAAGCAGAGTGGAGAATTCTTCGTCGACCCAGCGGGATTCGTTCCAAGGTACCGGGTTGCCATCAGCGTCGCCAATGTAAGCTAGCGGCAGCACCATGACGGCCAGCGGACGGTGGGTCCAGGGCGTAATGGCTACGGCTGCCTCTGTCCACAGATCCCAATATGCCGAGTTCGGCATGGTATTCAAGGTGATCTCGATTCCAGCGGCCTTGGCGTCTTCCTGAAGGGTTTCAGCATAAGCAACCACATCGGGCCAACCTGTGCCGACGGCAATATCGAAGGCCAAGCCTTCCTTGCCAGATTCTGCTAACAGCGCTTTAGCGCCTTCGGGATCATATTCGGGCACATCCATGGGGGCGTACTCAGGATGCACTGGGCAGACATGGAAGTCATGACCAAGCGGCCCCTCCCCAAAGTAAGCCTGGTCCAAGATCTTATGGCGATCCTGGCACATCTTGACAGCCAGGCGGGCATTGTTATCTGTCCAGGGATCCTGGTCCACGCGGAAGCGAAGCACACGGGCGCGCGACGTACCAATCGGAGTGACAGTGACATTGTCAGCATTGCGCAATGCCAGGAAGGAGTCTACTTGAGGATCGTAGAGCGAATCAACTTGTCCACCGAGCATGGCAGCAACATGAGCAGTCTGGTCGTTGCCAAGGTCGACCCACTCGATAGCATCCAGGTAAGGCAGCGGATCCCCATCTTCACCATTTTGCCAGTAGCCAGAATCGCCATTGGCAACGCGGCTAACCACGCGCACGCGCTCAGCAGCTACGTACTCATCTAGCACGTATGGACCGGTGCTCGGATTCTTGCCCGAGGTGATATCTCCATCAAAACTGGGGTGCATGATCTGAGCTGGATAGTGGAAAAGCTGCTCGGGTACAGCCAGCAGCGGTCCAGAAAGATTAAGTTTGACAGTGTAGTCGTCAACAACTTCGACATCGTCTATGGTCAGGAAGCCTTCCCAAAGACCCAAGATGGATGAACCAGTGTCAGGGTTCAGCCACTCACCGAAATTGAATTTGACATGCTCAGCCACGAATTCATCACCATTGGTCCACTTGATACCTTGGCGCAAGTTAAGCGTCCAGGTCATCAAATCATCGCTTGCTTCCCAGCTTTCAAGCAAGAGAGGATGGGTTATATTGTCGCCATCGGTTTCCGTCAAGTACTCAAAGACATGACGGAACTGGTTGGCATCATAAACCCATGAGAAGCGTGCCGGATGATCCACCGCGGGAACCTGGGTAGCAACGCGCAAGGTACCACCGCGCTTAATTTCGTGAGAGGATTTCGCAGGCGCGGCAATGACGGGCGAACCGACCGAAGCTGCAAGGCCGGCCATGCTGGCAGACATTCCCAGAAGCGTTGAGAAACGAAGGAACTCTCGGCGAGAGATGCGACCCTGCTGCAACTGATCATGAGCTTCGGGGATCGCGGGATGGATCTTCTCCATATCATATTTTGTGACTTTAGATTTCTTCACTAGTTCTTCCTCCTAATCGTTAGTTTAAATACGAATATCATCCAGACAAAATTAACTTGCATTAGCACCTCCTCGGGAAAATCGACAACTATGTTGATTTTTTAGAGCCGTTATGAGAATTGGCTTTCCAACATGTCAACGAAAATCTATTGTTACCTGATTCCGATAAGCAATGAAACGCTATAACAATAGGCGAAAAATTAGATGTTGTCCTAGCTTTTGAGCAAATATGTTGTTGAAAATTTGGTTTTGAAATACGGATAAAGTACTAAGAAACGAACAGAAATTTGACTGACCTAGCAAATAGATCATAGCACAAATAAATATGCGTGCCAAGATTTCTTCATAAAATCACTATAAAAATAATTGCGCCTGCCCCAATTTTGTTTACATATTTTTCTAATATATCACTAATATATCTCAGGCACTTTTATTTGTCAACGTTGCACAATATAATTTTTGCTTAGAAGGCATAAGCCCATCTCGGATTTTCAACGGTGATCTGATTTATTTGCTCTTCGGTTACTCCACGTTGCTGTAAAGCCGGGAGGAAATCAGTTAATAGCTCCGTATAGTTCCTAAACCCCTCGTCTGGCATTCCATCCTGCCGGGCTGGGTTGTACCAACCAGCATCATGAGAAAGTAACAAGTTATCAATGTAGCCTGCTTCGATTATGCCAAGTATGTTCTCTATTAGTTGCGCCTCGGTCTGCCAGGTACCTCCAATAGAATCAATTTCCAAAAATACTCCACGCTGCGCCGCTTCAATTTGGAAGGATAATTCCTCCTCGGCTTGGGCGTGCACCCAAATGAACCGTCTAAGATCAAATCCTTCTATTTCGAGGATTTCGAGTTCCACCATTGCCACATCTCCCCCAACAGTATGACTGGCAATTACCGCTCCCGATGCTGCACTTGCCCTGGCTGCGGCTCTGAGATTCCGAACTTCCAAGTCCGTGGGACCATCATCACTCAAGGCTAGTTTGATAAACCCAGCTCGAACTGCGGTACCCTCGATACCCTCGAGTAGTTCACCAGTCCACAAGTCCGCCAGGAAATCGACACTGACATGTCGCAGCGAATCAGGTGTAAAAGTGTCTTTATACAACCCGGTGGGAGCAACAATGTGAATCGGCGTACTCTCCGCCAGGCGCTGCAATACAGCCATGTTTCTGCCTACTCCAACTGTCGAACACTCCACCAGGGCAGTCACCCCGGCAGCATACGCAGCCCGCAAATAAGGTTCTACGACAGCAACAACATCTTCCGGGTCAGCCTGAGCATAGTCAGGAACTGCTGGTCCGCGCAAATCCGTAAACAAATGCTCATGCGGCAAGATCATCCCTAGCTGATCAGAAGCAACAGGCCCCAATACTGTATGCACTTTTTTCATATTCAGGTCTCACTCTAGAAAATTGACACACCTGCCATCGAACGCTATACTACGAAAATGTTCAAATCCAGGATTACTGAATTCTTAGAGGCAAATGACGTCCCGTACACGCTCTTGCCACATACGGAACCGGTGTTCACCGTCGAAGCAGCGGCTGCTCAGCGTGGGGTTGTCAAAGAAGAGATGGTCAAATCCATATTGCTGCGAGAGAGGAAGAAGCACCGCTTTGTGATGGCTTGTGTGACTGGGGATTCTCGTCTCGATCCACAGGCTGTGCGCGGCTACCTCCCAGGTGAGTGGAAACGATTGAGCTTTGCATCTGCCGAGGAGATCCTCCAGCAGACGCGCTATACACAGGGGTCCGTGGCGCCCCTGTGCTTGCCCGATGAAATCCCAGTCATTTTCGATGAGCACATTGCCAAATGCAAGAAAGTCAATATCAGCAGTGGGGATCCCATGGCAGGTTTAGAGCTAGCCACCGATGATCTGGTCAGATTGTCGGGAGCGATATTCGCTCCCATCGCCGCGCTCAGGGAGTGATCACCACTCGGCCAGAATGAGAATAGGTATCCAGCTCGTCAAAGGTAGCGTTGATGATCTCAGCATCCAGGGGAATGGTTTGAGCGATCACCTTCGAGAGATCAACTTTTCCACTGCGCACATATTCGATCAGCGTGGGCATTTCGCTGGCCAAATGATCCGATACGCCGATGATCTCTGCCTCCCGGCACAATAATTCCACGTAGGGATCAATTTCGATCTTCTTCTCATTCAACCCCACCAGACCTACGCGCCCGAAAACAGCCAGCGCGTCGATAGCCTGGCGCATGGTCACCGGCAGGCCGATCAGCTCCAACGTGACATCGACGCCTCGGCCTTTGGTCAGGCGCTTGATCTCATCCACTGGATCGATCTGTTTACCATTGATAGGATGCGCGCCGTATGTTTCAGCGAGTGCCAACTTATCTGCCTTGATATCCACCGCGTAGACTTCCATCGCACCCATGGCATATGCCAATTGCACAGCCGACATCCCTAAGCCCCCCACTCCAAAGACTGCAACGGTTTCACCAGGCATTAGGCGTGTCTTCTTGAGCGCGTGGTATGAAGTTGATGAGGAACACATCATGATCGCACCTTGCTCGAACGGAATTTCCTCGGGGAGTTTGAATACACTTCTGGCAGGCAAACAGATGTATTCAGCATAGCCCCCAGGGCGATACTTGCCAATCATCGCTCCGGAGGTACAAAACTGCTCGGTCCCCCGATTACAATATTCACAATGCCCACACGTGACCATATAGTGCAAGCAAACCCGATCGCCGGGTTCGACACCCTGTACTGCCTCTCCAACGGCTTCGACCACCCCAGCAACTTCATGCCCTAAGGTCATCGGCAAGGGGCGCACCGGGGATACCCCTGCCCGGTAATGCGCATCGGAATGACAGATCCCGGCTGCTTTGACCTTCACCAAGACATCTTGAACTCCTACATCAGGAATGGGGATTTCGTGCATCTCTAGGGGGTGGCCTGTTTCTACTAACCGAACTGCTTTCATCTGTTTCTCCTTATCAAGGGTTTTGCCGCCAGTCTTCAACAATGATTACGTCACTCTGTGTCCAGAATGACTCCTCTGCAAGCCAGGACGATCCACAATGGGTAGGAATTTACGAAGATACTAATCTTTGCAATTCCATATCTAGGGATTCGTCAATGAGTTCGACCTGGTGATTTGAGAGGAAATCACGTGCAGATCGACGCGCACGATGGGCATAATCCTTGGCACCTTCGGCGTGCCAGGTATCATAATCCTGGTGATCGATGGCGTAGGGTTGCCAAAGAGATTTCAGATTATTGAAAGTATGTTCATGACTAAGAAACTCGCCTGCTGGACCAATCTCACTCAGAATCTCCGCGGCCAGGGTGTCATCTGAGATGTCAAAGCCATTCACAAAACGCTTGACCCAGCGAATTTGGTCGGCACCCAGGAGGATGCTTTCCAGGCTGCCCGTCAGACCCGAGTTGAGATATCCGACATCATGAATTAAATTTGTCCCTGCCAGTGCGGCCACCAAGAGACTGCTTACATACTCTGCACCTGCTTGAGCATCGACCTGTTTGCTGTCCGTAGCGCCTCCGGTTCCAAAAACAGGGATACCGTAATGACGCGACATCTCCGCCATCATCAGATCGTTTAGACGCCACTCCGCTGAACCGTACGGGAACAACCCTGTCTTCATATCCAATGGGCTGACACACGCCCCTGTAATGAACGGCGCACCAGGTCTCTGAATCTGATGCATGACCAGACCAGCCAAAGTTTCAGCCAAGGCCAATGCCATCGTGCCGTACATAGTCAGAGGTCCACTGGCACCGCTCATGATCGTTGGCACATAGATCAAAGGGATCTCATGATCTGCGCAAAAGCAAAGGCGTTCGACCGCCTGAAGGTCGTGCTCAAGTGGCGACACGAATTGTCCATACATGATGTAGTTAGGGTGCTGCCGAAAAGCTGCCTCTCCGCCCGCTACTAGACATGCCATCGCGTGCATCCGCTCGAAAGCCTCGATGCCAGAAAAGCTGGTCATGATCACCGGCTTAGTGGTGTTAGACAGGATATTGTAGTATTGCTGGGGTTCAGCGTCCTCGTTGGGGATATCCCTGGGTAAAGCGAAGGACATAACAAAATCAATTTCTTCCAGCGCATCACACAGGCGCGCGGAGCGAGCGACGTCTTCCAGAAGCGAATCACGGTGTTCCCCGTTTTCTACATCGTAGGTGTAAATCAAATCGGAGCCAGTTCCAAAGTAGATTTGATTTGCACCAAGCGTCATGACTGGCCTGCCAAGCCGGTTGTAAATGACGATATCTTTTTGTGCTGTTTCGATTGCCCTATCGACCATCTCTGGGGTCAGATATACTCGCAGATCGCCCCTTAATTTCCCACCAGCCTGTTCTAGTTTCGAGCGCATACCAGGATGATGAACATTCAATCCAATATCTTGCAGAATATCAGTTGCCGCATTATGAAGCTGGGCGATCCTAGATTGATCCAACATCGTGAGGCTGGGTTTCCAGGCAAAATGTTGATTCATTTAAACCTCCTGCTGGAAAACTAAGAGTAGGAGCCCATCCGCGATGGACAGCATAAGAAGCCTACTCCATCATTTCGATTTTCGCCATCAGAATAGCCCCCTCCGGGCATGTGTTGGCGCATAAACCACAACCCCAACACTTTTCTGGATCATAACCAACACCTTTTTTCTCTTTGCCATTCACGACACGGGTTGAGCCATCAAGATAGAAAGCATCGAAGTGGCAGCGTTTGACACAAGAGCCGCACATGTTGCATAAATCTAGATCATGGACAGCAACATAGTTGCTTTTCGGCCAGACTCCCTTGCTGTTCAATTCCTGAGCGGCGCGAAAAGGGTAGCAATCACAGGCGCAGCAGTTGCAAATGGCATGCAAACCGCGCTCGCTCCAGGCGCTATCAGCCGTATGCATCAAACCTTTCTTATCAGTCCAACGCAGCAATTCGAGCGCCTCATCTTTAGTGAGGCGGCGGCCATGGCCGCGGTCCAAAGATTGGCGAGCGCCTTCATCCAACCAGATACAGGTTTCTACGGGCTTATCACAATTTTCTCCCAACATGCGGCAATCACAAGGTTGGACGATGATGTCGGTGGCAGCCTCGATCATCGCCTCGACTTCGCTGAGCAGCATGATGGTATCGTTGGGCAAAGCGTTCTCGGCTTCCAGGCCGCGCATTTTGCGTCCAACATTCGATTTATGCCTGTTGATGAATTGTTCAAGAAAACTGCGGTTGATGATCTGGCAGTCTTCGGGGGGGATATCATGCCAATTCTCGAATTTGGCAAAATGGTCCAGGCGGGCGTAGAAATCCGCGGGGGAATATTTTGTCACCCCATTTTCTTCAACTTTATTCAAGATGCATCTGCCATAGGCGCGCCGAACGTGCATCTCTGTTTGGGCGTAGTTCAACCCCCATAGATCGGCAATCCTCTTCATGGTCAGCGCCTGTTCAGCCTGCTTCGAGAGTAGGAGAACAAGTTCCATCTCGCGCTCGTCCACCATTAAATGCAGGTACGGGCGCGCTTGTTCCCATACCCCAAATACAACGACAAATTCTTCGAATTGATTGGCGTTTTCTATGGATGGTCCTCCTGCATAGCAATCGCGTTCAACTTACTTATGACGTCCTCAGGGAGGGGGTCAGCACGGTGATTTGCGATGATCTCTTTGACTTTTCGGTTGGCGCGTTGCTGCAGAGTTGCACTGCCCTCGTCAGCCCAGCGCTGATAATCGAGCCTGTCAAGCAGGTCTGGCTGCCAATCTTCACGCACGTGACGATAGGTGTGGTCTGACTCAAGGAAGTTGCCATCGGGACCAATCTCATGGATCAGATCTAAAGCTAGGGTCTCTTCATTGATCTCCAACTTGGTGAAGTACCGCCTCAACCAGCCGATGATTTCGTTGCTGAAGTGCACCAATTCCAGCGAGCCCGTCATGGCGCAATCCAGGTAGCCGACATCGTGGATCAGATTCGCGCCGTTCAGGCTGTTTTCGAATAGCGTCAGTGTAACCTCTGCCGCAGCCTGGGCGTCGAAGATCTTGGCATCACTGCAACCGGCCATCCCAAAAGTTGGAATGCCGTAATAATGAGCCAGATCCCACCCAAATGAGCCGGTTTCAGGCGCACCGTACAAACTGACCATAGATTTCATATCCATAAGACTGCCACCGGGATCACTGCGCAAAAATGGTGAGCCCTCACACGTAAGCTGCGAAAGCACCAGTCCCGCCAATTGCCCTGCATTGCCTAATGCCAAAGAACCGGCCAAGGTCATAGGAGCAGTCATACCGCGGCTTGTTGCTGGCGCATAGATCGTCGGCAGACCACGCTCTGCCGCAATTAACAATCTCTGAACGCTTTCTTCATTATGGTGAAATGCAGAAACCGTATTGACATAATTAATTACAAAGGGATAACGCTGCAACTGATCTGCGCTTCCTGCAACGATCTCAGCCATCGCGATGGCATATTCTGTGCTTGAAGCCTCGATACCAACGAAGACAATCGGCTTGGTGCTCTCTTGAAGCATAACTGCCATTTGTTGGCGTTCATACATTTCTTCGGGGATATCCGATGGCAGGTACATAGACATGACGAAATCAAGATTAGGGAGTGCATCAACCAAACGCACTCCATAGATGGTGTCATTTAACACGGCATCCCTGCGCTCACCAGATTCAAGATCGTAGATAAACATACAATCGGATCCAGGTCCAAAATAGGAGCGATAACCGCCTAAACTCATGGCTCGATTTCCCATTCGGTCGAAGATGGTAATATTTTTCGGCGCGGTGCTCAGGGCCCATTCAACCAGGTTAGGTGAAATGCACACCAAGTTTCCATCTGAAATTTTTGCACCTCCATTCTCAAAGAGATCCAGGGCCTCCTGATCAAAGAAGCGCATCCCCGTGCGGAACATGATCTCCAAACTGGCTTCGTGGAGCAATGCAAGCTGATCTTCAGTGAGGCTATTAGGGCGAGCCGAACGATTGATATTGAATTGGTCGAAGGAAGCAGGTGTCATTTTTTTATATTCCTAAACGTGGCCATAATAATCGCGGTGAACTGCCACCGAGTAAGCAAAATCTAACAAGGTGCCCCAGCTGAAAATGGGAATATCGATCTCGCGCTGGATGGCGCGGGCAAAAGGCTGCATGCCGGTGCACTCCAGCATCATGGCGCCCATATTGGGGTGAGCTTCGTAGAAATCGACACACACCTTCACAAAATCCTTTTCGGCTTCATCGTAGTAGGATTCGGGTATTTCTGGGCGAACAGGGGCATACCACAAACTTTCAAACTGAGGACATTGACCCTCGTCTTCAGCGCCCGCGATGACATAATTGCTACCTTCCTGGATACCGACAGCTTCCAGGTGGACTGGCAATAGCTCCGCTGATCGAGCGGCCATGATCCCGACGACTTTTTCGGGTCCAATCAGTTGTTGCGCAAATGGCACTTGGAGCAGGCTGGACATGAAGACAGGGATATCTACATATCCAGCAACATCTTTTTGGAAGTAGGCAAAGTAGCCACATTCCGCGGCAATTGCTCGGCAACCCATACTCTCCAATTTTGTGGCAGCATTAAGGATTGGCTCGCGGCAAGGGGATTTATCTTCCTCATGAACCAGCGCCCAGATATCCACGCCTTCAACGATCTCATATTGAATTGGGAACGGGAAGGCGCTGGCGTTGCGGACATCACCCGGAAATCCAGGATAGACATCATCCAGGATGATGATACCCAAACCCATGCCATAGCAGCGATGATCTTTGCGGGCTTTGATATGATTAATTCCAAAATCTCTATTGCGGTACATCAGCCACTCCTTTCAATGCATTCACTATAAGTCTAGTATAACTGCGAAATTTGGATTTCCGCCTGTAAGTTTTCCTGATTTCGCAGTTCATATATCACCTTTGACGATAGCGCTCTTGATCCGAAATACATACCATGATTGTATTCTCCGAAATGAATCAGGTGCTGCTTACACCAGCGCTCTGATTCATTGGTTCTTTAGGATTTTCCGGGGTAATCCCTCAGATTTAGGGGTGAGTGGGATGCGGAGCACCCCACTCACCCCTAAATCTGGATATTCCCATCGGCGTTTCCCAAAGATCCGATTAATTCGGACCTGCGCGCCCACGATAATAAGGTAAGATTTCCAACCAGATCAGTATACATGTCACTGGATTTCCAAAATATTCTGTGGTAAAAACTCACCTCGAATCTCACTTAAAGATAACGTCGTGAGGGCACAAGGTACCTATGCATCGATCAAAGCTTAAGAATTGGTGCGAATTTCTCTCAACCACTGACATCCAGGCCATACACATCACCAGTATGAAGCTACTCTCAGAAGTGGGGATTCACTTTCCTGACGATGAAGCGCTGGGGATATTCAAAAAACATGGCGCGAAAATTGATGGCCAAACCGTTTTCTTGACAGAAGATCAGGTAATGCAGGCTATCTCTGCGGCGTCCGCTCATTTTACGCTGTACGCACGCAATCCAGAACGCGATGTGACGATTGGAAATGGCAAACCAGTTTTTGCACCTGGCCTGGGCTCGCCCTTCTTGGTCGACTCCAAAACCGGAAAGCGGTCAGCCACATCAGAGGATTACCGCAACGCAGTCCGCCTGGCTCAAATCTTACCCAACCAGGATTTGAACGGTCATCAAATGATCACACCAGGGGATGTCCCAGCCAAAGACGCCCATTTACAAATGGTGTACGCTGGAATACTGCATTCAGATAAACCCTTTATTGGCAGCACAGATGGGATGCCGGGCTCCACCCATACTATTGAATTAGCAAAAATCATCTTTGGGGGAGAATTGAAAAAACCTGTGACCATGGGAGCAATCAATCCCCTCAGCCCGCTGGGATACAGCCCGGATATGATCGAGGCTATCAAGGTGTATGCGCGAGCTGGCCAGGCCATATTGATTTCCACTTTAGTAATGGCAGGGTCCACTGGACCGATCACTATAGCAGGAGTACTTGCCCAGCAAAACGCTGAAATCCTGGCTGGCATTGTTCTGGCGCAACTCATCCACCCAGGTGTTCCTGTGATCTATGGATCAACATCCACCAATATCGATATGCGCACCGGGGGACTCACAATTGGCAGCCCCGAACTCTCACTGTTTATCAGCGCGCACACTCAAATGGCGCGCTTCTACAAATTACCCAGTCGGGGTGGTGGTTCCCTGACCGACTCTAGCACCACAGATTCCCAGGCAGGTTCTGAATCCATGTTCAGCCTGCTGACCACTGTAAACAGCGGCACCGATTTTGTGCTGCATTCTGCCGGCATTCTCAGTTCGTACCTGGCTTTCTCGTTTGAAAAATTCGTCCTGGACGATGATATGATCGGCATGGTGCGTCATTACCTGCGTGGTATCGAGGTCACTCCTGAAACCCTTGGATATGAGGTAATCGCTCGCGTGGGACACAACGGCCATTTCATAGGCGAAGACCACACTCTAGAACGTTGCCGCTCCGCATTCTGGCAGCCAATGATCTCCGATCGCAGTGGTTTGGCAGGCGGGATGTCTGAAAATGGTAAGCAAGATGCGACTGCACGTGCGAAGGCACGTTGGAAACAGCTCCTCTGTGAATATCAGGAGCCACCTCTCGATGGTTTAATTTCGCGACAAATCCAAAGTTATGTTGAGGAAAATACTTCGCCCTAAATATGGTCAAATGGTCTTGAAAGTGAGCAGCCTCGAATACATTAAAAGAATCAAATTTTCTGATATATCTGTGATATACTAGCAAGTACCTCAGTTCACAACCTTCATTTTCCCAAATAGGTGAATTCATGACAGAAAATCTAACCACAATTGTCTCTTCTAAATCGCAAACCGTTGAAATCAACCGGGCGAATGCCACGGTGATCATCGGTGAACGCATCAATCCCACTGGACGCAAATTGATGCTCAAAGCTCTACAGGCAGGGGATTTCGACATCGTCCGTAGGGACGCTGTGAATCAGGTCGAAGCAGGGGCTAAGATCCTCGATGTCAACGCAGGAGTGCCTGGTGCAGACGAACCCGCTCTGCTCCAGCAAGTTCTCACAACAGTGATGGAAGTTGTTGATATACCGCTCTGCATAGACACCGCCGACCCTAAAGCCCTCGAAGCTGCTCTTTCAATGTATGAGGGCAAAGCGTTGATCAACTCGGTCAATGGCGAAGAGCGCTCCATGGAAACCGTTCTCCCGTTGGCCAAAGAATTTGGCGCCGCTGTGATCAGTTTGTGTATGGATGATGATGGCATCCCAGCCACGCCAGATGACCGTTTCAAAGTCGCCGCGAATATCATAGAGCGAGCCGGGAAATTGGGTATCCCCGTCGAGGATATCGTCATCGATCCGCTGGCACTCACCATGGGTTCAGACCACACATCCGGCTTGATCGCGATGCAAACCATCGAAAAGGTCATCGCTGAATTTGGGGTCAATATCACCATGGGCGCCAGCAACATCTCCTTCGGTATGCCAGACCGAAAATTCATCAATGCCACGTTCATCGCCATGGCCATCCACGCTGGGTTGACCTGCCCAATCACCAACCCTTTGGAACCGGAAGTGAGCATTGCCATCAAAGCAGCTGACCTCTCCATGGGTCGAGATGAATATGGGATGGCCTGGATCCAGGCCTATCGGGCACGTCAAGCGGCGCAAGCCGAAGACTGAGATTCGATTAAATCCAAATGAAGCCAACCGATGCCGAGAAAGCTTACACCCAAATAAAAGGGCAGATCGTCACCACGAAGATGCCACCAGGTTCGGTGATCAGCGAAGCTCAATTAATGGAGGAGTTAAAGTTGGGTAGAACTCCTATACGGGAGGCCATCAAGCAACTACAAGCTGAGAATTTGGTCACAGTAACACCACGCCGGGGGATGTATGTGGCAGATATCGCGGTCACTGATCTTACACAAATCTTCGAGGTACGAGTAGAACTAGAAGCTCTGGCAGCGCGATTGGCTACCCAACGAATCACAAGAGACCAGCTTTCAAGGTTGATATCCCTGGCTGAAAAATACCAGGGTGCAGATCCAAACGACAAAGTGGCATTGATCAATATCGATCACGAATTCCACTTGCAAATCATAGAATCTGCACATAATAAATTCCTCTTTAAAGAGCTGGAGCATTTCTATAACCTGTCCCTGCGAATCTGGTATATGGCGATAAATTACACGCAGCCGGAGGATATCGATGTTGATGCCCACATTGAAATCCTCGAAGCCATTGAGGCGGGAGATGCCCAAAAAGCTGGACAGAGGATGAAAACCCATATTGAAGAGTTCCACCAAACCATCAAACAATATTTATGACAGTTAGCCGCGCAATGGAATATTTCCCCAACTGGCTAAAACCAATATCCATAAAACCTTAGACATGGAGGAAGAAATAAAATGAGTGAACAGTTTTCTGAACTATCCAAATCCGTCATCGAAGGCAACCTGGACGAGATTGTCGAACTCACCCAAGATGCCTTGGACGATGGTTTCAGCGCCAAGGATATCCTGGATAAAGGCTTAATGCCTGGTATGGACTATGTTGGTGTTGAGTTCAAAGCCGGCAATATGTTCGTGCCCGAGGTGCTGCGCTCCGCGCGAGCAATGCAATCGTCCATGGCCCTTATCAAGCCCCTTTTAGCTGAGACAGGTGAATCGATGACTGGCAAAGTGCTGATAGGCACGGTCAAGGGAGATCTGCACGACATCGGCAAGAATCTAGTCGGCATGATGTGCGAAGGCGCGGGTTTCGAGGTCAATGACCTTGGTAAAGATATCGAACCGCAGGCTTTTGTCGATGCGGTCAAAGAGCACGAGCCTGACATCTTGGGAATGTCCGCACTGCTCACTACCACCATGCGGGCTATGGAGCACACCGTCAAAGCGCTGGAAGAGGCTGGTGTGCGCGACAAGGTCAAGATCATGATCGGTGGCGCACCCGTCACCCAGGCATTCTCTGACCAGATTGGAGCCGACGGCTACGCATCCAATGCTGCCTCAGCAGCCGAATTAGCGAAGAAATTTGTGGCGTAAGGAGAAAAGGAGTAAAGATTATCAAAAATCTTTACTCCTTTTCTATTACCTGAAAGGAGACCCTATATGAGGGCGAATTACCCTGTTAATGCGGGCGTTCAATTTCGAATGCTTTCAGATGACCAACTGCAAGAGTTGTTCGATGGCGTACTGCATGTCTTGGAATACACTGGCCTCGATGTGCACCACGACCAAGCACGCGAAATATTGAAAGAAGCGGGCGCCTGGGTGGATGGTATTCGAGTGCGAATCCCATCTTATATTGTCAGGAAGGCACTCGATCTGGCCCCGCGCAGCTTCACGATTTTCGCACGCGATGGCAACCCTGAGCACAATATCCACATCGGGCCAGGTCGCGGCCACTTCGGGCCAGGTCCGACCTGCCCAAACTTCATCGACGTGGAAACCATGGAGCGCCGTCCCTACGTCAATACGGATGTTCCAATGGTCGCTAAAGTGGTCGATGCCCTTCCCAATATCGATTTCTGCGAATCACTAGGCACGGTCAACGATGTCCACCACGACCTGGGCGCGCTATATGAGTTTGCTGGCATGTTCCCCAACACCAGCAAACCTATCGTTGCCTGGTCGTACGATAAATTTGACTCAGCGGGTATTCACGAGATCGCTGTGGCCGAAGCTGGGGGACAAGAAGCCTTCGAACGGCGTCCTAATTACGTGCATTATTGCGAGCCGCTTTCACCGCTTGTTAGCACCCAAGAAGCCTTGGACAAGCTCATTTTCGCTGCCGAACACCGCGTACCCCTGATCTTCACCCCCTGCCCTATTTCCGGTGGCACCGCTCCGGTTACTTCTGCTGGAGTCATCATCCAAGGTGCGGCCGAATCGTGGATGGGAATGGTGATTGCCCAGACGCTGCAGCCTGGACTGCCATTTTTCATGGGGGGGGTATTCTCAGTGATGGACATGAGCGCCATGATTCTTTCATACGGTGCACCTGAGATGTCCATCAACATGGCTGGGTTGACTGAGCTAGCCCATTTCGCCGGATTGCCCTTGTGGCAAACTGGCGGCTGTACGGATGCCAAGACCTTCGACGAGCAAGCGATTATCGAAGGGTCGCTGACGGTCTTCTTCTCGGCCCTCACAGGTGGTGATCTATGCCATGATGTGGGCTATACCGAGAGCGGGATGACCGGATCTGTCTTTCAGTTGTGTGCCATGGATGAAGCCATTGGCTATTCCCGCAGGATAACGCGCGGCATCGAAGTCAACGAAGACACCTTGGCTGTAGATGTAATCCATAATGTTGGACCCAATGGGCATTACCTGCGCGAACCACATACCCGGCGATACTACAAGAACGAATTCTGGTATCCCAACTTGTGCGACCGCCGCAACTATGAAGAATGGGAATCGATGGGCAAGAAAACGCTCAAGGATCGCACTGCAACTCGCGTTCACGAAATCCTGGCTTCTCACCAACCCTCTCCCATCAAGCCCGAAACTAAAAAAGTGATCGAAAAGGTTTTGGCTGAGGCCGAAGAACGCGTTAAAAGCAGCTAACCAAGGAGAGAACCGATGAGTGAACTATATGAACGATTATCCACTGCCGTCCTGGAAGGCGATGCAGATAAGACCCATAAGCTGGTCGAGCGCGGACTGAAGCGAGGGCTATCCCCTAAAGAGATCCTCGATAATGGCTTGATCGTAGGGATGGACGAAGTCGGCGCTCGTTTCAAGCGCGGCGATATGTTTGTCCCAGAAGTACTTATGTCCGCCGACTCTATGGCAGCCGGGATGGAAATCCTGCGCCCGCTGCTCATTGAGAGCGGCGCTGAACTCCTAGGCAAAATCATCATGGGCACCGTCAAAGGCGACCTGCATGATATTGGTAAGAACCTGGTAAGCATGCTGTGTGAGGGCGCTGGCTTCGAGATCATCGATATCGGTTTCAACGCGGAACCGGAGAAATTCATCGAGGCGATCAAAGAACATCAACCGCAAATTGTTGGCATGTCTGCGATGCTGACCACGACGATGCGCGCGATGGGACATACCATCAAGGCTATCGAAGAAGCCGGACTGCGCGAGCAAGTCAAGATCATGGTCGGAGGTGCTCCCGTAGATAAGGAATTTGCAGACCGCATTGGCTCAGATGGTTATGGCTCCAACGCACCTTCAGGTTCTGATTTAGCCAAGCAACTGGTTGGCGCTGCCTGATCGCAAAAGGTTATAGGACTATTAAATTGACGTCACCGGAAAATCTACCTATCGTTGTCATTGCCTGCCAAGTTTTCCAAAGTTTATTGGAAGAACTCATCCCCGAAGGGATGGCTGAACGCTTCACCTTCCTGGATTATGGTCTGCATCGCGTTCCCGATAAACTGACCTGGACTCTTCAAGACACCATTGACGAGGTCACAAATCCTAGTTTGATCATCTTGGGATATGGGCTGTGCGGCAATGGCTTGAAAGGGATCAAGGCCAAGCAACACACGCTATTAGTGCCACGCACAGATGACTGCATTGCCATCCTGCTTGGCTCATATAAAAAATATATTCAGGAATTCGAAACTACGCCAGGTTCTTACTATCTGACAAAGGGGTGGCTAGAATCTGGCAGCAATCCCTATCAGGAATATCAAGAATACGTAGAAAAATTTGGTGAGGATGACGCTGCCTGGATCATGGACCAGCAATACCAGCACTACGAACGCCTGGTGCTGGTTGCACATTCGCCCGAAGATCTAGAGAAATATCGTCCGCAAGCCCTGGAGGTTGCCGAATACTGCCAGCAATGGGGCATGCGCTATGAAGAGATCCTCGGCTCAGTTATCTACGTTCGGCGGCTGATCGAAATTGCGGCATCACCTGATCAAGTTGACAACGAGTTTCTGGTAATTCCACCCGGTAGCGAGATCAAGCAGGAGATGTTTTTGCGCTAGAAACCCTGAGAGGTAATGTCATTGCGATGAGCCCGAAGGGCGACGAAGCAATCCCCTCCACTGAAGTGCGAGATTGCTTCACCCCTTTGCGGGGTTCGCGATGACACACAATTGTCATAATCGCCTTTACAGCGAAGACAGGAGTAAAAATCATGCAAGTAAGAAAAACAAATTATCGCGTGAACGCAACACCTATCTTTCAAGTACTCACAGAAGAAGAGATCGAATCTATCTTTCACGCCGCATTGACGGTGCTGTATGAAACCGGTGTGCGTGTTTACGACGAGGAAGGTGTTCAACTTGCGTATGAAGGCGGCGCCATTGTCGAGGATAAGACTGACGACAGCGCCTTGGTCAAGATACCACCCTGGCTGGTCGATAAAGCCTTGGCAACTGTACCCAGCAAAGTGGTCACCGTGGGTCCAGACCGCCAACACAAGATGGAGCTCTACAAGGATTCGATCACCTTTGGGGCTGGATCAGATACCCCCTTTACCATCGATCCGTATACCGGGGATCGCCGCCGCGCAACCTACAATGATGTCAAGAACTTTGCCCGCGTGGCTCAGGCCCTCCCCAATCTCGATTTCCACATGTCCCTGGGAATTGTGCAAGATACAGCAGTAGGCACCTATGACCGCTGGCAGTATCTGGCCATGTTGGAAGGCACCAACAAACCGATCAACATCACTGCTGTGGATATTGATGGATTGAAAGATCAATTAGAAATGGCCTACATACGCGTGGGCGGCAAAGATGAATGGCGCAAGGGTCCCATCTTTTCGCTCTACATCGAGCCGGTATCCCCACTGAGCCATTCCGAGGAAGTGGTGCAAAAATTGATCTTCGCCACGGACAATGAGATCCCCTTCGTCTACACCCCCTGCCCCCTGGCTGGCGCAACGGCACCTTGCACCCTGGCAGGTACTGCCGTCCAGGCGCTGACCGAGAGTCTCTTTGGCATCGTGCTCAGCCAGACGCGCAAACCAGGCGCACCACTGATCATCGGCGGCTTAATGTCCAACATGGACATGCTCACCACGGTCTATTGCTACGGCTCTCCAGAGATGGCCTTGCTCAGCGCAGCCTATACCCAGATCACCAAATGGCTGGGCCTGCCCGAATACGAAACCGCCGGTTGCTCGGATGCCAAGATGTTCGACGAACAGGCCGCAATGGAAGCTACTATCAACATCTCTACCGCAGCGTTGAGCGGCGGCAACATGATCCACGATGTGGGCTACCTTGAACAAGGGCTGACCAGTTCTATGGAGATGATGGTTGCCTCCGACGAGATCATCGATATGGTCAAGCGCATATTGCGCGGCATCGAGGTCACTGACGATAGCCGGGCGCTGCACGTCATGGATGAGGTCGGACCCGGTGGTCATTATCTGGACCACGAGCATACCTTCGCGCGCTTCAAGACCGATATCTGGCGCCCCAAGCTCATCGACCGTAACAACTGGGAGAACTGGGAAGCTGCGGGCAGCAAAACCTACCGCGAGCGTGTCCACGAGCGCGTCATCGAGATCCTCGAGGAAGAAACAGAACCTTTGATGGATGAGCAGATGTTCAAAGAACTGCGGCGCATCTGCGAGCTGGCTGACGAAAAACATAAAGGCGATGAGTTAGATATCGATATGTTTGGGTAACGAAAAACCTTGGGAACCGGGTTCGCTCGTAAGGCGGAGAAAAAATCGGTTTCTTGAAGCTCTTTGTTAGGGGCGTGATTCAAGCTCCCTCACGCGTGGTTCTATTCGCCGAGGGAGGTCACGCCCCTAAGTGCTTGTTGAACAATGTACTGTTTATAAAAGCATAAATATACAAACTAGGGTGGATAAGCCAACCGCGTTGGTTGTACGGCGATAAATGCCATTTCACCCAACGTGGTTGGGCTACTACCCCATAATAAAATCTCACAAACTGTTTGTCATGAATATTTAGAGGTATAACTTGTCTTCAACACGAAACCCATCCCAAACCCTGGTCCTGGGTATCGATACAGGCGGAACCTATACCGATGGAGTACTACTGGAATATCACTCTCGCGAAGTGCTGGCTTCCCATAAAAGCCTGACAACCAAGCGGGATTTCTCGATAGGCATCGAAAATGTCATCAAAGGAATCGATATTCAAGATCCTTCAGCCATAAAAATGGTATCTGTCTCGACAACCCTGGCTACCAATGCCATTGCCGAAGGCAAAGGGAAACGGGTCGCCCTTTTCTTGATCGGGTACGATCCTGACCTTGTCGCATCCTTCAAACTAGATCGTCAATTTGCTACCCCCAATTTCTACTATTTCGATGGGGGGCACGATCTTCACGGGCAAGAGAAAGATTCGCTCGATCTGGCCGGAATCCTGGAGAAAACCAGCAGCATAAAAAATAAAGTGGACGCCCTGGCTGTATCCAGTTACTTCAGCCCTCTCAACCCGGAGCATGAATACCAGGTCTATAACGCCATTACCAAGGTTTGCGATCTGCCCATTGTCCTGGGCAGTCAACTTTCCACCAAACTGGGTTCTGTGGAGCGCGCTACCACCGCGGCCTTGAATGCTTCCCTATTGGCTGTGTTGCAAGATTTCATCATCGCCGTGCGCAGAGCCATGGAACGCCGAGGGATCGAGGCCCCGTTAATGGTGGTACGCGGTGACGGCACTCTGATGAGCGATGAATTCGCAGCTCAAACACCGGTAGAGACGATCCACTCTGGACCTGCAGCCAGTGCCATTGGTGGACGCTTCCTCTCAGATCAGGAGGATGCGCTGGTTCTCGATGTGGGGGGCACAACGACGGATTTGGCGTTGATCCAGGGTGGTGAGGTGACCATTAGCGAGCAGGGTGCTTCTGTGGCAGGTTACAAAACATCGGTTCAAGCAGCCAATTTACTTTCCATAGGCCTCGGAGGGGATAGCCACATTCGCCTCGACCGTCAGAACGAGATTGTCATCGGACCTGAAAGGGTCGTACCCTTAGCGTATCTGGCCCAGCAATACCCGCATATTACGAAACGCTTGAAAACACTCACCCAGAAAACTTGGCCACCAAATTCTCCGCTTTGGCTGGAGCACTGGTTTTTGTTGCGAGAACCGACTGACAAACATATTATCAAGTCCGAGCGCGAGAAAAAATTAATTAAGGTCCTTCAAAACGGCCCTCAACCGATCCCAGAACTACTCAAGGATTTAGATCTATTACATATCAACCAACTCAGCGCGGAAGAATTGATACGCCAAGAGATCATTGCCAAAGCCGGATTCACCCCTACAGACCTATTGCATGTCGATGGCCGTTATACACCCTGGGATGCAGATGCATCTCGCTCTGGCCTAGCCCTACTCAATAATCACCTTAATTTGGATCAACAATCGTTTTCTGAATACATTTGGTCGCATATTGCAGAGCTCATCACACAGGCAGTCGTCGAATTCTTGAGCGAGCGGAAGGTTCCCAGAGGCTCGTACACCATCCAGGATATTGGCGCCTGGTTCTTCCATAACAGCATCAATGCAGAGCACCCCCACCTGGATACTCAAATCCGACTGCGATATCCGATTATTGGCATCGGTGCCCCTGCTGACATTATGCTGCAAGATGTTGCTAGAATACTGCATACGAGATTG
>CAYWIC010000090.1:0-20793 GCA_964458115.1 uncultured Anaerolineales bacterium | reverse complement strand
AGGTCCGAAAGGAAGCAGCACTAAGGTGGACCTTCTGGGTGCCGCCGGGGTGCCTATCCAGGGGCGTTTATGTTTAATCTGATAGAATCCCTTTGATGTCATTCCTAAAGCGTTGGCGTTTGATCATTGTGAGCGTAGTGACGGTGACGGTTGTCGTCATAACAGCCGTGGTCTTGACACGTAAACAGATCACAGTTGTCATTGATGGCGAAGCGCGAACCTACGTGACCAATGCCCTCACCGTGAGGGGATTGCTGCGACTGGCAGGCATTCCGCTGAACGAATACGACTCCATCACACCCGCGCTGAATTCCTGGTTGCGCAGGGATGCAGGGGTGTTCATCGAACGGGCTGCCCAGGTTCAAATTCATGTCGATGAGCAGGTTCATTCTATGCTGACTCCCGAGCGCACACCAGTCATATTACTGGCAGAGGCTGGCGTTGGGCTCAGTCCTGATGACCGCATCCTGGCGAATGGGGTTCCCATAGGATTAGATCAATCTTTGCAGCCAGCGCAGACCCACAGCTTGCAAGTCCGTCGGGCAACCCAGATCGCGCTGGATGACGGGGTGCAAGTGCTACGTTTCGCATCAGCTGCCAGCACATTGGGAGAAGCTCTTTGGGAGAAGGGCATCACACTATATCACAGCGACCAACTCAACCCCCCGTCCGATACTCCGTTGCAAGGGCCAGCCATTCAAGCTACATTGGATCGCGCTCAGGTGTTGACCATCCACCTGATGGGAGAAAGCTTTCAAACCCGCGCCCTGGGCCCGACTGTGGGTGCAGCCCTGGCCAATACTCATATCGCCTTGCAAAGCCTGGATTACAGCATCCCATCAGAAGAGAGCAATCTACCCGAAGATGGACAAATTCAGGTGGTGCGCGTGCGTGAGGATGTTTTCCTTGAACAAGAGCCGCTGCCCTTCGGCTTGGTCCAGCAAGCGCTGCCTGAGGTCGAACTTGACACTACACAGGTCGTGCAAGCTGGTCAATACGGCCTGACAGCCAAGCGCATACGCGTAGTATACGAGGCGCGTCCAGATGCTAATGGCTGGCAAGAAGTGGACAGACAAGTGGAAGACGAATGGGTCGCCCGCGAACCCCAGGAGCGCATCAGTGGGTATGGTACGGAGATCGTCTTACGCAGCGAGAATGTAGGGGGCGCGACCATAGAATACTGGCGCAAAGTGGAAGCTTTTGCCACCTCGTACTCGCCCTGCCGTCTGGGTGTCGAG
This sequence comes from uncultured Anaerolineales bacterium, assembly GCA_964458115.1. Taxonomy (GTDB): domain Bacteria; phylum Chloroflexota; class Anaerolineae; order Anaerolineales; family UBA11858; genus NIOZ-UU35. The sequence continues at coordinate 19,555 of CAYWIC010000090.1, read as the reverse complement.
GATCACTGCAACTCGACCACTGCCAGCGGGGCCCAGCTCCAAAAGGGCATGATCGGCGTCATCCGCTCCTGGTTCAACGTTATGCGCGGTCAGCAAGTATTTATCCCAGGCTATGGTTACGCCACCATCGAAGACATCGGTGCGGGCGTTTCGGGACGTCACTGGGTCGATTTGGGGTACACAGACGAGGATTGGGTGCAATGGTCTCAGAATGTAACGGTGTATTTCCTGACTCCTGTCCCAGCGAATATCATGTGGGTTTTGGAGTAAATTACTAATCTCTATCTCCCAAACTGCCATTCCGAATGATGGGAGAAATTCTAGAAAAAACAATTTTCATTCCAAATATCATCTAAGGTGGGAAAGACATCTTTGTGAGCGAAAGTTCGCCCCCACCCCTAGCCCTCCCCCGACAATCGGGGGAGGGAATTTGTGAAAAACAGGTTCGTGCGGCGCTATGCGCTGCACGAACCTGTTTTTCACACAACATCCCTTTCAGTGAGGGAAGAGGATTAGGTAGGATGGGGAGAAAAGGGTGAATCTCATTTACATATTAATTCGAGGGGTAGCATGTTTTTTCATTCTGCTATCATCATGGAATTGTATCACTCCCCAGCGGCCGTTGACCAACCAATCGGGATTTTGTGCGGCGATTGTATCAGCCTGGCCGGGGGCTAACCCGCAGGCAAGTTCAGATTTGAGTGTGCGCAACGCCACCAATGGCGCGGGGAAATAGCTCACGATATCGCTGAAGGGGGTGGTGTAAGGCCAGTGACGGTCGCCCAAGAGACGACGATAGTTGGCATCCCCCTTGCTGATCACCAAATTCGACTGACTCAGCTGCTCGGACTGCTTCTTGGGCATCTTCCAGCCATCAAGGGGGGAATTCCAGAAAAAATCGCTGCACAGTTTCAGGCGGTTTTGCTGCAGATGGCCTTCCAAGCGCTCGCCGAGGGCGACGACTGCGAGAGCCTCGGTCGACATTAGATATGCGAGCGTGCTTTCGACATCCTTTGGAAGGGCATCGGAGACAAACGTAGGATGCGCTTTGAGATGAAAAATCACCAGGTCAATCAGTCCAGTAGAGAGCAAATAGTCGGCAAATACCAAGTCGCTGACCAGTTCCAGGCCAGCATTATCGATTATGAAATCAACACGGGCGCGCTTGCCTCTCATTGCCAATAAACTATCAACGACAATAGTAGAAGAATCAATCAGTAAAAAGTCGTTCGCCCGACTCGCATCGACATGATCGGGTTTGTCTGCGCCTTCGGCGTCTGCAGGCCAGAGGCTATAATCAGCCTGATTGCCCCACAGATCCATATACAGCAATGACAGCAAGGTTTCCCCTTCCGGATGCCCTGACTTCAGCCAGCCATCCAAGCAAGCAGCCATCTCCAATATGGATGGTAACCCGTGCTCTAATCCCTGCTGCTTCGAAAGTTCGAAGGGGTCCAACTTTGCAGTTACTCCATCCTGGAAATAACCGATGGCTTCGATGATGCGCCGGTAGAAGTAGTGCTCACTGAAGAACCACGGCGGCTCCAGCCAATTCATGCCTACATACATCTCAATGTAGCTATTCCAGTTAGCAAAATCAGGGGCAACTGGGTCATCCAAGAGGCGGATGGGACCTTGGGGGAGTTCGACGATCAGTTGTCTCAGGCGCGCGACCACCTGCTCAGGAAAGCGATTATCTTCAAGAATTTGACGCACGTAGGTCGCAAACCGTACGGTTACTGCCCGGTAAGCCCAGGAATCTGGCTCCAGGCCGAGCATGGGTTTGGGTATGGAGATTTTCGGCGCACTGATCAAAGTTGTTTTACCTCGTTGCAAAATATTGGTTCTCGAGGAATTACCGGGGTAATCCCCTACATCTGGATGGTCCCGCGGCGTTTCCCAAAGCTCCAAAATGTTAATTTAAATTATACCTTTGGCGGGTGATATAATCTCATTCGTTCCCTCGATGTCCAAACGTATGAATACTCCAGCTCCTCTCAAAATCTCGGCTTTATTACGCCAATATGGCCTGCGACCCAACAAGAGTTTGGGGCAGAATTTCCTTGTGGATGACGATGCCTTACAGCGGGTGGTGGACGCGGCTGAAATTTCGGCTGGGGAGGCGGGTTTGGAGATTGGCGCTGGCCTGGGAAGCTTGACCCGTTACCTGGCGACCGCTGCCGGTCGGGTGATCGCGGTCGAAATCGACGAAAAACTGATTCCGCCACTCCGTGAAGTATTAGCAACCTTCGAAAACGTTGTTATCATCCAAGACGATTTTCTGGATTTGAACCCAGATCAATTACTATCCAATCTCCAATATCCAATCTCCAATTTCCTCGTGGTTGCTAATATCCCTTACTACATCACCTCGGCCATCATCCAGCACTTGCTCGAAGCGCAGATCCAACCCCAGCGCATAATCCTGACAGTGCAGCGCGAAGTGGCCGAACGAATTTGCGCCAAACCTGGAAAACTCAGCCTGCTGGCCTTAAGCGTGCAAGTCTATGGGGAGCCTCGGGTCGTGGCCAAGATCCCGGCGGGGGCATTTTACCCGGTCCCTAAGGTCGATTCGGCCGTGGTGCGCATTGACATCTTCCCCGAGCCAAAAATCCCACGACCAATGATCCCCACGTTCTTTGATCTGGCAAAAGCAGGCTTTGGCCAAAAACGCAAAACTTTGCGCAATTCCCTATCATCAGGAATGGCCTGGCCCAAGGAGGAAACCACGCAGGTCCTGGAAAATGCTGCTATCGATCCCAAACGCCGAGCGGAGACTCTCACGCTAGACGAGTGGAAAGAAGTAGTGGAACACAGTTTGAAAGCGTAGGTTACCCAACATGCCTCAAATAAGTTTGGAATATACTGGCAACATCACCCAAGAAATCGACACCCAGGCGTTATTTTCAATGATCCATCAAGTGCTCGGGGATCTGGCTGGAATTCCCATTGAGAATTGTAAGAGCCGAGCAATTCAACTAGATAATTTCCATATCGCTAAGGGCGAACCCAATAATGCCTTCATTCATCTGGAAATCCGCTTCATTGAGGGACGCACGCCTGAAATGAAGATGGAAATCGGGGATCAATGTTTGGGATATTTGGAAAGCTACTTCAGTGAGGCAGCATCGAGCTTGAATTTACAGATCACAGTCGAGATCCTGGATATCCGCAGAAAAAATTATTTCAAGTTCCCCAAGGGAACGTTGACACCCCATGACTGAACAAATCTACCCCCACCCAACCATAGGCGCATTGATCTTCGACCCAAAGGGAAACTTATTCCTGATGAAGTCGCATAAATGGCACGGAAAATACGTGGTGCCAGGCGGGCATATCGAATTAGGGGAGACCATGGAAGATGCCCTGCGGCGCGAAGTCAAAGAGGAAACCAACTTGGAAATCTTCGATATCGAGTTTTTGATCTTCCAGGAATTCATCTATGATGATGCTTTCTGGAAGAAGATGCATTTTATCTTTTTCGACTTCACCTGCAAGACAAGTTCACCCAACAATGTCATCCTGAACAACGAAGCCAGCGAATATACCTGGATCGCCCCGGAGAAAGCCTTGGAAATGTCCATCGACGAATATACACGCAAGGCTGTTCTAGAGTTTATCGACAAGAAAAAGGAAGCGTAGAAATGATAGACCTATTGAAGAAAGTCCAAGGATTCTCAGAACTTGATGATGATACCTTAGCAATCATTCAAGACCTTCTTCAACCAGCGACATTCAAAGGAAACGAGCGATTATGTGAAGAAGGGGAAATCGGCGATATCATGTTCGTGATCGAATCCGGTGAAATTGCCGTGCTCAAGACCCTGGAGGATGGCGATGAGCTCCAGGTTGCCACGCTAGGACCGGGCGATATCGCTGGGGAGATGGGACTATTTGGACAAAGGGTGCGTACTGCCACCCTGGTAGCTCTCAGCACTGTCAAAGCCTGGACGCTCAACTACGACCTTTTCGAAGGCCTGTTAGAACACCATGGGATTGTCGGCAAGGGGTTGCTATCGTACCTATCGGAAAAACTGGCGCGCGAAACATCGCTGATCGCCAAGTTGATGGCCAGAGATCTCGAAAAGGGTCTCAGGGTAGCGTTCTTCCACACCTCTCCCTACAGGAACGAACTCTACAGCCAAAAGAATCAGCATAACTACGCCATGCACTTCTTCACCCCAAGGTTGACCTTAGATACCGTTCCGCTGGCTGCTGGGTTCCAGGTGATCGTAGTCAGCGCCAACGACGACCTGGGGGGAGAGGTGATCGACGAACTGCATGCCCTGGGCGTAGAGCTGATCGCCTTACGCTGTGCGGGGTTCAACAATGTCGATCTCAAGGCTTGCCAGCGCCATGGCATCAGCGTGGCGCGCGTGCCGGCCTATTCTCCGTACGCCGTGGCCGAACATGCCGTGGCGCTGATAATGGCCCTGAATCGCCGCACTCATCGCGCTCACAGCCGCATTCGAGAGGGCAACTTCTCTCTGGATGGTCTGGTCGGCTTTGATATGCATGGCCGCACTGCGGGCGTGATCGGCACCGGGAAGATTGGCTCCGCACTGTTGAGCATTCTACACGGCTTTGGCTGCAATCTGATCGCTCACAGCCGGTCTGCACAACAAGAACTGGTTGACCATTATGGCGTTCAATATGTTGACTTGGACACAATACTCGAAAAGGCGGATATCATCAGTCTGCATGCACCACTGACGCCAAAAACCCACCACCTGATTAATGCAAACAACATCGCGAAAATGAAGACTGGCGTGATGCTGATCAACACAGCTCGGGGTGGTTTGGTGGATACCGAAGCGCTGATTGATGCTCTAAAAAGCGGGAAGATCGGGTTTGCCGGGCTCGATGTATACGAGGAGGAAGCGGATTATTTCTACAAAGATTTCTCTGATAGTGTGATTACCGATGATCTACTCGCCCGCTTGACTACGTTCAACAATGTCATGATCACCAGCCATCAAGGCTCTTTGACAGATATCGCCCAAAGCAACATCGCCGACACTACCCTTGCAAACATCCGCGAATTCGAGCTGGGAAAACGTGTGGATGAGCTTACCAACGCTGTCAAACCGAAGAAGTAATGTAAACTCATTACTTCACGATTTTGTCATGGCCATAGGTCCGCCGCTGGCGTGAACCCCGCAAGTGGTGAAGAGTCTCCGCCAACAAGGCGAGACTCTTCGCTTCGCTCAGAGTGGCACTTTATTTGTGCTCTAATGAAACTACTAAAGAGGATGACATAATGAGCAAATTCAAATTTGAGATAGAAATCTATGAAGGAAAAGGGGGACAGCTTCGCAAAGAAGGGGACAAGATCATTTACCCCAATGTGGTCAAAGAAGGCATCTGCGCCTGGATGTACCGCGGCGATGGAGAAAAAAGCTTCCAACAAGGACAGCGCTTCTCAATCCCAGAAGATAATGAGAAAATCTGCCCCTGGTTATTAGACAGTATGAGCGGAATAATCGAGGCCTTGAATGCTGGAAAGACACTCGGCTGGCAGTACAAAAATACTCCTTACGTAAAAGTGTTCAACAAGAATGGGGTCACCACCGAGTTCATTCGCTGCATCGACCCGACTGAATCAGGGATCGTTGTAAAGATCATAAGAACGAAACTATGAACCATTAATGTTTGAATCGATCTCCTATTCTGAATTTAGATTCCCCCGCGAACCCACGATGGAACTTACAAACCCTAAGTGAAAGCATGCAAAGCTTCAAGAGAAAATTTCTATATCACAAAAATCTTGCCCGATCTGTTTATAATCTCTCGCGTCCCACAATTCTGACCATCTTCATCTCACCTCTTGTGGTCATCATCCTGTATTTGGGCATATTCCTTCCCCGGGCGACCCGCCCGTTTGCCTTGCTCATTGTCGAGGAAAATTACCCTGTAGAACTGATCACCTTCTTCGGTTACTTCTTTGCAGGAATCCTAGGGCTGACGCTTGGCTGGCAAGGGTGGAAGCGCAGAGAAGGGTTTATTTTGGTCAGCGTCTATTCCATATTTGCCCTGGGAATGCTATTCATTGGCATGGAGGAAATCTCATGGGGGCAAACCTTCTTTGGTTTTTCCACCCCATCCTTTGTCTATGGCAATATGCAGGAAGAGATGACAATCCACAACCTGCAGGGCTTACAGGGAAACTCGGAATTTTTCTTTGTTGCCTTTGGAATCGGAGGCTTTATCGGCATGTGGGCATTTTCATACAATGCCTTTCGAAAAGTGAGTGTTCCGCCAATATTGATACTCTGGTTTCTCATCATTGCAATCATAGGTGGCATTGACCTGGTAAATGATTTTGTCTCCATTCACACAAAATTCGACACTTTAGTGGTCACCCTTTCTGAAGTGATCGAAATGCTGATTGCGCTGGCTGGATTTCTATACCTCTGGCTGAATGCTCGTATGCTGTCGTATGGTAAACTGCGAACGACATCTGCGAGCGAGATCTCTTTCGAGGGGAATGAAATGACCGTGGGCTTGAAGGACTCCCGATCGATTCGCGTTCCTTTGGATTGGTATCCAGAGCTTCAAAACGCCTCGCAGCAGTCGCGCGAGGAATGGCAACTCAAGCATGATGGAACTCGAATACATTGGCCTGCACTTGATATGGAGATCCATATAGAGCAATTTATTGCTGGTATCCCCTCCGTCGAAGCTCAAATCAGCGAACATATGATGGAGCAAACTGAATGAAAATACTAGCGCTCGAACATGAAAATCCCAACTTGACCGCAGCAGATTTCCAACCCCATCTCAAAGCTGAAACACGCAGGGTTTGGGAACTCTATAAAAATAGCCATATTCGAGAAATCTACTTCCGTGCTGACCAGAGCAGCGCCGTATTGTTGCTGGAATGCTCAGATGTCGAAGAAGCAGACAGGATCCTCTCGACGCTGCCCCTGGTAAAAGAGAACTTAATTTACTTCGAACTCATTCCGCTGGTTCCTTACCCTGGTTTCGAGCGCTTATTTGAAGCAGAAGACCCCAGGGCATAGTACAACGTAGTAAACTAGAACCAAGCCCAACAGTGGAAAGAGACACCTGATCATGTCATCTGGCGAATTACCCATCATAGAAGGACAAATCGTTTTACTGCTCTTCCTGGCCAGCCTGGTAGGCATAGCCGCCCGTCGATTGCGCATGCCTTATACGGTCGGTTTGGTGTTGGTAGGTCTGGGATTGACCATCATTGGGCAGGTGCAGCTCGAAATTACCTCTGATCTGATTTTGGGAATTCTGATCCCCCCGCTTGTTTTCGAAGCAGCTTACCATTTGAACTTCGACGACCTGCGGCGCAACCTCAGGCCCATCTTGATCCTGACCATTCCCGGCATATTGATCACAACATTCTTTGTAGGGGGGTTGATCACCCTGGGCGCGGGATTCAGCTTCGAGATTGCCCTGCTATTTGGCGCGCTGGTCGCTGCCACTGATCCCGATGCCGTTGTAGCCCTGATCCGATCCCTGGGGGTCCCCAAACGCTTACAAGTTCTTCTCGAAGGCGAAAGCCTGCTCAATGATGGTACTGTGATCGTGCTGTATAACCTGATCTTAGGGGTCATTCTCACGGGAAACTTCAGCGTCGTCGATAGTCTGACCCAATTCGTGAGCATCGCCGGGGGCGGATTGGCGATCGGCTTCATCCTGGGGATACTGCTGTCTCAAATTATCAGCCGCATTGATGATCACTTGCTCGAAACCACTTTAACAACGGTCTTAGCCTATGCTGCCTATTTGATTGCAGAAAATATCTCTGTGAGCGGCGTTATGGCCGTGGTTGCGGCGGGATTGGTCAACGGCAATATCGGTGCCCGAGGCATGTCACCAACCACTCGCATTGTGGTCTTCAATTTTTGGGAATATGCAGCCTTCATTGCCACAAACTTTGTATTCCTATTAATTGGTCTGCAAATCGAGATCAACATGCTGGTGGAGAACTGGCAGGTGATCGCCTGGTCTATTACCGCTGTGCTAGCGTCACGCGCGCTCGTTGTTTACAGCCTGAGGTTTTTTAGCAAAGATATCCCGCCCCGCTGGCAGCATGTGCTCTTCTGGGGAGGCTTACGCGGCGCATTGGCCCCTGCCTTAGCTTTAGCCCTGCCGGCATCCTTAGGAGACACGCGCGGGCAATTACAGGCGATGGTGTTCGGAGTGATGCTGTTCAATTTGCTGGTGCAAGGCAGTAGCATGGGGCCATTGGTGCGTCGATTGAAACTAAGCCAGCGCACCGAAACGCAGGACGAATACGAACGCCGGCATGCTCGTGCAGTGGCCTCACGGGTGGCATACGCTCATTTAGAACAACGCTTCAATGAAGGGCTGATCTCGCGCCACACCTGGGAATCGATCTCATCTTTGCTAGAACGCCGGATCGAGGCGCTCTCTCAAGCTGTCGGGGAAATGATGAAAATCGATCCCAGCGTCGAGGCAGAGGAGTTCGATACGGCCTGGCGAGAAGCCCTGCGGGCACAGCGATCAGCCTTCCGATCCCTGCTGATGGATGGCGTGATCACCGAAGATACATTCTCGATCCTGATTGGGGAAGTAGATTCTGCCTTAACCAACTCAGAAGAATACACTACACTTTATGAATCTATCCCCGCCGAACAGCTGATGACTGTCTTTATCGAGGAGCAAGACGCCGAAAGCGCAGTCAATGCGCTCAATAAAGCGGGGGTTTCTGTCACCCGCCTACCCAGTACGGGCGGCTTCTTGAAGAGAAAAATCACCACTCTTTTGCTGGGCATCCCCTCTAACGACAAAGATGCTGTGATCAAAGCCCTAAAAGCGAGTTGCCAGAAGCGTTCAGGCTTTTTCCATCCAACGATCGACGATTTATCAGTCGACATTGGCCGGGCGACGATCTTCAGTTTCGATATTGAACGGTACGAGGAACTATAATACAAAAAAAGGGTAGGCGATTTTCTGCCTACCCTTTTTTCGAAATATCCCTATTTCTTATGGCGCTGGCGCATTTCGCTGGCTTTATCTTGCAATTCCTGGAAGAAATCCGTATCCGTGATAGCCTTGACCTGTTCCTTCTGTTTGGTTCGGTCGATGATGATCTGCAAGGCGGCAACCTGTTTCTTCAACTTCTCCTCACGTTCTCTGACTTTCTCGACCATCAGATTGAATATTTCCGTTAGGGTCGATACTTCGTCTCGAGTCCAGGCTTTGATTTGATCTGCCAGATCATATTGTCCTTCACCAATGCGAACCGCGACATTCGAAAGCGAGCGGATAGGGGCGGCAATACGATTGGAGATCACCAACACCGAGGCTAACAAAACAATGAACGTAATCATAAAGGCCGGGATTGCAGCAAAGCGGATGCGGTCCTGAAGTTCGATGATATCGTTGGCCTGATAGTCGACGCCCAACGCCGCCACGATTTCATCCTGCGAATTGTAGATCGGCACAAAACCAGAGACCCAGGCGCCCCACTCGTCCTGAACGACGTTCTTAGAGAGAGTTTCTCCTTTGAGACCCTCCAAAATCACTGATTCAGGACCGGGTTCATAGGGTGCGCGGAAAGGCGCGCCCGCGACTGGATCCATCACCGCCCCCATACTGACGATGAACTCGACAACCCCGGGCTCAGGAGAAAGATAAGTGTACACGAAGGCGCGCGGGTTACTTTGATGGATCAGATGCAACCAGGTGGCCATCTCCCAGAAACGCTCATCTTCCATACCAGCGGGCCATTCCTGGCTGTCATCGTAGGCAGGGTCCTCATAAAGCGACTGGTGCACATCGCCGTCGATGCCCGTCGCAGCAGTGTGAGCGGCGGCTAGCAAGTTCTGATAAAGGTTATCCAAGGCCAGTTGCGTCGAAAAAGTATAGAACCAATAAAACGCGCCTGCGAAAACTACAGTAAACAGCAATGTGAAAAGGATCAACATTTTCAAACGGATACTGAGATACAACCTTTTTCTTTGGTCCATATTGTCACTCACAATCACACCTCCGCTGGGGGGATAGAATTCAGAATCGTCGCCACGATCCTCTCTTCTGGGTCTAGACGATAATGGTCAAATAGAACACCTGAAACGATCTCCCTGGTCATTTTTGGGCTGACTTGATGGGTGTCGTCGCTGACAGGGTGAAGGATCAGGTGCATTGGTGTTGGTTCAGCAGGCAAACCGAAATCATCTGCCACCTCGTCCTGGATCATAACCGGTTCCAGATAATCAACAGCTAAATCGAGCGCGCCGCACTTATGAATGAAATAATCGATCCTGCGCTGGTTGATCTCCCTATCTTGCTCAGTTGTTGCCAGGGCAGGAGACTCAACTTCAGCGCAAAACCCAATCGGCTCAGGATTGGCATGATTCTGAGCATCGATACAAATCTGCTTTTTCGTTTGCTGGATGATCTCGAAACCAATACCCGCAGAACGATGATCGGGATCAACACCGATATAACGACCAAACCCGATATTACTCTCAATAAGGTAATTGAATAGTGTGAAGGCCACTGGCTGGTTGGCCTGCAAGATCAACCAATGGTGTGGGATGAGACGCGGGTTGAGTGCCATCCCAACCTTCATACTTTTCTTGATATGGGGCACATAGCGCGAGTACTTAGGGAATGTTGCCCTGAACAAGCCGAGAAGTGCATCCTGAAATTCGCTTTCATCAGGCTTGATCTCATGATAGATAAGCTTATGCTGTTCCATCAAAAATCCAATACGCTGCTGCGTCGTTTGCGTCTGGCCAAGCGCCAATCGAGCATGCTGGTATCATAAGATAGCCAAAGTTTTCGCACTGCCCAGACTGAAACCAGAGAAGCCAATCCACCAATAGATAGATACAGCCCTGTGTCCCATCCTGCAGGCAACCACCCAGCATTCACCCCCCCTAATAAGAGCATTAGCAGAAGAGAACCAACGATCGTCCCGCTAGCATATAGATAGCCATCTAGGAAAGAGCTAACCCGGCCGCGTTTTTCATCGGGGATCAACCCTTGCAGCGACTTTCGGGCGGGTTCGTCGATCCCAAAGAGGATCATGCGCCCAAACAGCCTGGCCACCGCGATAGCAATAACCCCAGGGATCAGTAGCGCGGCGAGGATGACCAACACGCAAGCAACTGGCAAAAAGGTAAATATCCGCTTCAGATCCAACAAATTGATCAACCTGCCAGCTATGAAGCCCTGCACTAGCACAATAGATACTGTCTGGGCAATCCGAAATACACCATAGAACGATTGGAATTGAGCGCCCTGAAAATTTGTGTTGAGCGCATCCAAGAAGTTAAACTCGATTACCGTGAGGGCAAAGCCTACCCCTAGCATGGCAATGGCCAGATACCGAAACACGTCGACATTACGGACAAAATCCCAGCCATCGGCAAACATGTCTTTCAAGGTATCATCTTCCCGGGCTTGGCGAACATTGGCGGGAATCTGCCGACCGATGATTTGGAAAATCACGAACATGGTGAACAAGAGCAAGGCGTTGATGATCAACAATTCATACGCTTCTCTGCCTCGCGAAGCAAAATAATTTGCCAGACTGACTGCTAAAGAGTTCCCCACCACTCCACCGATCACGCCGGCGGCGGCAATCAGCGGGAAGAGCCGCTTGGTTTGTTGGATAGAGAAGATATCGTTGGCCATGGCCCAGAACACGATGGGGATCACTAGCACCTGCTGCTCAGCGATCATATACAGAACGGGGAAAGCCCCCCATGTTGGCACGCCATATGAGAATAGCATTCGAATGAATAAATAGAAAAAAGCTAAGCCGAAGAGGATCCAACTGAGCATTTTTTTTCGAGGCCAACGGTCTATGACTGCGATACTGATGGTAGTCCCGATCAAAACCAAGGCCATATCCACGATCCATAATATCGGCAATTGATTCGCCCCAACGGTTTCTAGAAATCCGCTTGTCGAGACCACAAAAGTGGCCTCTAGGGTTAGCATATTGACTAACATAATAAGAGCGAATAACAATAAGGCCTTGCGCTCATCGGGACGGAAGTTCAAGATTTTCATCAGTAATGCCCTCTCTGGCTAGAGATATACTCTACTTTCCTGATCAATTATAAACGATACCCATTATATAGCCCCATAGGATGCTATAATCACCCAAAATATCTAAATTTTGAGTCTCTAGGAATTGTTAAGGGAATCCCCCAGATTTGGGGGCGAATCGGATTAGTCCCATGTCATTTCCCAGAACCCAAATATTTGAATTGATGATATGAAAATCAGACACCGCATTCTTTTGGGATTTCTCAGCATCCTGACAATATTCTCTATCTTAGGCCTGTATGTTTACTTTGTTTGGCGGCAGATCAGCCAGGATGTCAGCGCGCTGGATACACTCTTTGAGTTCACAGCCCAACACGCAATTTCCGATATCGATGCCATACTCCACATGGAGTTGAATCTAGAGCAAACCAGCCAAGCCCTTGACCAGCTTTCTCAAGGTCTCCCTGAAGTAGATGATTGCCTAATGCAATGTTTCGAGCGATTCGATGCAAATTTCGTTATCATCCAAACAAGTATCGATGAGCAAATGGAGTTTGCCGCATCAGAAAACAACTACGAACACTTAGCTCATTTAGAAAGTAACCTGAACGCCATCGAACAATTAGAAACTGAACACAAATATCTGGAAAGCCACGCGCTCGAAATGATGCAACTCACCCGTCAAGGCGATCTCGATGATGCCAGGAGTCTCTACTTTCAAGGCATAGCACCCCTAATGGAGGTCATGCTCGCTGATCTGGCAGTCATCGAAACCTATATCAAAGCGGAGACCAATGAATCCATCACGGATTTCGATAATGTGCTTCACGAAGTCGATGAGAACATTTCCCATATTGAAGGAATTGTTTTGACTGCTTATGGGGGCGGGATATTCTTCGTGATTCTCATCAGTCTTTTGATTTCGCGTGCCTTCGCCGCGCCATTGGCTCAACTGGAAAAAGCAGCCGAGGCTGTTGAAGACGAGTCATTTGAACCTGATAGCCTCTCAATTGTTACCAAAAGGAATGATGAACTCGGCCATCTGGCACGCGTTTTTGTACATATGGCCCAGGCCATCTTGGAGCGAGTGCAAAAATTGAAGAACCAGGTTCTGTCATTGAATATCGAGATCGATAGAACCAAACAGAAAGCTCAGGTCGCAGAGATCACTGAAAGCGACTTCTTCAAAGATCTCGAAAATAAAGCCAAAGAAATGCGACGAAAAAAGAGAAGTTCATAGCACCGGACCTGCATGACGTGCTACAATTACCAGCATAAAGAAATCGCTCTTTGAGTCTGAAATCTTCACACGAGGAGTTTGGTCATGTCGAAAATCATATCCATCCACTCGTTCCGCGGTGGAACTGGAAAATCCAACACAACTGCCAATGTCTCTGTTTTACTTGCTGCCAAAGGATGGCGAGTTGGCGTGGTCGATACGGATATCCAATCCCCCGGGATCCATGTACTCTTTGGCTTCGAAGATGAGCAAATGAAATATTCGCTCAACGATTATCTATGGGGCAACTGCAAGATCGAACAAGCCGCCTATGATATGACGGACAAGCTCGAAGGGAATATCGAAGGACAGATCTACCTGATCCCCTCCAGCATCGATGCCACTGAGATCGCTCGCGTATTGAGGGAAGGTTACGATATCAGCCATCTCAATGATGGACTCCAGGCTCTGATCAAAACCCTCAATCTGGATGCTCTGATCATCGACACGCACCCAGGGCTCAACGAGGAGACTCTGCTTTCTATCGCCATCTCCGATGTTCTGGCCATCGTCCTGAGACCCGACCAGCAGGACTACCAGGGCACCAGCGTGACTGTGGAAGTAGCTCGCAAATTACAAGTTCCAATGATGACTCTGGTTGTCAATAAAGTACCGGATGTCTTTGATTCTGCTGAAGTGGAAGCGATGGTCAAAGAGGCGTATGATTGTGGGGTGGCTGCCATCTTGCCCCACTCGGATGAAATGATGACCCTGGCCAGCGGTGGTGTGTTTGTAGACAAATTTCCCGATCACCCCATTACAAAATCTCTGCAGGAGATGGCTGAAAGTATCATGGAATAGATTATGCCGAAAACAAGTGAGCGCGGGGCCAAACTCCCTGCGCTCACTTGTTTTCAGTAGCTCTCCGTCTAGATGAGTTATAAACGCAATTAGGGCTGGAATAGCAGATTGATCTTATATCCGTCATCATACATCCCCCAATGCCAATCAGGCCAGGCTTCCGTGCTACCAGCATTGATAACCTCCAAAGCCCTGATGATCAAATCTCGCCCTTCTTCGCGAATCCTTGCAGGACATGCATCGAGCAAGGATTCGACTTTTTTAAGACTTTCGCGCGCAGCATCCGCATCTCGCTCGCGCCAAGCGTATTCAGCCAAGCGGTAGTTCGCCAGCGCGAGCCCAATTTCCCTCTCCCCCGCCAACAACTCAGAAAATATTCCCTGGGCATCCTGATATTGTTTGTTGGCCTCAGGAGCCCCATCGCGTAATATTTGATCGCCTAATCGAATGGATGCCAGAGCTGCGCCTACAGGCTGATCGATAGCGATGTATTTCTCAGCAGCAGCAACCCATTGGCCCGCGAGATCATCCAGCAGGGCCTCGACACCCAAATACCATCGTTCAGGGTTCTCAGGTAACAGGGCTTTGCTTTTTTCGATCCAGGGGCTGATCTCGTCTTTGGCGGCGCGCCAATACAACCAGGTCAATGTCGCAGATACAGCCAGAGATTTGGGTGAGTCATCCTTGTCTATCAGCAATCTCTGCAGCATATGTTTAGCTTCATTTGCCTGATCTACCATCGGCAGCACAAGAGCAAGCTTCCACCGTAAATCAGCTGTACCCTCCGAGGTTTCAGTATCCTCTGAATTGGTAAGTGCATCCTTATAGGAAGAAACAGCTAGGGAATAATCTCCACTCAATAGAGCAGAATCACCCCTCCCTTCAAAAAGCGATTGCTCCAACTCCCTTAATTCCGATCCAATTTCTACGGTGGGTAAATTCTTCAAACAATAGCGAGCGCGATCATATGTTTGGATTGCTTCTGAATGAGCACCCTGTTCCTCGAGAAGACCCGCCACACGCATCAAGCTTTGGGCCGCCTTCCCCCAGTCTTCAGCGGTCTCATAATGGAATGCCACGATTTTCGCATCTCGAATAGGGTTGCGATCAATAGCAGTATTCAGAAATGCACCGATCTTCTCATGGAGCGCACTACGGTGTGTCGTCGGCGAAACCAGATACTCGGCCATTTGAGTGTGCAGTGCGCGGCGTCGGGCAAAGGGCAAGCTCTGATAGAGAATATCACGAACAAGCTTCTGCTGAAATGCGTATCGAGGGTCAATGCCTGCTTCGATCAATGAGATCACGCCAGTTTCTGCCAATTCACGCAGGTCATTATGCAACGTGACCGTATCAACTGATACCGGCAACAGCGCTTGCATCTCACCTACACGGAATTCCTCTCCGATGACCGAGCCAACTCTGGCAATTTCTCTCTGGCTTTCGGGCAGATTTTTGAGATTGCTGAGCACCAGGTTTTGCAGGACATCGGATGTCTGCAACGCACTGACGACCTCTGAAGTGCTGATCTGCCATTTTTGTTGCACCCAGGCCCCAATCTCCCGAATGAAAAGCGGGTTGCCTTTGCTATGTTGGTGGATGATGTCGGCGAGATCAGAGAACAAAACCTCGGCGACCAAGCGAGCTGTGCCCCCTTCATCAAGAGGTTTCAAACGGATAGTTTGGCCTTCTGGAGATTGATCTTCTTCCCCACGCTGCGAGGACAAGATTAGCAAGGATTGGGAGCCCAAGTTTTCCGCCAATGATGGCAACATGTTTCGAGAGGCCTCATCCATCCAATGGGCATCCTCGAAGAAAAGCACCAGGGGTGACCTGGAAAGCACTTGAAGCAATAAACTGGACAAGGCTTCAAACAAGGCATTTTTTTCTTTTGGATTCAGCCGCGTGGGAAGCTTGGTTTCAGATATCTGACCACCTTCGAGCTGGTTCAACAGGTCCATGCCGCGTCCTTGCCTCCGGACTCTTCTGCCACGAAGAATATCCCTGAGGAGGTCTTCTTGGCCCTCGGGTTCAGCCTCACCTTGGAGATTTCGCAACATCTCAGATGCGTCAAGCGCCGTCAAGCCAACCAGCCTAGCCAGATGCGGGACATGCTGATCAGGGATCTCCAATTCGCTGATCAAACGCCCCAGCTTCTCTTTATGCAGCAAGACTGGGTCTGTAGAAGTAATCCCGGCCAAGGATCGCAATATGCCGCTCCAGCAGGCGAAAGATATTTCAGCGTTATAAGAATTGCATTGGTAGGAAAGAACTTCAGCGCCCCTGGATATTGCCCGTTGTAAGAGCACGTCGGCAAGATGGCTCTTCCCTATGCCTGCCGGACCTTGAATGGTCAGAGAAACACATTCTCCATCAAACACTTTCTCCAGAAGGTCTTCACCACGGGATAGTTCCAGTTCATTTCCAACCAGTTTACCGCGCTGCTGCACACGATTAAGCAACGTATCGGTTCGAGGACCATCAACCTGGTATATAGGGATGGTTTTGCTCTTCCCTTTGACTCGAATTGGGGAAAGTTCTGACAGAAAAAAGAACCTGGCTACTGCTTCATATACGGGTTGGCTGATAAGTATTTGTCCCATTTCAGAGGCACCCATCAGGCGGGCAGACAAATTGACGTCATCCCCCATGACGGTATATTCACGCCGGTTTATCGATCCGACCTGTCCGGCGAATGTTTCCCCTACGGTAATGCCAATGCAGTGTTGGATCAACGGGCCATCCAAATCTACTGGCAAGTGACGGGCAATTCTACTGCGCCAGCGCTCGTTGAGTAATTCCAGTTCCACATTCATCATTAAGGCAGCCCGGACTGCACGCATGGGATCATCTTGATGGCTGACTGGCGCGCCAAAGAGGGCCAGCAGCTTGGTGCCTTTGCTATAGGGATCGATACGTGTGATGATTCCGCCATAGCGAGTGATCACATCACTGACCATATTGAAATACGAGCTCAACAAATTCGTAACTCTGCTGATGCCATCGGATCCCCAGCGCTCCAACAAAAATTCTGGACCCACAAAATTGCAGAAAAGGACCGTTGCTGTGAGAAACTCGCTCTCAACCTTGCGCGCCTGGGCATGTGCAATAATGCGCTCAACCAATTCTTCTGCAATATAAGGTTTCAAGACCAGAATTTGATCCAACGTGACTGCCATTTGCGCTACCAGGGCTTCGGGGCTGGCATCCAAGGGGATCGTCCCTCTGGCGCGACGCCTTTCAGCTCTGATCTCAAAACCGTCGATTTCCTCGTCTACATCCCGATCAACGAGATAGAAACCTGGCGAGCCCTTTTGCAGTGAAGATGCCACGTCAAGGCAGTCCGCCGTAGATTGGCTGATCACCAGTTGCCCAGGGCCACTGGCAGCGCCCTCTGCTGCCATGGTGCCTGCAATAGCCTCACCCAGAATGGCGTATTCCATGCGCTTTGCAGAGCCCACGCTGGCAGACAAAAAGTTCCCTGTCGATACGCCCACCTTCATTTTCAAACTGGCAGTATCCACGGGGGTTTCGATATGGGCAAATTCTTCAATAGCCCGAAGCATCCGCATACCAGCTCGAACAGCCCATTGCGCTTGTTGATTCTTCTCTTGCTCTGGAAAATAAACCAACATGGCATCGCCGGCGAACTTCAACAAAATGCCCCCAGACGAGGCCACAACATCGAGCATAGCCCCAAAGTAGTCGTTCATGGTGGTTGTCAGCCGTTCTGCGCCTTCAGGTCCTAAGCTTGCCAAACGTTCTGAGAGCGCGGTAAAACCGCTCACATCAGCAAATAATAAGCTGCCGCTAAGCATTTCCCCTTTCACGAAGCCAGGGGTAGCCTGTTTCAATTTGTCTTGAACGATATTGCTGGGGATGAAGGTCGAAAGCAGGTAAACTAGTGAACGCAGACGATCCAATGCTTGGATCAGCAACCTGCGCTGAGGGTCGCCACTCGCTAACTTACGCCATAAGTCCGGTGGCAGGTATTTCTCGATATCTGGGGGAAATTTTAGATCACTGGGTGGAGTCATCCAGATCCTTGGACCTATTCAGATTAAGATTGCTAATATTAATGTTTACGGAAAGAAGGGTGTGCGTTGGGGGCGTAGCCCTCTGCGCACACCCTTCTTTCGGGGATATCTTTTCCTTGACTAGCAATTACTTCAAGATCTAGGATGACTTACTCCTTCTAATCATCAATTGCAAAAAGTGCATCCAAGAGCTCTGGGTTGACCTTCCTGATCTTCTCCTGAATCGAGATTTCAGTTGTCTTGCGTAAGCGTTCAGCCATTACACTCATGACCTGAGTGGCAAAATTTGGCGTTTGTTGTACCAAATACTCAAAACGTTCTTTGCCAACAATTGCCAATTTACAATCTGCAATGGCGTGTGCAGTTGCGCTGCGAGGTGCGTTATCTACTAATGCCATCTCGCCAAATATTTCATCTTTTCCAATCTTATTGACGGTGACACCTTGCAATTTCAGTTCGACCTCCCCATCTAACACCGCATACAAGAATTCCCCAGAGTCGCCTTCTTTAAAGACCACATCGCCCTTTGCGAATTCTCGAGTATCTTTTTCCCGATGGAATATGGTGAACTTTATCATAAAAACCTCCTCGCTCGAGCCAGAAACGATGGATCATTTCTATCAATATTTGACAATATTATACCGTATATATCATAAAAATTTGGTTACCCACGAGAGGGCTCTCTGGGAAACGATTTGGGGCTATCCAGATTTAGGGGTATGGGAGTGAAGAATCTGACGTGCTACAATTACTCTACTATCCAAGCTGTTCATGGAATACTCTCTAAGGATCGACAATCGTTATGCAATCATCATCACAAGAAGAGCTTTTCAACACAAAATTCTTTCCCCAGCACATAACTCTGGTAACCGTGGCGGACAATATGATGCCATTGGGCTATTGGACGGTCATCTCGAAGGAACCATTCCGATTTTTGATCTGCATGCAAATGGGGAATTACACCTACGGTCTTCTCAAGAAATATCGAGAGGCGGTTTTGCACTTTGTCCCCTGGTGTGATAGAGAAAGAGTTGTGAAAGCTGGCAATATTTCCGGCAGATACGAAAATAAAGCTAAAAAACTTGGTTTCGAATTGATCCCTGCTGAAAGAATGGAGCATACCAAAATGGTTGCCGGCGCGGATAGCGCCTTTGAGACTGTAGTGCATCAAGAACTAGAGGGCCTTTCGAGGGAATTTGGGTTGTTCGTTTTGGATGTCGTCGCTGCTCATGGGAGTATCCTTCCTAAGAAACGAGAACCGATTATGTTCCTGAGTGGCAAAGATTTTGCAACTTTAGGCGAAAAATGGCGCTATCGCCCTGGAGTCTGACGAAAAGTCTTGCCCCCCGTTCACCCATTCGGTATAATACCAACTACATTGCGGGTGTCGCCAAGTGGTAAGGCAGTAGCTTCCCAAGCTACCATTCGTCGG
>CAYWIC010000089.1:0-20840 GCA_964458115.1 uncultured Anaerolineales bacterium | reverse complement strand
GGGTGGGGGCAAAGCCCCCACCCCCTATCTCCTGCACTATCTTTACAGAGCTGCGTAACCTCTAAAAATATCATCTACTATCCCTTTGGGCTACCAAGATAATGACGGGGCTGTAATAGGTGTATGGATTGCCATCATAATCCCCGAAGATGGAAAGGATGTTTAAATAAGCCTCAGCGAACACGGCGCTTAATTCTTTCTGACTGTAGAGCCGATAGCGTAAAATAAATTCCCGCGTCCCTTGAGGAGAGACCAGCTCAAATTGCTCACTGACGATCTTGCTCTCTTGATCGTATTGGCGGGTGATGTGTGTGTAGTTCTCATCTTCCCCAAATCGTTCTTCTGCTTTCAGGTTTTCAGCTACCCACAAGTGGTTTGGCACTTCGACGATAAAGTGGCCTTGCGAACGCAATCCATTTGCTACATTTTTTACCAGATCGCCGTTTTCACCTTGTGTGTCAATCTGCCCAAGGGTGGTGAACAGGCAGATGGCTGCATCAAATTGATCTTGAGTAGTGAAATCTTCTGCGCGCGCCTGAATAAACGTGGGCTGCCCCCAAATTCCTGAGGAACGCGAATTCGCTTCTGTGATCATGGCTCGAGAGGGATCGATCCCGACTACGTTAAAGCCGCGCTTGGCCAACTCAATGCTGTGCCGCCCAGAGCCACAGCCTACATCCAGGATCTTTGAACCTGTTTCCAACTGAGTATGCTGCTGAACAAAATCGATCTCCTTTGATGTCCGTTCAGGAGTCAACAAAGGGTGATCAAGATAAGGGGAGCCTTGGGTAAAAAAATTGGGGGTGGACATCAGATTTAGAAATGCAGGCGATTTAATCTTTCGGTGGGGCATGCAGGTTCCCACTCACGGTGGGAAAATAGACATTGCGCTTCTTTCAGAGGCTGTCGCGCACATCCAGCATAGGAATATCTTGTCTCTCGAGGTCGTTGAGCGCTTCGAAGGGCAGCACGGCATCTTCGGCCTCTGCTAATTCAGCCCAGGACACGACCCATTCAAGATCCAGGCCGTCTACATCGTCGATCACTCGCAAGCGGTCAATATCGTAGGCAGTCATCAAAGATTTTACTTCTGCAACCACGCTCTCTGGAGAGCGCTGGCGCAGATCAGTTCCATGAACTGCGTCCTGACACCACTCACAGCCAAACGGACAGCCGCGCGCCACGGATATGGTCAGTGAGGCATATCCATTATGCTCGCGCCAAGTTTGCAGGTATTGATCTATGTCGATCAAATCGCGCGCTGGTAAGGGCAGTTCGTCCAGGTTTAGGATGAAATCCCGCCGGGGGTTGACCACCACTTCGCCATTATCGCTTCGGTAGGCGATGCCATCGAGGTGGCAATACTCTTTATCGGCCTGCATGCAGTACAAGAGCTCTAGCAGGGTCAGCTCGCCTTCGTGATGGACGACGATATCCACAGATGATGATCGCAGGTACGTATCCGGCGAGTAGGTCGGGTCAGGACCGCCGAGGACGACGAATGCCCCAAAGTCATGGGCTTTTTCGGCCACAGATAGGGCGATCTGGCGATTAGGTTTCACGGCTGTGATCCCAACGATCCGGGGCGAGAATTTATTAATGGCTGTACTGAGATCATCCAAGCCTTCAAGAAAAGTGCCATCGAAGATCTCCACACTGAAGCCGCGCTCGCGGATAAAAGCCGCCAAGTAGAGCAAACCCAAGGGAAAATAGGGGTTCATCAACTCGCGTTCAGCTTCGTTCTGGCTGAGAAATACCGGATTTACAAGGAGTATATCGATCATATTCACCAGGCTCTGATGCGCTCACTATACCTAATCTTGATTAACTGCTGATGAGAAAATCCCCAGGTGTCAGGAAGACTCAATGGGAGTATCCAATATTGGGGTGAGCCATTATTTCATCCCAATTTGGGTGTATTGTTGGATAACCACCAAACCTAATTTACGGAATTCGTAGAATTTTTACCACAAAAATAATAATTCCCTAGTAATGTTGATAAACTTGGTCTTATTTATGTATAATGCGAATAATATTGGTATCGAATTCCAAATTGGGAGAAATGCGATGAGCTCAACAAAAATACTGGTATTAGACGGTCAAAGCGATAGCATCAGTCTGGGCATTACAAATGTTAGCGGTACTCTGGCAGAAGGCAGCAGCGCCTTCACAATTTCTGCCTGGCTCAAACCAAGCAGTTTGAGTGCGGCAGCCAGCCGCCATGGAGTCAGCAATATCTTTTTCGCGCGCACCGGAGATGGCACTCCCGATGTATTCGAACTGGGCATCTCCCAAGACGGCAATCTGCAAGTGATGACCCGCGCCTCGGCTGGCAAACAAGTCGATACGGTAGGGAACGGAGAGCTGACTGTGGGGGAATGGCATTTTGTTGGCCTGAGCTTCGACAGTGGTATGCTCACAGCAATTCTTAATAATACTAAATATATCGTCCATGTCGCAGCACCTTTCTCGAACCCTGAGCCTTCCCCTGTATCCGTTGGAACCAACAATCGCGGGATTTTCTTCGATGGCAGCATCCTCGATGTGAGAGTCTGGAGTATTGCCCGAACTGAGGATGCCATTAAAGGCGATAAAACCCAATGGATGCTTGGCAGCGAGCCCTCTCTGATCTCGAACTGGCAATTGATTGATGAAGTTGCCGATGCAATGGAGAATGCTGGTCCTGCAGTGTGGGAGGCGGTGGGTGAAATTGCCGAAGGCCTTGATGTTGCTTTCGATGCTACAGGTGCTGAGATAGGGGAGGCGATGGAATATGCTGGCTATACGGCCTCAGAAACCATCGAGGGATTAAAAATCGCAAAAGATAAAACAGAAGCCGGAATTGCAGAAGCATTGGATTACAGCAACTACACGATAAATGAGATTGCCGATGGTATCGAGGATGTATACGATGCATCCTACAACGTGATTGCAGATGCACTGGAATACGCCAATCGCTGGGATATTGATGAAATTGGCGGTGCCCTGCAACATATCGGCGCGACGACTGCAGAGGCCCTTGCGGATGCCCTGCAATATGCTGGATTTGCGGTTGATGAAGTTGGCTATTTTTTGAAAGATGTCGGGGGTTTTGCGGATGATGTGGTCAACGATGCCTTGGTTGCCGCTGGATATGTCGCAAGTGCAATAGAGGAATTCATGGAAGATGCGTTTGGTTGGGTAGGAGAAGTTTTGGATCCCGGTAATTGGTAAAAAGTCGAAAGATGTACCAAATATTTTTGATAGGAGAAAATATGCACCCTGAAATTAGACCTCAACCCACAGTTGATCAAGCGAGTGCTTTCGTTGAGTTTGCGGAGCGTGATGAAAATACTGCGAAACAAATCGGCCGAATCAAGCCAGGGCGATGGCAACGCGTCGTCCGAATTGGACGTCTGGCAGAATATTATTTTACAGTCGACCAAATAAAATCTGTAGCTTCTGATTTAATTCCCGAAGCAGACCCCAATACGCCCCAAAAGCAAAAAGTGCCTAATGTTTCCCCAAGTATCGAACACGCCCAAGAATTTGATACTCTAGCAAATTCGGATGAGGAAATTAATCGAAAACTTAGCAAAATCAGTCCCGCACATTGGAAACGAGTTGTGCGGGTTGGAAGGCTGGCAGGGTTAACATTTAGCGCTGCTCAAATCAAGGCTATCGCCCCAACTCTGATCTCTGAAGTAGATCCAAATGCTCCTGAAATCCCCCAAAACTCTGACCCTCTGTCAACCATGGCGCAAGCCCAGGCCTTTATTCAGCGAATCAATCAAAATCCCTCGCTAAGAAAAAAGGTCGAAGCGATTGCTCCAGGAAGGTGGAAGCGTGTTGTTCGCTTAGGAAGACAGAATAATTTTTACTTCTCCGAGATCCACATAAAGGCCAGTGCGCCAAACCTGATTCCAGAAGGAAACCCAGTATCTGGCGAAGATGCGCCTGTCGTAGATCCTACATCGGCGCAAGCAGAGGCGTTTATTGATCTGATTCGAAACGACACTGAATTGCAAAAAGAAATCATGCGCATTAAACCTGGAAACTGGCAGGGTCTGGTCCGCCTGGGGCGTATAAGAGGATTTCACTTTAAAATTGATCAAATTCAATCTGCGATACCCGGAGATTTCATCCAGCGAGCAGCCAATACTGAATTTTCCGCCTGGACAAAGTAGGAAAATCAGGTGTGACTATTGGAGATGTTGATGTCTACTTCTGTGTTGAGAGACATTTTTCCCTATTTGCCATTAGAATTGATACCTCCAGCCAAAGCACTAAAAATCGAGCAGTTTGCGAGCACATTGCCCCCTCCAAGCAATGTGTTGTTTGAATGCCGCCTGATGGGCAAAAAAGATGCTATCGATCTTTCCTTTCGCTATAGAAGATTTTCTAGCGCGAATATCATTAGATACGCCGACCGGATTGGGAGGTCAGCATCTTGGGATCGCATCAGATCATTTTGCATGGATTGGGAAAACCTATCATCCTTTTTACACGAAGAGATTGAAAATATTTGGCTGGAATTCGATCAGGAAGCTTATGATGCTCCAATTCCGATCCCGAATTTATTTATTGGCTTTAAAGATGGCAGTCTGTCAAATTTCGACGAAAATTGCTTGCGGAAGATGGAGACTTTGGTAAACAGCCTTTTTCCAGGAATCAGGCCTCCAAGTATCCGCAATCTCTTACATTTGCTCCCAACTGGAGCGACCCTTGAGCATATCGGTGTGATGTATCCCAGGGAAGCGACTCCATTGCGATTGTGTTTCAATATCCCTGTTATTCAGGTAAACAACTTTCTGCTAAAAATATATGGGATCAAATTCACATCGATTACCCGGCAGTTAATTGATGAGATAATTAGTAATTATGTTGATGTTGTGATGGTACAGGTGAACGCTGACGATGAAGACGCCGGGGTTATCGGCTTGGACGTGCGCTCTGGACCCGGTTTTGAAATGGTTGATTTCATCAAGCAGTTAGCCGCAAAAGAGCGATTTCCCCAAATAAAGGTGGATTCAATGTTCAAGTGGGAAGGCCAATCTTCAGAGTTATTCTATGAGGAAACTAATCCTAAAGTAATGCATGCACCCCCTCGAAATGAGGAAAACTACTCAAGAGTAAATTCTCGAAATATCAGCCATATTAAATTTAATTGCAGCGCAAATCAGATCTTAGAAATCAAAGCATATCTGGGAGCAGGATTCTGGTACTTACACGAATGCGATGAACCAGGTATGTTTTTCAATCCTAAATATTGGGAAATTGATACTCTCTCCCTGGAAAAAACTACTCCGGTAAACGATTTTTTAAAGCTATTGATGGTCGATAAAAACCTGTTACAGAAGATTTTGCGACTTGGTGAGGGAAACTGGCGTGCTGTAACCAGACTTGCACGTAAAAACGGCTTCCATTTTGCAGAAGAAGATATCCTAGCCGCAATTCCCGATAATTTTTATCAGTTGGCTAGAGAACAATCCTTTTTAGGGTGGGCAAATTCTAAGCCCTAAGATTTATTTGAAAACATGCCCGTGATTCTGTCGGCCACAAAAACCCCCACCGCCATCGCTACCGTGGTGGCAATGCTGCCTACCGATAGCAGCGGCACACCTACCAGCGAATGCCCCAGATTGCAGCCCCCTGCAAAGGCGGCACCAACGCCCATCAAGAAGCCCCCTATGCCTAATTGAAGATAACGTAAGCCAGTCTCGCCACGAACCCAAAGTGTCTTTGAGCGGACAGCCGCGATCAGCGCGCCGGGAATCAGGCTGGCCAGCGCAATAGGGATCCAGGGAGATGTAGGCAACGATCCATCGTGGCCGTTTTCGAAGAGCGCCAGGTAAATTCCAGTTGGAACATAGGAGGTGCCATAGGGGTAGTTTGTGCCGCCTGCTTCAGCCAAAAGCCAGCTTATGGAAATGATCACGCCCACGACGATCCCCAGGGGCAGCCAACCCCATAACTTTTCGCGCCTCACTAGATTCGCTTTGGGTGCGAACAAAAGCCAAATTACGGCAGCCAACCCGACCAAAGGAAGGAAGATCCAGGTTGAGGGGCCAAGAATGTCTGTAAGGGTCAGGGATTGTCCACCAGAAGATAATATCGCCCTAATCCCAGAAAGTGGCCCGCGGTAGACCAGGATGTCGCCCAAGGCCCAAGCAGCCAACCCCACCAGGGTGCCCAACATGCCATGGCCTAACTTGTAGAACAGGCCGGTGATACACGAAGCCGCCACTACCATGCCCACACCGAAGATCAACCCACCAAAAATGTTGGCACCCCAGGCAAAAGGCGGGATCCAGGGTTCGATCCACCCCAGGGCGCGCAGGGCGTAAATTGCCGGTGTGGCGATCAACAACGCCAGCAGGTACGCTCGGAAGAGATCGAGTTGCTTAGGATGGCGGAATAAGCCCCTGAGCGTGCTGTGAAAACAGAGATCGCCTCGCTCCAGGGCGTAGCCCAGGCTGGCACCGGCAAAGATGGCAAGCGCTATGGTCATTGGGTTATCCTTTCCCGCGAGAAATTCAACTTCTAGATCAGCGCATAGATGGCTGAAATCCCGCATTTCTTACACGAGCATGGAAATTTCAGAAGTTCAACTATTCGAAAAAGTTGAACTTCTGGATCGCATGCTAAAGTAAATCCTCAGCGCGAAATATGCTTGGATTTCCACGCACCCCAGGCTATTTGCACCAGCGCCCACAGCAGCAATGTATAGGTTGGGATATATTGGAGCAGGCGCACCTGGGAATACTCGCGCAGGTTAACGGGATCATAATAAGTAAGATACGAGAAAGCGACCGCAATTGAAAAATAAATCCATGGCCAGATGAAAGGTTGGGGAATAACTCGAACCGCATTCCTGACCGATTTCGGCTCGGTTGGGAGACTGGCCGTTGCAGGCATTTTTGATTGATTCCCAATCTTGAAATTCTCTTCATTTAGATAATTCAGGAACGGAAGGAATGGGATGATCAAGGTCAGGTACCAGGGGTGGATGGTGGGTGTGAGCAGGAGATACGCCCCCAGGGGGATCGCGGCCAGGCGCAGAATTCTGTGCAGGTCGCTGTCCAATTGCCGGGCTTTCCAGCCTGCGATTAGCACAATTAAGCCAAGGAAGCCTGACGTGATAAGCTTGGCGATAACTAGCGGGGTTTCACCCACAACTTCCACGGGCACAGCTCCTGGGGTTTGATAGCCGGAGAACAGCACCTCTAACCAATGATAGATCCCGCTATTGTAATTCCAATAACGCAGGTAGATACGTGTGGCGCCGAAAACGCCGGTGCCATCCATCTCTCCGAAGATGCCCCAGCCCGCAGTCAGAGCGAAGAGTACCAGCACCGCCAGGATCAGGCCCGAATAGAGCAAGGCGCCTCGCCAACGCCAGCGCCGGATGAATAAGGGTGCCAGAAGAATAGGCAAAGGTTTTGTGAGAGTGGCCGCGGCCAGAAAAATCACAGAGGCGAACAAGCCTATCCTATCGGGATCCCTCGCTACACGTTGGTATGAGATGGTGCGAGCTAGAAACCAGAAGGCAGCCATCATCATGAAGATCATCAGTGAATCCACATGAGCGCCATGGGAAAATTCGACGATCACCAGTGGGTTCCACAAATAGAGCAAGACCCGATTTGGGTCCAATCCCAGTCTCCGAAGCAAATCCATCACCAGCCAGCCCGTAAGCAGATCGAATCCAGCCGTGGCAATCTGAAAAGTTAGGATACTTTGAGGTGCAATGCGAGTCACAACTGCAAAGAACAATTGAGCGACGGGTAGATAGGGTGAGGCCATCCAACTGTGGTTGACCATTGTCCGCAGCGGAATGTCGTATGCATCCAGGGATGGATCGTTGACCGGCAGCGCGTAGGGACTGATTCCCCGGTTCAGCAGATGCCCGTCCCAGGTGTACCGATAGACATCATCAGAAAGGGTCGGGATTGTAAACAGCAAGACCAGCCGGAAGAGGATCGCAAACCCCCAGATCAACTTCAATGATAATTGATCTCTACCTTGTCGATATACCGAAACGGCATAGGCTACACTTGCGAAAGCGAAATATACCAGGAAGGTGGTTGTGTTTACGCCACGCAGGCTTGCCAAGGAAGGCAGAACCAACAAGCTGCCAAGTATCAGCACCCCCATAGCAAAGCTTATCCCCCCCAACTTATGGAAAGCAATGGCGAACTTAGCTTTCATCGAAATAACGGCGACTATGGATCAAACGATCTTGGGGTAATGTGCCCAATTCTTCTCGTAGCCTATCCACATCCTCTACAGTATCGACATCATACCAGGTGGGTGTTAAGCCTGCTCGAAGACCTAACGATTCACATTTCGCCAGGCTTTGTTCTAGAACTTTAGGCGTGCTCCAGTCGATGCCACCAAATATCTCAGGGGTGGAAGCCTTTAAACCGACAAGATAGTACCCGCCATCTTCAGCAGGCCCGAAGACCAGATCATGCTCGTCGAGTTGATTAAAAGCTTGCTGAATATATTCCCCCGGCAGAGAAGGACCATCCCCGTTCAGGGCTATCGCTTTCTTATAGCCGCGTCCCAGCAAGCGAGTCAGCACCTGATTCAAGCAATCGCCAATATCGGCGCAAGTGACTGGTAACATCAGCGTGCCGGGGGGTAAAATCCGCTCGAAGTACTCTTGAGATTCGGGCGGGGTTATGGCAATGGCCAGGTCAATGTTGGGTAGAATGCCTGTTGACTCAAGCGTATCGAACAACAGTGCCTCATAGAGGCGCGCGGCATCTTCGAAGGTCAGCGGGGGGCAAAGGCGCGTTTTGGTCGAGCCGACCCTGGGCTCCTTGGCCATGATAATTAATACAGAATCAGACATAAATATTGTACTTGACTTAGCTCCAGATCCTTCGCTTCGCTCAGGATGACGCGCTTAATTAATTGAGGGGTGTGCATAATGGTTATTTTGGTTCTCTGGGAAACGCCGTGGGACTATCCAGATCTAGGGGTCATTTCTTGAATGAATTCTGAATAATGGTTCCAATAATAAAATATGCAGCCAGAATGGTGCCGCGCAGAGTGCCGCTGATCTTGGATTGGCCGCCGTAACGCTTCCGGTAATTGACTGGAATCTCTTCGATCAGCCACCTCGCCCTGGCCGCTTTTACGATCATCTCGGTAGGCCAGCCGTAGGTCATTTCGGTCATGCCCAACTCGACCAGCATGGATTTTCGCACCGCTCGCAAGGGACTTAGATCTGTGATTGGCAAGCCGTAAATCCAGTGGATCAGTCGCGCTGAGAGCCAATTGCCAAAATATTGCTGCCAGGGCATGGCTCTGGGCTCGATCATACCTGACAGCCGAGAGCCTAACACCATGTCTGCGTTTCTCGTCTGGATGGGCACGACAAGCGCAGCGACATTGGCCGGATCGTCGGCTCCATCAGCATCCAGGAAGACAATGATATCTCCAATGGCTTCCTCAACCCCGGTAGCGCAGGCACGGCCATACCCCCGCCGGGGCTCAGCGAATACCCGCGCTCCAGCAGCTTCAGCGATGGCGACAGTTTGGTCCGTGGAGCCACCATCGACGACGACGATCTCGTCAGCCAGCGCTTGGGGAATGCTGGAGAGCACAAAGCCGATGCTTTCTTCTTCGTTCAATGTGGGGATAATTATGCTTACGCTCATTTGGTGTTTTCAGAAGTTCAATTTCTCAGAGAAGATAATCTTCTGCATCGCTTACTTACTAATAGGGTCCAGCATGACTTTCTCTTATTGGTCATTGGGAATCCCCATGGTGAACTCCAGATTTTGGGGGTATGGGGCGTGCTCTGCACGCCCCATACCCCCAAATCTGCTAACTTCCACGACGATTCAATGACAGTCGTGAACTCGAAAATCTTACGGCCCCCACCTTGCTTGCCAATCGGGCCGAGTGTTTTCTGTCAAGCGGCGAATATCGCTGCCGTCGGGCCGCATAATGTAGATCTCGTTGTTACCATCTCGATATGAGGTGAACGTAATCCATTGTCCGTCTGGAGAAAAGCTGGGGGCCAGGTTATCGCCGCCATCGGTGAGTTGATGCAAACCGGTGCCGTCGATATTGATCAGAAAGATGTCATGATCCCCTCTCGGGCCAGCATAGAAGGCCAATTGACGTCCATCTGCCGACCAGGAATGCCGTCCGCCCATCTCAGGCAGATCGGTTACCTGCCGGATTCCAGTGCCATCGCTGTTCATCACGTAGAGTTGTCGCATACCACTGCGTGAGGAGGCAAAGGCGATCATGCTCCCATCTGGCGACCAGGTGGGGTCGATGTCGTCATAGGGAGAATCGGTCAGTTTGCGGGGGTTCCTGCCATCGATATCCATCAACCAGAGTGTCTGGTTGGGGCCGATATCGTTGGCGAACAAGATCGTGCTGCCGTCAGGGGAGATCGCTGGCGCGAAAGCCGAGCCAATATTATGGGTAAGCCTTTGTTGGCGATCCCCGTTGATATCCATGCGATAGATCTCGAAACGACCATCTCTGCGAGAGGAGAATACAATGGTCTGTCCATCGGGGGAAAGCGAGGCGTAGAAATCTGTTGCAGTGCTATTGGTCAATCGGCGCGAGCCGCTGCCAACGGCATTCATCAGGCAGATCTCATCATACCCGTCGATATAACAAGTGAAGACGATTTTCCCTTGAAGCAAACTGTCTGTAATCGGAAATCCTGTAGTTGTGGGAGAACCGGTTGGCAGAGCTGAGTATGGTGGTGGAACGTTCTCAGTTGTTGGCGTGGGACTAGCGATTTGCCCAGTTGTGGCAGTGGGTCCGAGCGCAGCATCATCAGGCTGATCAAAACGTCGGTTCAATATCAAAAATCCAGTAATCAGGGCAACCAGGCATGTCCAAACGATCAAGCATACAACGATAATCGCAAGGAAACTCTTGCGTTGATCAACTTGGTTTGACGAACTCATAGGGCAAGCGTATCATAAATGAGTCAATTTTCAAGATCATTTTCCACAAGTGCATTGCTAAGTTAGATTTTGCCCTTCTAATGTTCACAATTATTTTCTTATGTGCACTATACAATGTACCAATTTGAACTAATCTTATCCACTTATGGTATAAAACGCATAAGAAAGAGGAGCCTCCCATGCCAGAATTCACATTATATGTAAATCAAGCAGAATACGTTGTGGATGTCGATGCAGATACACCGCTGCTGTGGGTCTTGCGCGACACTCTCGAATTAACGGGAACCAAGTACAGCTGTGGGATGGGGTTGTGCGGTTCGTGCACAGTGCACATCGATGGACAGGCACAGCGTTCATGTGTCACCCCTGTCACAGAGGCTGTTGGTAGCGAGATCACCACCATCGAAGGGCTTTCTGCTCATGGAGAACATCCCCTTCAGCAGGCCTGGCTGGCGGAGCACGTCACGCAGTGCGGCTATTGCCAACCGGGCCAAATCATGAGCGCAGCCGCCCTGCTGGAGAGCAACCCCAATCCCAGCGACGATGATATCGATGCCGCCATGAGGAATGTGTTGTGCCGTTGCGGCATCTACCAGCGCATCCGCAATGCCATCCATACTACCGCGCAGGAGGTGGGATCATGACAGAAGCCAGACTGAACCGGCGAGATTTTCTGAAAGTCATGGGGACGGCCAGTGGATCCCTGATGCTTGGCATCTACCTGGGGGGTTGTTCAGAACCTGAAGTTGTGCAGGTTACTGCGATGCCCAGTGAGGAACCTGCTCCCCTAGAACTGCCCCAAGGCACCCTGGAGCCAAATATCTACCTCAAACTCGATCAAGATGGCACCGTCAACGTGACAGCCTTTCGCTCCGAGATGGGCCAGGGAATCCGCACGGCCATTGCCATGATTCTGGCTGATGAACTGGATGCGCCGTGGGAGGCTGTCCGCATTGAGCAAGCCACCGCGGACCCGCATTATGGAGACCAGGTCACTGGGGGCAGCGCCAGTATCAGCAGTTACTATGGCACGCTGCGCGGCGCTGGGGCTGTAGCGCGCGAGATGCTCAAAACGGCTGCAGCCGAGGTGTGGGATGTCGGCGGTGAGAGTTGCACCACGGCTGCTGGTTTCGTGGTTCACCCAGATGGGGAACAGAAACTCGCCTATGGACAATTGGCAGGATCAGCCTCGGAAGTAGAGCCGCCTGAAATCTGGTCTGTGCCGCTCAAACCGGAGTCTGATTTTCAGCTCATCGGGACCGAAGTAGGTCATTGGGATGCCCCAGACATCGTAACTGGCAGAGCACTCTTTGGGTCAGATATCAAACTCCCTGGAATGCTATACGCCACCATCGCCCGTTGCCCGGTATTCGGCGGAAGGGTTGCCAGCTATGATGACAGCAACACCCTTCAGGTTCGAGACGTGCATTCCGTGCATGAAATCGACGGGGCAGTGGCTGTAGTTGCCGAGAACACATGGGCAGCCATCAAGGGACGCCAAGCGCTGGAGATCACTTGGAATGAGGGCGACGGCGCAGACCTAAGCAGCACTTCGATCCGCACTGAGCTGGCTCAGAGGGCTCCAGAGGCGGGATCCGCGGGGGACGGCCGCATCGATGCGATTTACGAATTTCCTTATCAGGCTCATGCCACCATGGAGCCGATGATCTGCGTCGCAGATGTGCGTGAGGATACCTGTGAAATTTGGGCTCCCACGCAAAACCCGCAGCGAGTGAAATCAATGATCCAGCGAGTCGTGCGAATGCCTGATGAGAAGATCACGGTGCATGTGCCCTTGCTGGGTGGCGGGTTTGGCCGTCGCCTGGAAGCTGATTATGCTGTTGAGGCTGCGCAAGTGTCGCAGGTGATTGGCGCGCCGGTGCAAGTATTTTGGACACGCGAGGACGACATGCAGCACGATTTCTACCACCCTCTAAGTTATCAATATGCTAGTGGAGATCCTGCAGCTGTGACGCGTCCTACAGTGCGAGAATTTAGTGGTGAAGGAATTATTCCAACGGGGGCCTGGCGTTCGGTCTACAATCACCCGCAGGCCTATGCCAGGGAATGCTTCATCGATGAATTGGCCTACGCCGCCGGACTTGACCCGCTCGATTATCGTTTAGAACTCTTTTCGGGGCGCGGGCGCGCGGTCATCGAATTGGCAGGTGAACGTTCTGGCTGGAGCCAGCCTTTGCCGGAGAACTGGGGTCGTGGTCTGGCGTATTTCGCCACCTTCAATGTCACCCATGTTGCCATGGTTGCAGAAGTGGAAGTGAACGCCAACGGTGACGTGAGTGTGCAGAGAGTAGTCTGTGCGGTGGACTGCGGTCTGGCAGTCAACCCGGACAATGTTAAGGCACAGATCGAGGGCGGCATCGCCTTTGGCCTGACCGCGGCCCTGAAAGCCGGCGTCACGCTGGAACAAGGGCGCATCCTGGAGAGTAATTTTCATGATTGTCCGATCTTAAAGATCGATGAGATGCCGTTGGTGGAGGTGGATATCGTCGAGGATTTCGGCAATCCTTCGGGGATGGGAGAGATGGGAGTGCCCCCCATTGCACCAGCGGTGGCCAATGCCGTCTTTGATGCCACGGGGGTCCGAGTGAGGCACCTGCCCATCTTACCTGAAGATCTAAAATGATATATCGCTGGGAAGGGATCGGTGGCTGCTTGGCAGCCACCGATCCCTTCCCAGCGGACATCTTTAAGCGGAGTATCTGATAGTGACTAAGTACCTGATCAAACAATTCTTCGCCAGTGTGATCAAGCTGGTGCTGTTTCTTTCTCTGATGTTCTTCGTCATTCAATGGGTCATGCCAGGGGATTTTGTAGATCAGTTCGCTATGTTCCTGAATCGGGCTGAACGAGACCGCCTGCGATCGAGTCTGGGGTTGGACTTGCCGCTCTATCAGCAGTATTGGCAGTGGATCTCGGGCATCTTTCGCGGGGATCTGGGCTTGTCTGGGTGGGGCTTTCCGGTCTCGGCTGTGATCGAGATCGTGCTGCCACCCACGCTGCTGGTCTTCATCCCAGGGACGTTGATCGCCTTTGGCATTGGAATGGTATTGGGGAAGTGGACTGCCTGGCGCGGGGCAGGGGTGCTCTCTGGTACGACCACGCTGACCGGTATCTCATTATTCACAGCCTTCCCACCCTGGTTAGCCTGGCTGGTGGCCTATTTCTTTGGCCGCCAGGCAGATGTCTCCCGCGGCCAGGGGGGTGGAATAAACGCTTTGGCATTCCCTAATATCAGCCGCATGTTATGGATCGGCACGGAACTGCGCCCGCGCGAAGTGGCCTTGATCGTCTTCAATACAACCCTTAGGGTCTCGCTGGCTGTGCTGGTTTTGGCGTTCGTGATAAGGCGTTTGTTGAAGTGGCGTACTCCCTGGTGGGCACAAGTGCTTGTCATCGCAGGAGTTGTAATCGGAATCTGGTATCAGGATGGCGTTCATCCCTATGCCTTCGACATTCTCAGTTCAGCAGCCCTGCCATTGTTGACCTACATCCTGCTCAGTTTTGGCGATACGATGATCATCATGCAATCCAGCATGACCGAAGTTTTGAAAGATGAATATATCAAGACGGCTCAAGCCAAAGGACTGCCAGCACATACAATCCGTGAGCGACATGCCGCTCGGAATGCCCTGCTACCAGTGCTCAGCCGCTTATTCATTTCGTTGCCGTTCCTTTTGGCCGGGATCGTGATCATCGAAGATTCGGTCAGCTGGCCGGGTATGGGCGGGATGATGTTCAATGCCATGTATTGGCAAGATATCCCCACAGTAATGGGCGTGCTGCTGATGATCGGCGTGCTGGCACTGGTCGTGCGCCTATTCTTGGATGTCCTGGCAGCCTACCTGGACCCGCGGATCCGGTTTGATGACAGCACAAGTTAAGCATTACTAGAAAAAGTCTGGAGATTTCTAATCGAGTGACTTTTGGAGAAAGATGGCTACAATTTCAAATCCGCAATACACTGTACTTTCAACAGGGGAACGCATACGAATACGTTCCATCATGGCCTGGAAGCGCTTCAAAATCGGCTGGAACATGTACACCCAAGACCGCCTGGCAGTGCTGGGGCTATTCCTGATAGCCATGTTTGC
Source organism: uncultured Anaerolineales bacterium (assembly GCA_964458115.1). GTDB lineage: Bacteria > Chloroflexota > Anaerolineae > Anaerolineales > UBA11858 > NIOZ-UU35. The sequence goes on along the minus strand of CAYWIC010000089.1, from coordinate 5,800 downwards.
CATCATGGCCATCGCCCACCCGATCCTGATGAACACCATCTGGGAGCGGCGATTATTCGACCCTTACACAGGCTTCGATGGTGCCTTGATCCCGCATCCTGCGCCACCTGATAGCGTGCACTTGCTGGGAACCGATTCCCTCGGCCGGGATGTGCTCAGCATGCTGCTGGCCTCAACTACACCTACCTTTGTGCTTGGCTTTACGGCCTCGATCACCACGGCAATTGTCGCTCTCTTGATGAGCATCCCCGCAGCCTATTTCCGCGGCAAGGTCGATTTGATCCTCACCAACTTGATGGATGCCATGATCTTGCTGCCTGCACCCATCTTGATGATCATCCTGGGGGCGCGCTTCCGGGATATGAGCGCCATCACCCTGGGCCTGATCTTCGGGGTGGTCACTGGCGCAGGCAGCGCAGCTATCGTCATGCGTACCGCGGCGCTCAAAGTGTCCGCCAAACCTTTCATGGAGGCCGCCCAAGTTTCTGGAGGCGGAGCGGTGCATATCATGACCAAGCATTTTCTGCCCAATATGCTCCCCCTGGCTGCTTTGCAAATGATGATCTCCGTAAGCAGTTCCGTAATCGCCTATGGTTTTGTGTCTTTCTTTGGTCTGCAGCGCATTGATCTCAATTGGGGCACACTGATCTATGATGCCTTTCTTTATGGCATGATCGGCGGCTCTGGGCCACAGTGGCACGTGCTAATTCCCTCAGCTTTAGCTTTCTCGCTTTTTTCGTTGGGATTCTATCTGGTCTCGCGTGGATTACATAAAGTCGCTGACCCCCAACTGCGTGACGAGCGCTAATCGTGGTGGAACTGGAAATATCTTAAATTTGGAAATCATTATTTGCTTGATCTGATACTGAGAGTGAGGCGCGCCAAATATGCGCTTCACTCTCGGCAAATGTGATTTTCTCAGGGGTAGTATTCCACATAAATCATCGGACCAACACAAACGTAAGCACGTTTCATCCCTTTAGGGAATGGATGAGGGCCATTTGGAAATCTCTTCAACTGCGTACTCATATCCAGTCTGAACTAATTCATCAATCGCGGTGTAGTCCATCAGCTCGAAATCTGCCAAGGGGGGACTAAGATAATGATCTGCCAATTCGCGCCGGAGCAGGTATTTGCGATCACGGATACTGCTCAGTTCCCCAGCACGCTGCACCAACGCAACAATATTTGGTGTTTTAATCGCAGGTACAAAGGGATTGATCCGTCGCCAGAGAAGTTTCAACCCTGATACATGGTCCCCATAATCGGGGTTATCCTTCAGGTCAACAGGCGGACTGACATTTACTGCAATGACACTGCCCCCATCACAAAAATCGTACATCACGTCTACCGGGAGATCGTTGAGAAAAGTCCCATCAACCAACAGATCTCCATTTTGCACGACTGGGGGTGCCATGCCTGGTAATGAGTTGCTGGCTTTTACACCGCGCCATAACGGACCAGTGCGGTGAACGACGATTTCGGCTCTTGTCAAATTACTAGAAACACAGAAAAATGGTGTCCACATATCCTCAATTTGGATATCTCCAAAGAAATTCATCAGTGAATCATATTGTTTCCGGCCGGTATCAATCGACAGCAGTGGAACAGTAAAATCCATTAATTTGATCGGCTTTTTTGCAAAAGGTCGGTTTTCTTGATGAATGCGTTCTGGGTTCCAGCCAATGGCATACTGCGCCGCGACCAAGGTACCGGCACTATTGCCACCGATGATGTCGATTGGAATTGAAGCTTCGTTAAGAGCTCGCAGCACCCCAATATGGGCGAAACCGCGCGCGCCACCGCCACTGAGTACAAGGCCTATGGCCTGTCCGGCAACGAAACGAGCCAATCTCTCGATATCCGCGTCCCGACCTATCCGGATGTGGTGATGCCGATCGACTGAAATCTTCTCCAGCCACCGCTCCGTTCCCCTTGGCCTATCAGCATTTGAGGGGTGGAGTAAGACCAAGTGCCGACGAATTCCAATCTTGTCTTTCCTGTGTAGCTCAGACTCAAGATCCCCCAATATTGGGCTTTTGGTAGCATCGCCAACAATCAAAACATGATCCGCTTGGCGCATGCAGCGCTGCGTCCATTCTGAGAGTGTGAAATCAGCCTGGTAAATAATGAAGCGATACTGAGTCTCTTGGTGATTTAGCCAGACGACAAGCCGAGCATCCTCGGGAGTGCCTTCTTTGATCTGAGCTGACCCCGGCCGCCCCAGGTATTCATCAAAACGTGCGTTATCCAAGAGTAGCGTCGACCCCATCGTATTAAGCGCTGCCGATAGACGATGTGCAAATTCGTCCATTGGGATATCTGGGCTTGCCGGGTATAGAACGATGTCGAGAGCGAACCCGGTATGAGCTTTTTTCGGTGAGACACTCTGGTTCGCGCGACGCAGGCGTTGGATTACAAGCTGAGTAATCTGGCGCATAATGGAAAGATGAGATTGTGCCAGTTGCTCGAAGGTAGCTTTAGGCAGTTTGACCAGTTCGGAATCACGGGCGGCATAAACATTAGCAGCTGCCGTCTCTCCGGTAAACAGTTCCATTTCGCCTAGACTCTCCCCCGGCATGATCTCTCCCACAACTCGCTCATTCCCATCAATATTCGTTATTGCTGCGAACAATCGACCGGTGACTAGGATGAATAAATTATCCACAGACTCGCCTTGGCGCAAAAGACATTCACCGCGGTCAAATTCTACCCACTCGAGTTTCGCTTCAATTTCTTCGAACATATGCTGATCAAGTTCTCCAAATGTGACTGGCAGCATCTTGAGAAGTTGGGCCCGTTTCCAATGGCGCATGGCAGTTTCGGCAATCTTGGACAAAAACTGCGGCGCATCATCCGCCATACGATCGAATATCCTCCTGGGAATTTTGATCAGTTCTGATTTCTGAAGCGCAAGCGCTGAGGTTGTGCGATCTTCTCCTGATAGAATTTCTAACTCGCCAGCCAGTTCACCAGGTCCGATTTCGTTCACGATTATCTGATTCCCATCATCAACGATATTCACCTGCAGACGGCCATCTGTGACCAAGTAGAGGTGCTCACTAGGCTCACCTTGTAAAAACAGATTATCTCCCTCGGACAAAGCAATCTGGGACAGCTCGGCTTCGATTCCTTCCAGCGCAGTTTCAGGCAAGTTGCCAAAAATCTCATTTTTGATCAAGGAGTGAGTTAGTGTGTTAGAAGCAGGATTATTTTTCTTCGTCATGGAAAATCTCCTATTGATTAGAAAACTGGCTGGTTGCTTGGTCTAATGTGTCTCTCAGGTGATGCGCCAATGCCGAAACGTGTGGTTCGCGAATAAAATTGTCATGGTCGCCTGGAGTCAATATCGTGTCTACATCAAAATTTGAAACGCGCTGCCAACGATAGGGGATGAAAGAAAATCTAGTGAAGGAAAATTTTGCCAGGAACAATGTAATTCTCCCAGAATATGCAGTAGGGGAGTACCCCACCATGGCTTCTAGATGTGCGGCCAAGCCGGCGTCGTTGAACATATTGTGGAGAATTTGAACAAGGCGAGAACGGATTTTTTCGGATTCGGGTAATAGTCCCGAGATTGCGTGCTGTAATAGACGGTAAATCAAATGCGTGGATCGGGCGTACGAGTAAGGAGTTTCGAGTAATACAAGCAACGCAACAGTTTGATCTTGGGATTGAAGCTGTTGGGCGATCTCAAATGCTGCCAATCCACCGGAGCAATAACCACCTAGATAATAGGGTCCTTCAGGTTGCACGCGCTGAATTTCACTAACATAATGTGCTGCCAAAATCTCAATTTGAGAGTAAGCAGGCTGTAATCCATCATAACTTGGCGGTTGGAGACCATAAAAGGGTTGCTCAGACCCAATCTGGCGTGACAGATGCGCGAGGGCTAATAAATCTCCATAGCCAGCAGTGACACAGAAAAAGGGTGGCCTTGTTCCTTTTGCTTGAATTTCATACAAAGCTTCCCTGGCGTAGGGGCCCTGGTTTTGACGCATTGCTACGGCCAGCCGTTCAATCGTGGGATTTTGGATGAAGGTTGTCAAAGGTAAATCGACACCAAACTGTTCTCGCACGCGAGCTACCATTTGTACTGCTAGAAGTGAATGCCCCCCCAACTCGAAGAAATCTGAATGTGGGCTGATTGGCTGTGTAGCTAACAATTGCTCCCACACATGCACCAATTGCTGTTCCAGGTTATTTCTTGGGGAAATTCGAGAATCACGTTCATGGTCTCCAGCCACTTCGGGAAGAGATTTCCGATCCAACTTTCCATTTGGTAACCTTGGCAACGTATCCAGCCACATGTAATGCGTTGGTAGCATATATTGGGGCAGTTTTTCGACCAATTGCTTTTCTAGGTGTCCTTCGTCTGTATCCCCCACAACGTACGCTACGATCCGATCACCGCGCAAGATCACAACACATTCTTGAACCTCGGGGATTTCCATTAGCTGTGCTTCGATATCCCCCAATTCAATGCGGTATCCCCGAAGCTTGACCTGATTGTCCACGCGCCCCAAAAATTCGATGTTGCCATCAGGGAGATAGCGGGCCAGGTCACCGGTGCGGTATATGCGCGATGAAGGATCACTGCTGAACGGATCCGGTATAAACAACTCTGCTGTCAATTCTGGCCTATGTAAATACCCTCGAGCTATTCCTGCTCCGCCCAAGTACAGTTCGCCCACTACGCCTATCGGTACTGATTCTCGCTGCGCATCAAGTATATAAGTGCGGGTATTATGAATCGGGCGACCAATCGTGTAGGGTCCATCGGCCGTTCGTAATGTATAAGTCGAATAAACGGTATCTTCGGTCGGGCCATACAGATCATATACCTGCTTGACCATTTCTAAATTGTATAAACGATTCACTAATTCTACCTGAAGGGGTTCACCACACAGCGTGATTGTTCTTGCGTTAGGGGGCAAGTTGCCCAACTGGATCAAGCCATTCATGGGGGAGGGAACGGTATTGATCAATGTTATTTTGTCGTTCTGCTCCATTTCATGAACTGCTAACACATTCTCAACCACGATCATCGTTCCACCACAACATAGCGGAACATATAATTCGAACACAGAAATGTCAAAGCAAATCGAGGTAGAAGCCAATGTTCCGTTGAAGACATGTCTATCAAACGCCCCCAGTGCCCAGTGAATCAAGGCTGCCACATTGCCATGTTGAATTGCCACACCCTTTGGTTTGCCCGTCGACCCCGATGTAAAAAGTACATAGGCTAAATTTTCTGACACGGATTTTGGTTCAAGATTGTCCCCATTTTCTTGAGCGATACGATCCCAATCCGAATCTATACGTACGATCTGCACATCAGATGAGGGCAGTGTTCCTACGAGTCGCGCTTGGGTCAAAAGCACTTGTGCTTTTGAATTCTCCAATATATAGGCAGTGCGCTCATAGGGATATTCTGGATCCAGCGGAACATATGCGCCTCCCGCCTTCAAAATGCCTAGCACTGCCACCACTAATTCAACGGATCGTTCGACGCATACCCCAACCAGCACTTCCGGTCCCACACCCAGCGAACGCAGATAATTGGCCAACTTGTTTGCGCGCTGGTTCAATTCGCGGTAAGTAACCTGTTCTTTCTTAAATATGACCGCCACGTTCTCTGGAGTACTTGCTACCTGGTTTTCGAATAACTCATGAACACATTTCTTTGGATACTCAACTGTCGTGTCGTTCCAGGTTTCCAATATCAGGGTGCGCTCTGCCTTGGTTAAGGAGGTGTGCAAAAATAAGATCCCATTTTTGAAATGGTCTGGAAGAATCG